>NZ_MBDT01000023.1:0-1755 GCF_001702295.1 Pseudomonas sp. S3E12
TCAGCACGACGTTGTTATCAACGATGGCGTAGTAGCCGTCTGCGTTGCTGTTGCCGGTGAAGGAAACAGTCAGGCCTTCGCGTGGTGTTTCTTCGTCGGTCGCAGTGAAGCGGCCAGCGACGGTGCCCGCTGTGGCAGAGTTTTCATCAATGGTTTCTGGCGCGACGCTGATCACTGGCACATCGTTGTGCAGAGTAACAGTCGGCTGGCCAGTGCCGTTGGAGTTCAGGCCTTCAGGGTCAGTGACGGTCAGGTCAATCTTCGGCAGTTGATTGCCGGCGTTAACGAAGTCAGCACCTTTTTGCGTCAGTACAACGTTGTTGCCGGACAGGCTGTAGTAGCCATCAGCATTGCTGTTACCCGTGAAGGAGACGGTCAGGCCTTCGCGTGGGGTTTCTTCATCGGTCGCGGTGAAGCGGCCAGCAACGGTGCCCGCAGTGGCGGAGTTTTCATCGATGGTTTCCGGGGAAACGCTGATGACCGGCACGTCGTTGTGCAGAGTAACAGTCGGCTGGCCAGTGCCGTTGGAGTTCAGGCCTTCAGGGTCAGTGACGGTCAGATCGATCTTCGGCAGTTGATTGCCGGCGTTAACGAAGTCGGCACCCTTCTGGGTCAGTACAACGTTGTTGCCGGAAAGGCTGTAGTAGCCATCCGCGTTGCTGTTGCCGGTGAAGGAGACAGTCAGGCCTTCGCGTGGTGTTTCTTCATCGGTCGCGGTGAAGCGACCTGCGACGGTGCCCGCAGTAGCGGAGTTTTCATCGATAGTTTCTGGCGCAATGGCGATCACCGGAACATCGTTGTGCAAAGTGACGGTCGGCTGGCCAGTGCCGTTGGAGTTCAGGCCTTCTGGGTCAGTGACGGTCAGGTCAATCTTCGGCAGTTGATTGCCGGCATTAACAAAATCCGCGCCCTTCTGGGTCAGCACAACGTTGTTATCAACGATGGCGTAGTAGCCATCTGCGTTGCTGCTGCCGGTGAAGGAAACAGTCAGGCCTTCGCGTGGGGTTTCTTCATCGGTCGCAGTGAAGCGGCCAGCGACAGTACCCGCCGTAGCGGAGTTCTCATCGATGGTTTCCGGGGAAACGCTGATGACCGGCACGTCGTTATGCAGGGTAACGGTCGGTTGGCCGGTGCCGTTGGAGCTGGCGCCTTCTGGGTCAGTGACGGTCAGGTCAATCTTCGGCAGTTGATTGCCGGCGTTAACAAAATCCGCGCCCTTCTGGGTCAGCACGACGTTGTTATCAACGATGGCGTAGTAGCCGTCGGAATTGCTGTTGCCGGTGAAGGAAACAGTCAGGCCTTCGCGTGGGGTTTCTTCGTCCGTAGCGGTGAAGCGGCCTGCGACGGTGCCCGCAGTAGCGGAGTTTTCATCGATAGTTTCTGGCGCAATGGCGATCACCGGAACATCGTTGTGCAAAGTGACGGTCGGCTGGCCAGTGCCGTTGGAGTTCAGGCCTTCTGGGTCAGTGACGGTCAGGTCAATCTTCGGCAGTTGATTGCCGGCGTTAACGAAGTCAGCGCCCTTCTGAGTCAGCACGACGTTGTTATCAACGATGGCGTAGTAGCCGTCGGCATTGCTGCTGCCGGTGAAGGAGACAGTCAAACCTTCGCGTGGGGTTTCTTCATCAGTCGCGGTGAAGCGGCCAGCGACGGTGCCCGCTGTAGCGGAGTTTTCATCGATGGTTTCCGGGGAAACGCTGATGACCGGCACGTCGTTATGCAGGGTAACGGTCGGTTGGCCGGTGCCGTTGGAGT
>NZ_MBDT01000024.1:0-303 GCF_001702295.1 Pseudomonas sp. S3E12
CTGATCCAGAAGGCGCCAGCTCCAACGGCACCGGCCAGCCAACCGTTACCTTGCATAACGACGTGCCGGTCATCAGTGTCGCGCCAGAAACCATTGATGAAAACTCCGCTACTGCGGGCACCGTCGCTGGCCGCTTCACTGCGACCGACGAAGAAACACCACGCGAAGGCCTGACCGTCTCCTTCACCGGCAACAGCAACGCAGACGGCTACTACGCCATCGTTGATAACAACGTCGTGCTGACACAGAAGGGCGCTGACTTCGTTAACGCCGGCAATCAACTGCCGAAGATTGACCTGACCG
>NZ_MBDT01000025.1:0-1380 GCF_001702295.1 Pseudomonas sp. S3E12
CTGATCCAGAAGGCGCCAGCTCCAACGGCACCGGCCAGCCAACCGTTACCTTGCATAACGACGTGCCGGTCATCAGTGTCGCGCCAGAAACCATCGATGAAAACTCCGCTACTGCGGGCACCGTCGCAGGTCGCTTCACCGCGACCGATGAAGAAACACCACGCGAAGGCCTGACTGTTTCCTTCACCGGCAACAGCAACGCAGACGGCTACTACGCCATCGTTGATAACAACGTCGTGCTGACCCAGAAGGGTGCTGACTTCGTTAACGCCGGCAATCAACTGCCGAAGATTGACCTGACTGTCACTGACCCAGAAGGCCTGAACTCCAACGGCACCGGCCAGCCGACCGTTACTCTGCACAACGATGTGCCGGTCATCAGCGTTTCCCCAGAAACCATCGATGAAAACTCCGCTACGGCGGGCACCGTCGCTGGCCGCTTCACCGCTACGGACGAAGAAACCCCACGCGAAGGCCTGACTGTTTCCTTCACCGGCAACAGCAATGCCGACGGCTACTACGCCATCGTTGATAACAGCGTCGTGTTGACCCAGAAGGGCGCTGACTTCGTTAACGCCGGCAATCAACTGCCGAAGATTGACCTGACCGTTACTGATCCAGAAGGCGCCAGCTCTAATGGCACCGGCCAGCCGACCGTCACTCTGCACAACGATGTGCCGGTCATCAGCGTTTCCCCAGAAACCATCGATGAAAACTCCGCTACGGCGGGCACCGTCGCTGGCCGCTTCACCGCGACTGATGAAGAAACGCCACGCGAAGGTTTGACTGTTTCCTTCACCGGCAGCAGCAACGCAGATGGCTACTACGCCATCGTTGATAACAACGTTGTGCTGACCCAGAAGGGCGCGGATTTTGTTAACGCCGGCAATCAACTGCCGAAGATCGATCTGACCGTCACTGACCCTGAAGGCCTGAACTCCAACGGCACTGGCCAGCCAACCGTTACTCTTCACAACGACGTGCCAGTGATCAGCGTCGCGCCAGAAACCATCGATGAGAACTCCGCTACGGCGGGCACCGTCGCTGGCCGCTTCACCGCGACCGATGAAGAAACCCCACGCGAAGGTTTGACTGTCTCCTTCACCGGCAACAGCAACGCAGACGGCTACTACAGCCTGTCTGGCAACAACGTTGTACTGACCCAGAAGGGCGCGGACTTCGTTAACGCCGGCAATCAACTGCCGAAGATCGATCTGACCGTCACTGACCCAGAAGGCGCCAGCTCTAATGGCACCGGTCAACCAACTGTCACTCTGCATAACGATGTGCCGGTCATCAGCGTTTCCCCAGAAACCATTGATGAGAACTCCGCCACAGCGGGCACCGTCGCTGGCCGCTTCACCGCGACCGACGAAGAAA
>NZ_MBDT01000026.1:0-457 GCF_001702295.1 Pseudomonas sp. S3E12
CTGAAGGCCTGAACTCCAACGGCACCGGTCAACCAACTGTCACCCTGCACAACGACGTGCCGGTCATCAGCGTTTCCCCAGAAACCATTGATGAGAACTCCGCCACTGCGGGCACCGTCGCTGGCCGCTTCACCGCGACCGACGAAGAAACGCCACGCGAAGGCCTGACTGTTTCCTTCACCGGCAACAGCAACGCAGACGGCTACTACGCCATCGTTGATAACAACGTCGTGCTGACCCAGAAGGGCGCGGACTTTGTTAACGCTGGCAATCAACTGCCGAAGATTGACCTGACCGTCACTGACCCAGAGGGCGCCAGCTCTAATGGCACCGGCCAGTCGACCGTCACCCTGCACAACGACGTGCCGGTCATCAGCGTTTCCCCAGAAACCATTGATGAGAACTCCGCCACAGCGGGCACCGTCGCTGGCCGCTTCACCGCGACCGACGAAGAAAC
>NZ_MBDT01000027.1:0-502 GCF_001702295.1 Pseudomonas sp. S3E12
CGCGAAGGTCTGACTGTCTCCTTCACCGGCAACAGCAACGTAGACGGTTACTACAGCCTCTCCGGCAACAACGTTGTACTGACGCAGAAGGGCGCTGACTTTGTTAACGCCGGCAATCAACTGCCGAAGATTGACCTGACCGTCACTGACCCTGAAGGCCTGAACTCCAACGGCACCGGCCAACCGACCGTTACCCTGCATAACGACGTGCCGGTCATCAGCGTTTCCCCGGAAACCATCGATGAAAACTCCGCTACTGCGGGCACCGTCGCAGGTCGCTTCACCGCGACCGACGAAGAAACCCCACGCGAAGGCCTGACTGTCTCTTTCACCGGCAGCAGCAATGCCGACGGCTACTACGCCATCGTTGATAACAACGTCGTGCTGACTCAGAAGGGCGCTGACTTTGTTAACGCCGGCAATCAACTGCCGAAGATCGACCTGACCGTCACTGATCCTGAAGGCCTGAACTCCAACGGCACCGGCCAACCGACCGTTACCC
>NZ_MBDT01000028.1:0-5379 GCF_001702295.1 Pseudomonas sp. S3E12
ACTCCAACGGCACCGGCCAACCGACCGTTACCCTGCATAACGACGTGCCGGTCATCAGCGTTTCCCCGGAAACCATCGATGAAAACTCCGCTACAGCGGGCACCGTCGCTGGCCGCTTCACCGCGACTGATGAAGAAACCCCACGCGAAGGTTTGACTGTCTCCTTCACCGGCAGCAGCAATGCCGACGGCTACTACGCCATCGTTGATAACAACGTCGTGCTGACTCAGAAGGGCGCTGACTTCGTTAACGCCGGCAATCAACTGCCGAAGATCGACCTGACCGTCACTGATCCTGAAGGCCTGAACTCCAACGGCACCGGCCAACCGACCGTTACCCTGCATAACGACGTGCCGGTCATCAGCGTTTCCCCAGAAACCATCGATGAAAACTCCGCTACAGCGGGCACCGTCGCTGGCCGCTTCACCGCAACCGACGAAGAAACCCCACGCGAAGGCCTGACTGTCTCCTTCACCGGCAACAGCAATGCCGACGGCTACTACGCCATCGTTGATAACAACGTCGTGCTGACCCAGAAGGGCGCTGACTTCGTTAACGCCGGCAATCAACTGCCGAAGATTGACCTGACTGTCACTGACCCAGAAGGCCTGAACTCCAACGGCACTGGCCAGCCGACCGTTACTCTGCACAACGATGTGCCGGTCATCAGCGTTTCCCCAGAAACCATCGATGAAAACTCCGCTACAGCGGGCACCGTCGCTGGCCGCTTCACTGCGACCGACGAAGAAACCCCACGCGAAGGCCTGACCGTCTCCTTCACGGGTAACAGCAATGCTGATGGCTACTACAGCCTGTCCGGCAATAACGTTGTACTGACTCAAAAAGGCGCCGACTTCGTTAACGCCGGCAATCAACTGCCGAAAATCGATCTGACCGTCACTGATCCAGAAGGCCTGAACTCCAACGGCACCGGTCAACCAACTGTCACTCTGCACAACGATGTGCCGGTCATCAGTGTCGCCCCGGAAACTATCGATGAAAACTCCGCTACTGCGGGCACCGTCGCTGGCCGCTTCACCGCGACCGACGAAGAAACCCCACGCGAAGGCCTGACTGTCTCCTTCACCGGCAACAGCAACGCAGACGGCTACTACAGCCTGTCCGGCAATAACGTTGTACTGACTCAAAAAGGTGCCGACTTCGTCAACGCCGGCAATCAACTGCCGAAAATCGATCTGACCGTCACCGACCCAGAAGGCGCCAGCTCCAACGGCACCGGTCAACCAACCGTCACCCTGGTCGACGACACCCCAACCGCCGCCGATAACCATATCGAGAGCAACGAAGACACCCCAATCGAGCTGACCTGGGGGACTTTTGGCGTACACGATGAGGATTCCACGAGTCCGGCAGTGGTGTTCACCAGCCTGCCTGCCGGTTCCATCGAATACAAAGTCAACGGTGAGTGGGTCAAGCTCACCACGGCCGATCTGAAAACCGACACCTCGCCGGGCAAGGCCTTCACCCAGGCTGACTTCGATAACCACGACGTGCGTTACAGCCCGGCGGCCAATGAGTCGGGCGACAACAGCTTCGGCGGCACCGGCGTGGGTAACAAGCAAGGCGATTACACCGAGCTGAAGTTCCAGGCGACTGACGGCAACTCCTACAGCGAGACCAAAACCATCACCGTGGATATCCACCCGGTGACGGATGTGCCGATCCTGAACATCGGCCAAGTGCCAACCGGTTTGACCATTCAAACCTGGACCGGCAGCAACCTGCCAGTTGCCTTGGGCACCAATGGCCAAGGCGTCACCGAGTCCAGCACCCTGATTAAGGTGATCAACGCCCAAACCGCTGATAGCGCAGCCTCCACAGGTGTGACCAGCAATGTGAGCAACGGGAATGTGGCCGAAGGCACCGCGACCAAAGTGTCGGGCCTGGTTTACCTGGAAGCCGGTCAGAGCTACACCTTCACCGGTACTGCCGACGATAGCCTGGCAATCACCGTGGGCGGGAAGCTGGTCGCTTCCGAGACCTGGAGCCAGGGCAACGGGATTGGCGGGTCGTCCTATACGCCGACCGAGTCGGGTTATTACACCCTCGACATCTACCACTACAACCAGAACGGTCCGGGCAACTACGACGTCAACGTGTCGATCAACAACGGCCCGTCGGTGTCGCTGGGCAGCAGCGGTGTGCAGACCTACACCAGTGCAGCAGCATTGGAAGCCGCCGGCATGGTGCTCGGTGACAGCCATGTGGTGAATGGCGAAGGCTATTACACCGGCAACGTCTACAACCACGGCCTGGAAGACACCGCGATCAAGATCGCGCCGATTACTGCCACGTTTGTCGACAACGACGGCTCGGAAGCCCATAAGGTTGAAATCAGCGGCTTGCCGGAAGGTGCCGTACTCACCGATGGCACCACGGGCCATAGCATCGTCTCGACCGGCGCGAACACGCTGTACGACGTGAGCACCTGGAACCTGAGCACCCTGACCGTTACACCGTTCAAGGATTCCACGGCCAGTTTCGACCTGACCGTGACGGCTACGGCCAAAGAGTTGAGCACCAACGTTGAAGAAGTCACGACCGGCAAAATCAGCATCGTGGTCACGGCGGTCGATGACGCCCCGGTATTGGGTAACGGTTCGACCAACGCATTTGGCGACACCTACATCGAAGGCAAGCCAGGCGGCTACGTTGCCGCGAACCTGACCATCACCGACGTCGACAGCGACACCCTGAAAAGCGCCAAAGTTACGCTGGTCAATCACTTGACCGACGACGTACTGATCGCAGATGTCAGCAACACCAAAATCACCGTCAACTATGACAAGGGCACTGGCGTACTGACCCTGTCCGGCGAAGCCACGAAGGCTGAATACCAGGAAGTCCTGCGTTCTGTGCACTTCGCCAGCGAAAGCGAAGACCCGAGCCCGGCCAATCGCAACCTGACCATCACCGTGAACGACGGCCATTCGGACTCGGCGCCGGTGACCTCCGTGGTCTACGTGGTTCCGGTCAACGATAAACCGGTGGTCAGTTTTGACAGCACCACGTTTGTCGAGCAAAAAGCGGCGGTGGCACTGGTCGACAACCTGAGCATCACAGACGTAGACAACAAAACCTTCAGCAAAGTGGTGGTCACTGTTGATCATCTGGTGTCCGGTGACCTGCTCAGCAATGCCGACGTGCTCAAGGCGCTCGCCATTGCCGGTATCACCATCACCGAAAGCGGCAGCGCCGCCGATGGAAAAATCATCTACACCCTGACCAGCAACTCGCCAGCCGGTAGCAGCGCTGCCGACTTCATCAAGCTGGTTGAAGCGATCACCTTCCAGGCCCCGGGTAACAATCCGGTTGGCACTGATCGCACTGTCACTATCGACGTCACCGATAACGGTGGCGGTAACCTCGACCGTGAGCCGCCGGAAACCGCCAGCGCCACTGGCAAGGTCACCGTCGAGCTGTTCAACGACGCCCCGACGGCATCGGCTGCCTCTGCAGGCGCTGACGAAGACCATGCGGCCAAGATCGTCCTGAGCGGCGCTGATGTGGACGGCACCGTCGCCAACTTCGTCATCAAGACGTTGCCGGATAACGGCAAGCTGTACAGTGACGCCAGCCTGACAACCGAACTCAAAGTCGGCGATTCGGTACCCGCGGGTGCCGATGGCAAGGCGGCGGTCTACTTCTCCCCGACTGCTGACTGGAGCGGCACAACGTCGGTCACCTTCACGGCGGTCGACAATGGCGGTAAAGCCAGCGCTGAAACCACTGCCCCAGTGACGATCGCTCCGGTCACCGACGCGCCGTACCTGAACCTGCTCGGTGGCGGTACCGTCACCTCGATCAACTTCGACAGCGCGCACCTCAACGGTTCGTGGAGCACCGTCGCTGTCGGCGATGCCAACAATGCGGCCGGCAACGGCGCCACTCCAGCCACCCAATGGTTGACCGGTAATAGCGACGGCAAAGTCGAAATCGGCCAAAGCAGCATTTATGGCGTAGAAACCCCAGGCAACAGCCAGGTCATCGAACTCGAGAAAAATGCCGGCGACGACGCCAGCCTGTACACCATCATCAAGGCCGAAAGCGGCACGGCGTACAGCATTTCGGTGGACTACTCCCCGCGCGCCGGGGCTGAGACCAATTCGGTCATCGACGTGTTCTGGGGCGGCGTCAAAGTCGGCACCCTGGACACCACCGTCGTTGGCATGAAGACCTACACCTTCGTGGTGCCGGTCACCGCTGACGGTGATGCCAAGCTTGAATTCAAGGCCCCGGCCGGCGAGACCAACAACTCCCTCGGCGGCGTGTTGGACAACATCAGCGTCACCCAGGTGCTGAACACCGGCCTGGAAGACCACGCCATCAAATTGTCGGCCATCGACGCTTACGCCACCGACAAGGATGGCTCGGAGACGCTCAAGCTGGAAATCAGCGGTATTCCGGAAGGCGCGACCATCACCGATGGCAAAACGGGTCATACGTTTACTGCCAGCGCTGACGTTCACAGTGTCGACATCAGCCTGTGGGACAAGGCCACTCTGGTCTTCACCCCGGCGCAAAACGCCAATGGCCTGGTGAACCTCACGGTGACCGCCACTGCGCAGGATGGCGATGCTGCTGCGGTTTCCAAGTCGATCACGCTGCCGATCAATGTGATTGCGGTCAACGATCTGCCCGTCATAGATGTCGTGGCGAACCCGCTGCAGGAAGGTGCCGTGGCTGAAGGCACCGTTGCCGGTCACTTTACCGTCAGCGATGTCGAGACACCGGTTGCTGAGCTGAAAGTCGGCTTCACCGGCGACAGCAACAAAGATGGCTACTACACCCTTCTTGGCAATGCCGTGGTGTTGACCCTGGCGGGTGCAAACTTCGTCAACGCGGGTAATAAGCTGCCTGCGATTGATCTGACCGTGATCGATGCCGATAAAGGCAGCTCGCACGCTACTGCCACGCCGGATGTGACGTTGGTAAACGACGTGCCGCTGATCAGTGTCGCGCCCGTCACCATCGACGAGAACTCTGCTACAGCGGGCACCGTCGCTGGCCGCTTCACTGCGACTGATGAAGAAACGCCACGCGAAGGTTTGACTGTTTCCTTCACCGGCAACAGCAACGTAGACGGTTACTACAGCCTGTCCGGCAACAACGTTGTACTGACGCAGAAGGGCGCTGACTTCGTTAACGCCGGCAATCAACTGCCGAAGATTGATCTGACGGTTACCGATCCAGAGGGGCTCAGCTCCAATGGCACTGGTCAGCCGACGGTCACGCTGCATAACGACGTGCCGGTGATCAGCGTTGCGCCCGTCACCATCGACGAGAACTCTGCTACAGCGGGCACCGTCGCTGGCCGCTTCACTGCGACTGATGAAGAAACGCCACGCGAAGGTTTGA
>NZ_MBDT01000029.1:0-447977 GCF_001702295.1 Pseudomonas sp. S3E12
AAACGCCACGCGAAGGTTTGACTGTTTCCTTCACCGGCAACAGCAACGTAGACGGTTACTACAGCCTGTCCGGCAACAACGTTGTACTGACGCAAAAAGGTGCTGATTTCGTTAACGCCGGCAATCAACTGCCGAAGATTGATCTGACGGTTACCGATCCAGAGGGGCTTAGCTCCAATGGCACTGGTCAGCCTACTGTCACCTTGCATAACGATGTGCCGGTGATCAGCGTCGCGCCAGTCACCATCGATGAGAACTCTGCTACTGCGGGCACCGTCGCTGGCCGCTTCACTGCGACTGATGAAGAAACACCACGCGAAGGTTTGACTGTTTCCTTTACTGGAAACAGCAATGTGGATGGCTACTACAGCCTGTCCGGCAATAACGTTGTACTGACGCAAAAAGGTGCCGACTTCGTTAACGCTGGCAATCAACTGCCGAAGATCGACCTGACGGTTACCGATCCTGAGGGGCTCAGCTCCAATGGCACTGGTCAACCGACTGTCACCTTGCATAACGACGTGCCGGTCATCAGCGTCGCGCCAGTCACCATCGACGAGAACTCTGCTACTGCGGGTACCGTCGCTGGCCGCTTCACTGCGACTGACGAAGAAACCCCACGCGAAGGTTTGACTGTTTCCTTTACTGGAAACAGCAACGTGGATGGCTACTACAGCCTGTCCGGCAACAACGTTGTGTTGACCCAGAAGGGCGCCGACTTCGTTAACGCCGGCAATCAACTGCCGAAAATCGACCTGACCGTCACCGACCCTGATGGCGCCAGTTCCAACGGCACCGGCCAGCCGACGGTCACTCTGCACAACGACATCCCGGTGATCACCATCGCGGCCAATACCCTCGATGAGAACGCCGCTAAGGCGGGCACTGTCGCCGGTACCTTCACGGCCTCCGACGAAGAAACGCCGCGCGCGGGTCTGACGATCACCTTCACCGGCAACAGCAACGTAGACGGTTACTACAGTCTGTCTGGCAACAACGTTGTACTGACGCAAAAAGGTGCTGACTTCGTCAACGCCGGCAATCAACTGCCGAAGATCGACCTGACTGTCACCGACCCTGAAGGCTTGAACTCTCACAGCACTGGCCAGCCGACCGTCACCCTGCACAACGACATCCCGGTGATCACCATCGCGGCCAATACCCTCGATGAGAACGCCGCTAAGGCGGGCACTGTCGCCGGTACCTTCACGGCCTCCGACGAAGAAACGCCGCGCGCGGGTCTGACAATCACCTTCACCGGCAACAGCAACGTAGACGGTTACTACAGCCTGTCCGGTAACAACATTGTGCTGACCCAGAAGGGCGCGGACTTCGTCAACGCCGGCAACCAACTGCCGAAGATCGACCTGACTGTCACCGACCCTGAAGGCTTGAACTCTCACAGCACTGGGCAGCCGACCGTCATCCTGCACAACGACGTGCCGGTCATCAGCGTCGCGCCAGTCACCATCGACGAGAACTCCGCTACTGCGGGCACCGTCGCTGGCCGCTTCACCGCGACCGATGAAGAAACACCACGCGAGGGCCTGACTGTTTCCTTTACCGGCAACAGCAACGTAGACGGCTACTACAGCCTGTCCGGCAACAACGTTGTGTTGACCCAGAAGGGCGCCGACTTCGTTAACGCCGGCAATCAACTGCCGAAGATCGACCTGACTGTCACCGACCCTGAAGGCTTGAACTCTCACAGCACTGGGCAGCCGACTGTCATCCTGCACAACGATGTGCCGGTGATCAGCATCGCGGCCAATACCCTCGATGAGAACGCTGCTAAAGCGGGCACTGTCGCCGGTACCTTCACGGCCTCCGACGAAGAAACGCCGCGCGCGGGTCTGACGATCACTTTCACCGGCAACAGCAACGTAGACGGCTACTACAGCCTGTCCGGTAACAACATTGTGCTGACCCAGAAGGGCGCGGACTTCGTCAACGCCGGCAATCAACTGCCGAAGATCGACCTGACCGTCACCGACCCTGAAGGGCTGAACTCCCACAGCACCGGGCAGCCGACCGTGATTTTGGTCGACGACACTCCAACCGCCAGCAACGGCTACATCCAGAGCAACGAAGACACCTCGGTCGAACTGACCTGGGCCACCTTCGGCGTCAAGGATGAAGACTCCGCTAACCCGAAAGTGGTGTTCACCAGCCTGCCTGCCGGCGCCATCGAGTACAACGTCAACGGCACGTGGGTCAAACTCACCACCAACGATCTGAAGACCGATACCTCGGCGGGCAAGTCGTTCAGCCAGGCTGACTTCGATAACCACAATGTGCGTTACACCCCGGCAGCCAACGAGTCGGGCGACAACAGCTTCGGCGGCACCGGCGTGGGTAACATGCAAGGCGATTACACCCAGCTGAAGTTCCAGGCTACCGATGGCAACTCCTACAGCGACACCAAGACCATCACTGTGGATATCCACCCGGTGACGGACGTTCCGGTCGTGACGGTCGGCGCATTCGGCGCTGTGCCGACAGGCTTGACCATTCAAACCTGGACCGGCGGCACCCTGCGCACTGATTTGGGGACCAACGGTAACGGTGTGGTCAACTCCAGTGACCTGATCAAGGTGATCGACGCCAAGACCGCTGCGAGCGCTGTCTCTACGGGCGTGACCAGCAGTGTCAGCAACAGTAACGTGGCGGATGGCACCGCGACCAAGGTCTCTGGCCTGATCTACCTGGAAGCCGGCAAGAGCTACACCTTCACCGGTACGGCCGATGACAGCCTGGCAATCACTGTAGGCGGCAAGTTGGTCGCCAGCGAGACCTGGAGCAAGGGCAGCGCGATTACCGGGACGGCCTATACGCCGACCGAGTCGGGCTATTACACCCTCGATATCTACCACTACAACCAGGCTGGCGCGGGCAACTACGACGTCAATGTGTCGATCAACAATGGCCCGTCGATGTCGCTGGGCAACAGCGGCGTGCAGACCTACACCAGCGTGGACGCGTTGAAAGCGGCCGGTGCGGTCCTCGGTGACAGCCACGTGGTCAACGGTGAAGGCTATTACACCGGCTACGTCTACAACCGTGGGCCGGAAGACACCGCCATCAAGGTCGCGCCGATTACCACCACGTTTGTCGACAACGACGGTTCGGAATCCCACAAGGTGGAAATCAGCGGCTTGCCGGCAGGCACCGTGATTACCGACGGCACCACGGGGCACAGCATCACCTCGACTGGCGCAACCACGCTGTACGATGTCAGCACCTGGAACCTGAAAACCCTGACGGTTACACCGTTCAAGGACTCCACCGCCAGTTTTGATCTGACCGTGAAAGCGACGGCCAAAGAGTTGAGCACCGGCGTTGAAGCGGTGACCACTGGCAAAGTGAGCATCGTGGTCACTGCGGTCAATGACGCGCCAACCCTGGACCTCAGCACCGTCGACGGCTCTGTTGCCACTGGCTTCAGCACCTCGTACACCGAACGCGGCACCAACGGCGTTGCGATTACCGGCAATGTGGCCATCGCTGACGTCGACAGCACCCAGATGCAAAGTGCGACCATCACCCTGAAAAACGCCAGTTCGGGTGACGTGCTCAGCTCCAACCTGGTGGCAGTGGGCGGTACCTACAAAGGCGTCACCGTGACCAGCGTCGGCACCGACGTCAGCGGCAAGATCGTGCTGACCCTGTCGGGTGTGGCGGATGCTGCGACCTACAAGGCGCTGCTCGAGTCGTTCCAGTATTCCAGCACCAGCAAGTACCCGGCCATTGGTGACCGCACCATCGACATCGCCGTGACTGACAATGAAGGCAGCAACAGCCTGAGTTCGTCAGTGGCGACGACGACCATCACGGTCAAGCCCCAGGTCTACACCCCTGTCACGGAAGGCGGTGCGGCGGCGGATACCATCGACCTGGGCTCCAGCTCGGCCAACAACATCGTGGTCGGCGACAAGGGCGGTATCACCACCCCGGGCAGCAACTACAACATCGCGTTTATCGTCGACACCTCGGGCAGTATCGGGTCGAGTGCGATGTCGTCGATCAAAACCCAGCTCTCCAGCATTTTCGATACCTTGATCGCCAACGCCAAGCTGACGGGGTCGGGTGTGGTGAAAGTGCTGCTGGTCGACTTCGATACCAAGGTTGAATCCCAAGTGTCGGTCAACCTGGCCGACCAGGCTGCCGCCAAGGCTGCCTTGCAGGCCGTGTTGAATAATATGGCCTCCAACCCGAGCGACGTGACCAACTACCAGGATGCCTTCAACGCGGCGACGGCCTGGTTCAAGAGCAGTGACGCCACCAGCAACGCCGGTGCAAAAAACCTGACGTATTTCATTACCGATGGTGAGCCGAATGTCTACAACGCCACGTATGACAACATCAGCCTGGGGTATACCAGCTCCTGGTGGGGGTCCAACGTTACCTTTGACAACAAGGTCAACGGCTACACCTACACCCTGGGCCAGACGACTCCGGTCACCGCAACGATCTATGGCCAGACGCAGGTCATCGTCGACAAGGACGGCAAGGTGTACTCGTACGACTCGTCCGGCAACAAGACCTTTGAAGGTTATGTTGTGTCCGACGGCCGTGGTGGTTTCGACGTCGCGGGCGCTGCCGGCAACTCCGGCCGTTATGACTACGCGCTGGAAAACGCCAAGGCCGCTTACACGGCGTTGACGACTGCGGTCTCGGGCGGTGTTGAAGTACAAGCCATCGGCCTGGGCAACAACGTCGATAAGGACATGCTCCAGAAGTACTTCGATACCGACAAGACGGTCAGCACCATCGACACCGCGAAACTGGCGGATACCATTACCGGCCACACCGCCGATACCGGTGCCGACAACGTTTCCGGCGGTTCGGGCAACGACATCATCTTCGGTGACCTGATCAGCTACAAAGGCCAGGAAGGCAGTGCGGCACTCAAGGCGTTCGCCGCTGAGAAGCTGTCCACCACCGTCGACCAGATCGATGACCGCACCTTGCATCAGTACATCACTGAGCATGTGCAGGACGTCGGTGCACTGGCCAACGCGTCGAACATCTATGGCACCAATGATGGCGGCGACACCCTGATCGGCAATGCCGGCAACGACATCCTGTTCGGCCAGGGCGGCAACGACACCCTCTCCGGCGGTGCCGGCAACGACATCCTGGTGGGCGGCAAGGGTAACGACATCCTGACCGGCGGCGCGGGTGCCGATACCTTTGTGTGGCTCAAAGGCGACACCAACACCAACGGCGGCTTTGATCGCATCACGGACTTCAAGCACGGCGAAGGCGACAAGCTGGACCTGTCCGATTTGCTCCAGGGCAATAACGACAACAACTTGTCCAGCTACTTGAAGCTGACCACCGACTCGTCGGGTAATTCGACGTTGAGCGTCAGCAGCACCGGGTCGTTCACGGCGTCGGGTGGCGGCACGGCTGATGTCACCATCAAAGTCGATGGCGCCAACTGGGGGGCTGGCAGCTCCGCGATCAACAACCTGATCGCGGGTGGCGACTTGACCGTCAAACACCACGACTGATCACCCACGGGGCGTCAATCTTTCGAGATTGGCGCCCCGTTGGCATCGGCTTCGGAAAAATGCGTGTAATCTCTGTGGGGCCGTGCGCGGCGCCTGCAGGGATTTTTTATTGGGAGAACGTTGATGTTCTACGTGCAACGCGATCAACACAACGCTTTGATTCGCGTCGAGGCGCAGGCCTACGCCGAAGCCACCGAGACGCTGCCGGCTGACCATCATGAGATTCAGGCGTGGTTTGCCGATGATCTGGTCGACAACAGCCTCAAACAGCTCAAGCAAAGTGACCTTGAGATGATTCGAGTGCTGGATGACTTGATCCAGGTACTGATCACCAAGAACGTGATGAGCATCACCGACTTGCCGCCGGCAGCACAGGCCAAGTTTTTGGAACGTACCCAGGCCAGGGCGGCGTTGGGTGGCTTGAGCGAGCTGATCAATGACGATGAAACCGGTTTGATCTGACGCCCACGCACCTCCTTCACGGCGTACCCGTCAAGGAGGCACGATGCGTCAGTGCTTCACTTCCAGGGCGCCGGTTCACCGACCAGTTGGCCTTGCACCCCTTCAATACCCATCTCGCGAATCACTCGTAACTCACCCTCGGTCTCTACTCGCTCGGCAATCAACGGCAGGTCAATGCTGTGGGCGGCGCGCTGGATCGCTTCGATAAAGAAGCGCTTATGGCTTTCCTGGTCGATGGCTCGGATGTAGCTGCCGTCGATCTTGAGGTACGCCAGGCCCAGGTTCGCCAGGTTGCCGATCATGCTGAAGCGGCCACCGAAACGTTGCAGGCCGAGGCTGTACCCCAGGCTGCGCATACGGCGGGTAAGACGCTCCAGCTGGGTTTGCTCAGGCACTTGCTCTTCACCGATCTCCAGCGTCAAGCGCGGCCCCAGAGCCGGGTGCTGGGCCAGGCGTTCGAACACCCGCTCCAGGGCCTGTGGGTCATTCAAGGTCGCGGCCGAGAGGTTCAGCGCCACCGCTGGGGTGTGCTGCGTCAGGTGCTTGATCACCAGGTCGAGCATCAGTTGATCGAGGCGCGCGGTCCAGCCGAAGCGCTCCAGCCAAGGCAGGAAGTGGCCGGCCGCGATGGTCTGGCCCTGATTATCGAGCAGGCGGGACAGCACCTTGTAATGCAGCACCTGTCGGGTGTCGCTGCTGCTTACTACTGGCTGGAAAAACAAACGGAAGCGCCCTTGGTTCAGGGCGTCGTCGAGCAATGTGTGCCAGCTGTGCGGGTCGTCGCTGGTGGTGCCCGTGGTTTGGTGTTCCAGGCACACCCAGCTTTGGCCAACGCTGGCTTCAGCCTGGGCCAGTGCCTGGTCGGCCAGCATCAACAGATCTGCCGAGGCATCGCCAGGGTTGTACGGCGCCAGCCCGATGAAGGCCACGGTCGACAGGTCGGTGGCGCCCGTTTCGTGCAGGCTTTGCAGGGTGCTTTCCAGCGCCTGGGCCAGTTGCAGCGCTTCGTCCCGCACCAGGCCCGGGGCAAGCACCGCGAACTCTCCACCTCGACTGCGGGTGATCAGGTTTTGGGTTTCCGGGTATTTGGCACAGGTTCGCACCAGCTGCTGGCTGACGGCCTGCAACAGTTGGTCGGTACGCTGCCCGCCCAGGCGCTGGTTGAGACCGCTCAAATCGTTGACCCGCAACATCAGCAGGTAGCCCGAACTGGACTCCTCGAGGTTGCTGACCCGCGATTGCAGTTGCATCTCGAAGTAGCGACGGTTGGCCAGCCCGGTCAGGCTGTCCTGGTAGGACTCCACCCGCAGCTTCTCGCTGCGCTCGGTCTGCTCGTGGAACAACGCCTTGAGCTTCTCCACCATCTGGTTCATGGCCTGCACCACGCGGCGCAATTCGGGGGTACGGGGCAGATCGGGCAGGCTGAGGAACTCGCGACGCGCAATGGCGTGGGACTGCTCCACCATATAGTCCAACGGCTTCAACTGGCGGCGTAGCAACAGCGCGCCGAGTACCGCACTTACGGCACCGCAGATCAGCAGCCAACCCAGGCTGCCCAGTGCGCTTTGCCAGAGTTTTGCCAGGGCAAACATCGGGTGACTGACCACTTCAACCCGTGCCGCCTGCTGCCAGCCACGGCTGACGATGGCATCGCCGCCGGCCGGCGCCAGGCCGATCATCTTCACGAACCAGGCCGGTACGTTGCTGGCGTCCGGCTCGGCGGCACGTTCCACCAGCACCTGGTTATTGCTCAGGTCTATCACGCGGATGCTCGCGTAGTAGCCACTGTCGAAGATCGAGCTGACCATCAGTTCGGTCATCGCCGGGTCGTCGATGTTCGGCGTCAGTGACAGTGCCAGCGCAGTGGCCGCGTCCTGGGCGTGGGAGCGCAGTTGGTTGACGTACTGGGTACGCGAACTCTCCAGGCTGACGATGAAGCTACCGCTGAACGCGACCACCAGGAACACGCAGATAGCGATCAGCAATTGTTTGAACAGTGACATCGTAGCTCCTGTTAATTATCCGAACTGGTCGGAAACCCTTCTGCGCTCATTTTCTTCAAGACGTCCTGCCAGCGTGACAGGCGCTTGGTATCACCGACTTTTTTGTTGCCCGCAGCGCCCGGCAGCCACAGCCCTTCGCCGTTAAACGCATAAACGGGCAGCAGGTCCGGACGTTGGCTGGCAGGCAGAATGGGGTCCATCAGGCTGTCCAGCACCAAGGGCATGGCTTCGGGGCTTGCATAGTATGTCAGCACCATATGCGCACGGTTCTGGCGCAAGGCCTTGACGTAGGTTATGCGCAGCTTCTCGGCCGGTACGCCCAGATGCCGCAGGCTGAAGTATTTGGCGATGGCGTAGTCTTCACAATCGCCGGCGCCTTTCCACAGGGATTGAATGGGGGTCGCCCAATAATCAATCTCGTGCCACAGGTCGATGTCTTCCTCGTAGTGCAACTGGCGGTTGAAGAACAAGTTCACTACTTTGAGCTGCTCGGCCTCACTTACCTGCTTTTGCGTCGACAGCAATTGTTGCCACGCATCGATGCGCTGACGCCCGGGGCCCAGTGGCCCGTAAAGCGACTCGGCGCGGCGGCTGATCTGGCTGAAATCCCAATCGGCGAGCAAATCGCCCAGCAGGCCGCCACCCAGCAACAGCGTGATGGCAAGACCGTACAGAATCCGCGGGAGTTTAAAGCGTAACGCCACTGCGATTACCCAAGCTTGCAGCATTGAAGGTGCGGCAATGGTGCGGTGATACTGGGTAAAAAACAATGGCACGATGAAATCACCGCCATTGAATTGGAGTAAATATGCGTCAGGAAATTGGCCTTTTTCCGCTCGTCCGAAAGGGTTGTGTGGGTTTCATCAAAATAATGACACCTCGTTAGCGCTGTCACAGAATATGGCAACGAAGACGCCTACAAAAAGACCTGCGGTGAAGCCTCACCTTGCCGACCTTTCACGTCTTTAAATGGCGCTGTTAAGGAGCTCCGGCTATGAGCCGCACTGATGATCTATTTGCCTTGTTCGGCAAGGGCGTTTCCCGGGACCCCACGGGAAGAAATGCGCGCTTGCACTTTTTTGGCAGCATTCCGTTCGATGATGGCACTCGGGTAAACCACAAAGAGGGTTCGCGCCTAAGTGCTCAGGGGACTTATGCCCATGAACATCCACAAAATGAACCATTGAGCGCGCTGCGCCCGACCGTTGTGGCGTTGGTGTCAGTCAATGGTGGCGTGGGCCGCAGCACCCTGGCTACGGCGCTGAGCAGCGGCCTGCAGCGTCTGGGTGAGTCGGTCGTGGCGGTGGACCTGGATCCCCAAAATGCCTTGCACCAGCACTTTGGTGTCGATCGTGAGCTACCTGGCGTGGGCCGTAGCAGCCTGCTCAACAGACCCTGGCAGAGCATCCTGCAATCGGGGTTCGCCGGATGTCAGGTTATCCTCTTTGGCGACACCGACACCCAACAGAAGGAGAACCTGCAACGTTGGTTGACCCGTGAACCGAAGTGGCTGGCTCAGCGCCTGTCGGCACTGGGGCTGAGTGAAGGGCATATGGTGATCGTCGATACCCCCGCAGGGAACAACGTTTATCTCCATCAGGCGTTGAGCGTGGCCGATATTGTGCTGGTGGTCGCCCAACCGAATGCCGCTTGCCTCGGCACGCTGGATCAATTGGACGCACTGCTGGCGCCCCACCTTGAGCGTGAACGCCCACCCCGTTGTCACTTTGTGATCAATCAACTGGACGAAAACTCGGCGTTCAACCTGGATATGCTCGATGCCTTCAAGCTGCGTCGAGGCGAATACCCGTTGGAAGTCGTTCACCGTGATCCGGCGATCAGCGAAGCCCTGGCCTTTGCAGCCGACCCGCTGGGTAGCTCGGTCCCGAGCCTGGCCGGTGACGATATCAGCGAACTTTGCCGGTTATTGATCGCCCGTAAAAAGCGCGCCTAAAGCACGGTTTATAAGCTTGACGCCAGATGCTTATGCACAATCGGTGGGGTACAGGTGTCACGAAACTGCTGTTTTGTGCAACCGTTCTCAACACGCCGCAACTGCCTGTTTTACGTGCGTTTTATTGTATGAACAAAAAATGAACAGCGTGGCTTTTTGCCGGTAGCGTAGATGGCTACAGGCTTTGTAAAGATTCCATCAACAGAGTTATCCACAGGTCGGGGTGCGACAATCCTGCCCCTTAATCGCGCTCGGCAAGCACCATCAAGTTGCGTGGTGTCAATGCGGTTTCGCAGAAGCTGCCCACCTCGACCCTGTAGCCACGTTCGGCCAGAAACAGTGCCCGATCCAGGACCAGCCACAGCTCAAGTGGGCGCCGAAACAGCCCACGCACCAACTCTAGGTTCCTGACCTCGGCCAAACGTCGCCAGCCATGCGCCTCCAGCGCCGCCCAATCCTGTTCACCTGTGGATAACCCTTTGAGGCTGGCCAACGCCTGGCAGTAGTCGGCGAAGGGTTTGTCCAGCCAACCGGCGGGCAGGGACGGGGTGGGCAGGTACTCGTCGCAGTGGCGTAACTGGCGTTGTAACTGATCGAAACCCAGGCGGCGGGCCATTGAGGTGTCCCGCTGCAGCCGCACGCGTTTGCCGGCCGTGACGGTTTCGCTGAGTGGCAGGCCAAGGTCGTCGACCGACAGCTGCAAGGTGGAAGCACGGCCCGCTTCGGACAGCGGTTGGTAGGCGTCCGCGTGGATGCGGTTGTAGCAGCACGGCGCTACGGCCAGTTGCTTGCAGCCGGCGGCACTGGCCAGTTGCAGCAGGCGCACATGCAGGTCGCCGCAGGCATGCAGGGCGACGGGGGTGTGCTCGGGGTCTAGGCTTACGTCCGCCATGACATCTTGCAGGCGATGGGTGGCGGGCAGGCCGTGGTAGTCGCTCAAGGCTTGGCCTGCCGCGATCAGCGCCGGGTCGTATTCCAGGCAGGTCAGTTGCTGGCCGGTGTGCAACAGGCGGCGGCCGAGGTGGCCCTTGCCGGCGCACCAGTCCAGCCAATGCCGGGGTGTTTGCGCAAAGTCCAGCGCGGCGCCGAAGGCTTCGATTTGCTGCCATTTACGCCCGGGTACGTCGACATTCAGGCGGTGTGCCGCGGGTTGCAGGGGCTGCGTCGGTAACTTATCCACAGCACTGAGGCGCAAGGCTTCGCGGGCCAGTGAGGGAAAAGGCGCTGGCGCCGGTAGGGTGTGGGGATGGTTATGGCTGGTTTCCGCGTCGGACAACGAGCGTTGACGCAGCCATCGGGCCAGTTGCGGATGCTCGGTTTCCCAAGGCAACTGCCGATGCACAAAGGGCCGTGGTCGCCACAGCCCTTGGTGCTCGATCAGAAACGCATCCAGCGCCTCGAAGCGGGCTTCAACGTCCCTGGCAGGCATCGACGCGCAGCCAGCGTTCCAACAGCTTGAAGCCGCGTACCAGCAGGAAGGAGATCAGCAGGTAGAACACGCCGGCGGTGAAGAACATCTCCACCGTCAGGTAGTTGCGCGCGATGATCGTCCTGGCCATGCCAGTCAGCTCCAGCAGAGTCACGGTGCTCGCCAGCGAGCTGGCCTTGAGCATCAGGATCACTTCGTTGCTGTAGGCCGGCAATCCGATGCGCGCGGCCCGGGGCAGGATGATGTAGAACAGCGTCTTGGGCCTGGACATGCCCAGCGCACGGGCGGCTTCGATTTCCCCAGGCGGAATGGCCTGGATGGCACCCCGCAGGATCTCGGCGATGTACGCGGCGGTGTGCAGCGTCATGGTGGCGGTGGCACACCAGAACGGATCGCGCAGGTACTTCCACATGAAACTTGAGCGGATGCTGTCGAATTGGGCCAGGCCGTAATAGACCAGGAACAACTGCACCAGCAGCGGCGTGCCGCGAAAGAAAAAGATATAAGCGTAAGGCAGGGCGCGCACAGACAGGTGCCTGGACGAGCGCGCGATACCCAGGGGGATGGCCAGGATCAGGCCGAGGATCACAGCGATGCTCACCAGCTCCAGGGTCAGGATGGCGCCCTGGATAAACTTCGGCAGCCACTTGATGATGACTTCCCATTCCATTACGTCGTCCTCACGAAGCCGCGGGCGGCGCGTTGTTCCAGGAAGTGCATGGCCACCATCGACAGCGACGTCAGGCCCAGGTAGATGAATGCGGCGACCATATAGAAGGTGAAAGGTTGTTTGGTAACCGTTACGGCAATCTGCGCATGGCGCATGATTTCTTCGAGGCCGATGACCGTGACCAGCGCGGTATCTTTCATCAGGATCAGGAACAGATTGCCCAGGCCCGGCAGGGCGATGCGCCACATCTGCGGCATGATCAACCGGGTAAAGATACGAAACTTCGACAGGCCCAGCGCCACACCCGCTTCGCGGTGGCCTTTGGGAATGGAGATGATTGCACCCCGCAGCACTTCCGTGGCGTAGGCGCCGAAACACAGGCCCAGGGCGATCACGCCAGCGGCAAAGGCGCTGAGGGACAGGTCGGGAATATCGAGCAGCTCACCCAGTGAGCGCATGGCGTTGATCGTGCCGAAGTAAATCAGCAGCACCCACAGCAGCTCCGGCACACCGCGAACGATTGTCGAGTAAGTACCGCCCAGCCATTGCAACGGCTTGTACGGGGAAGTCTTGGCCAGGGCACCGGCGAGGCCGAGTACCAGCCCCAGGCATAACGCTGTGAGCGCCAGTTTGACGGTCATCAGCGCGCCGGCAGCGAGCGCCGGGCCGAATCCGTAGAGATCGAAATTCATGGTGTTTTCATATCGCGGCAGGCATTGCTGAAAGCCGGCGCGCTCAAGTGAGTGCGCCGGGCAGGCCGTTCAGGTCATTCGATGCTGAACGGGAAGTACTTGTCGTTGATCTTCTTGTAGGTGCCGTCTGCCTTGATCTCTGCCAGGGCTTTGTTCAGGCGCTCGCGCAGCGGGTCGCCCTTGCGTACGGCGATACCGATCTTGTCGCTCTCGACAACCGGGTCGCCCTTGAACTCGTAGGCCGAACCGTCTTTGCTCTTGAGCCATTCGTACTGCACGTACTTGTCGGCGAGGATCCCGTCGAGGCGGCCGGACGTCAGGTCAAGGTAGGCGTTTTCCTGGGTGTCGTAGAGCTTGGCTTCGGTGTCAGGCAGCTTGTCTTCCAGGTAGGTACCGGCCAGCGTCGCGCGTTGTGCGCCGATGACCTTGCCCTTCAGGTAGGCGGCGTCGGTCTTGAAGTCTGCGGTGGCCTTGGGCGCGATGAACTGCAGCTTGTTGGAGTAGTACGGGTCGGTGAAGTCGACAGCTTGCTTGCGCTCGTCGGTGATCGACAGCGAGGACACCAGGAAGTCGAACTTCTTGGCATTCAGGGCCGGGATGATGCCGTCCCAGTCGGACACGTACACGTCGCACTTCTCGACTTTCATCTTGGCGCACAGGGCGTCGCCGATGTCTTTGTCGAAGCCGACCACTTGGCCGCTGGCGTCTTTATTGTTGAACGGCGGGTAGGCCGCTTCGATCCCCATGGTCAGGGTTTCTGCCATGGCCGTGGCGCTGAACGCCATCGAGACGGCCGCGGCCAGAAGGAATTTTTTATAGTTCTGCATGCATGTTGCTCCGTTAGCGGTTGCTGGACATGAATTGTTTGCAGCGCGCCGAAAGCGGGTTTTCAAACACCTGCTGTGGCGATCCTTGCTCTTCGATCAGGCCCTGGTGGAGGAACACCACTTCACTGGAGACCTGACGGGCGAAGCCCATTTCGTGGGTGACCAGCAGCATGGTGCGGCCTTCTTCGGCCAGCGCGCGGATCACATTAAGTACTTCCTGGACCATTTCCGGGTCAAGCGCCGAAGTGGGTTCGTCGAACAGGATGACTTTGGGCTGCATCGCCAGGGTGCGCGCGATGGCCGCCCGTTGTTGCTGGCCGCCGGACAATTGCGCGGGGTAGGCATGGCGCTTGTCGGCGATGCCGACCTTGTCCAGCAGGGCTTCGGCCACTTCTATTGCTTCGGCCTTGCTTTGGCCGAGCACGCGGCGAGGGGCCTCGATGATGTTGTCGAGGATGCTCATGTGCGGCCACAGGTTAAAGTTTTGAAACACAAAACCGATTTCGCTGCGCAGGCGGTTGATCTGCTTGCCGTCAGCGGCCAGC
Source organism: Pseudomonas sp. S3E12 (assembly GCF_001702295.1). Classification (NCBI taxonomy): domain Bacteria; kingdom Pseudomonadati; phylum Pseudomonadota; class Gammaproteobacteria; order Pseudomonadales; family Pseudomonadaceae; genus Pseudomonas; species Pseudomonas sp. S3E12. Next base: position 14,099 of record NZ_MBDT01000029.1, read on the forward strand.
AACTCGCCGTTTTTCGCGGCCTTGAGCTTGAGTTCTTCGCCGGCCACGAGGATCTGGCCCTGGTGTGGGTTTTCCAGCAGATTGATGCAGCGCAGGAACGTGGACTTGCCGGAACCGGAGGAGCCCAGGATCGAGATCACATCGCCGTCGCGAGCGGTCAGCGAGATACCTTTGAGTACCTCCAGCTCACCATAGCGTTTATGCAAGTTGCGGATTTCAAGCGCGGGCGTGGCCTCGGCCATGTGGGGTCCTCATTGTGTTCATTGCGATCTTCGCTGTTGGGCCGCCTTCCTGGCGAGGCGCCAAGCTAGCATAGCGTCCTGATGGCGGCCAACAGCGCGGCGGGCGGTAAACGGGCGGTGTGCGGCAGGGTGTCGCATCGGCACAGCAGGGTGTCGCGCCATCAACAACCGAACAACCGTTTTAACCCGTGAATCCGCAGGCTTCGCGTGAAAAAGGGCGCGATGGTGCCAGCTTTGGGCGGGTGTTGGAAGGGTTAAACGGGCAAACGGTAGCTATCGGCCCTTTTATGGCGCGCTGCGTACTTTTCGTGTGTGTTTTTGGTGCGCTTGTTCGTCTTGAAAGTGAGTCGCACGGTAACGCTATAGCGGAATGCCATTGTTCTCAATGACTTGCGATGACTGGTGAATCGTCCTGCAGGCCGCGTCAATCGCGGTTTTGTAACATTTTGGCGCAAATCTTGCGTAAAAAATAAAGAACGCCCTGTTGGTTTCTTTTCACGAGGAAGAGCCCAGGCCGGGCGGACCGTTTTCGCAATTCCTCGCAAAGGTGTGTCAATGAGTAGTACGCAAAGCTCCAATGACCTCGAACAGGGGCTCAAACCGCGTCACGTCACCATGCTGTCGATTGCCGGCGTCATTGGTGCCGGTTTGTTTGTCGGCTCAGGCCATGCGATTGCTGCCGCCGGCCCTGCGGTCCTGCTGGCATATGCCGCAGCGGGAACGCTGGTGGTCTTGGTGATGCGCATGCTGGCCGAAATGGCCGTGGCGTCGCCGGACACCGGTTCGTTCTCCACTTACGCCGACCGTGCGATCGGTCACTGGGCCGGTTTTACTATCGGCTGGCTGTACTGGTGGTTCTGGGTGCTGGTGATTCCATTGGAAGCCAACGCCGCTGCGACCATTCTCCACGCCTGGTTCCCGGATGTGGCCATCTGGGCCTTTACGCTGATCATTACCTTGCTGCTGACGGCAACCAACCTGTTCAGCGTGAAGAACTACGGTGAGTTCGAGTTTTGGTTTGCGTTGATCAAGGTCGTGGCGATCGTGGGCTTTGTGATCCTCGGCCTGGCGGCGATTTTCGGCTTCCTGCCGACCAGCCAGGTCAGCGGCGTTTCCCACCTCTTTGACACCCAAGGCTTTATGCCCAACGGCATGGGCGCGGTATTGGCCGCGATCCTGACCACTATGTTCTCCTTCATGGGCACCGAGATCGTCACCATCGCCGCCGCTGAATCGAAGAACCCGGGCCAGCAAATCACCAAGGCCACCAACTCGGTGATCTGGCGGATTGGTTTGTTCTACCTGTTGTCGATCTTCATCGTCGTGTCCCTGGTGCCTTGGAATGATCCGACCCTGGCGGCGGTAGGTTCCTACCAGACCGTGCTGGAACGCATGGGTATCCCGAACGCCAAGCTGATCGTCGACCTGGTGGTCCTGGTTGCCGTGACCAGTTGCCTGAACTCGGCGCTGTACACCGCTTCGCGCATGCTGTTCTCCCTGGGCCGTCGCGGCGATGCACCGGCCGTGGCCAAACGCACCAACAAGAGCGGCACGCCTTACTGGGCGGTATTGCTGTCAACCGGCGCGGCGTTCCTGGCGGTATTTGCCAACTACGTGGCACCGGCTGCGGTGTTCGAATTCCTGCTGGCCAGCTCCGGCGCCATCGCGTTGCTGGTGTACCTGGTGATTGCAGTGTCGCAACTGCGCATGCGCCAGAAGCGCATGGCGGCGGGCGAGAAAATTGTCTTCAAGATGTGGCTGTTCCCAGGCCTGACCTACGCGGTGATGGTGTTTATCGTCGGCACATTGACCATCATGCTGTTCCAGGAAGCGCATCGGGTCGAGATCATCGCGACTGGGGTCTTGAGCTTGCTGGTAGTGGCGGCCGGGTTGATTGTGTCCAGCCGTCGCAAGGCGCAGAGAGTGGGCGCTGCGGTGCTGAATTGATGTGATGGAATGCGGTGCTTGATTGCGCCGCAGTTCAAATGTGGGAGGGGGCAAGCCCCCTCCCACATTTGGTTTTAGTTGGTGAGGGCCTCGGATGCGGCGACGTAATCCGCCTGGAACTGCGGCGATTCGATCCACGCCAGTGCGGCGGCTTCATCGTCGCTGTCGGTGGCCCACTGCCGATACTCGATCAGTGCCGCCAGGATAAAGTCGGTGGCTTCCTCTTCGCCTTCCTGCTCCAGCACCAGCGCGAGCAGCGGGTGAGCCAGGAATACCGCGCAGAGGGCCTGCTGGCTGGTCTCGCCGGCGGTGCGCATCTCCACGAACAGCTCGGTCAAATCCACTGATTCAAGGTCAATCCGGTCGTCATCGCCGGCAAACGCATCCGGCTTGCTCGCGACGGCGCGCTGGGTGCGGTTCTGCTTGGCCTTGGCCTTGGCCCGGTGGGCACGTTTTTGCTGCTTGTTCGGCGAGGCCATGGGCTCACGTCCTTGGGTCAGGATCTGGGTGGGGTATTGAAGCGCAGGTTGAGGGAAATCCCAAGGGTATCCGCCGTTAATTGACCGTGTTGCAGCCATGCCAATGCAATGGGCCACAACCGATCCTGATACTCGCTGCGAAAGAACGCGAAATGTCCGACCTGTTTTTCGCCGATGTCTTCAGGGGCAATGCGCAGATGGGTGCACTCGCTGCCGTCGAAGTAACCCAGCAACCGTTCAATCGCCGCCACGGTGCCGAAGGGGTCATCGGTGATGCTGATCGCCAGCACCTGCGCCTTTACGCGGCTGAATGGCAAGTCCGCCAAGGCCCGTCCGCTGGGCCGCGTCTCATACCTGGGCGTTGGCGTGCTCCAGTCGCGCACCACGCCTGCCGGCGTATCCTCCAGCCAACCCAGGCGCTTGCCGGGGAAATACCCGCAGAGTGCCGTGATCACCGGCATGACCACATGCCATTTGGCAAACATCTGCCAGCGCCCGGCGGCGGCGTAATCGCGCCAGTAGGCGAACTGCGCGCCCACGGTCACGATTCGCCGGATCACCGCGCCGGATGCCCCCAGCCCCGCCGCACAGCCGCCAAAACTGTGGCCGACCACATCAATCGGTTGGCCTGGAAACTCCCGCTGTGCCCGCAGCAGGATCGCTTCGAAATCCAGCGTGCCCCAATCCGACCACGACGCCTTGAACCCACGCAACGAACCGCTGCGGGACTCGCCGATGCCGCGATAGTCGTAGGTGATCACGTCGAAGCCGTTGGCAAACAGGTAGTCGGCGAAACGTGAGTAGTGGCGGCAGCGCACGGAGGTGGCGGCGTTGATGATGACGACCGGGCGTTCGCGGTCGGTGCGCGGGTGGCGCCAGGTGAAGCCGCCGAGGGGATGGCCGTCTGCGGCGGATTCGAGGAATGCTTCTTGGGTGGGGCGGGTTGGCAGGTTCATAGGTCCGCTCGATCCGTGCGCTTTTTTGTGGTGCTTGGAGGCTCACGCGCTTTTTATAGGGAGTCGAAATTAACAAATTTAGCGCGCCATGGGTGTGAAGATGGCCATGACGCTCGACCTTGGCCCTTTGGGTGCATAGGCTGACGATCTTTCGATTGATCTGAGCTCGACCATGACCCGCGACACCCTCGAACACCACCAGATCCCCCTCTACTTCGCCGCTGTCCTTCTGGCTGGTGCTTTCGGCCTGCTCGCGCCTTCATTGGCCCAGGGCCTCGGCGCGCTGGTCACGCCCGCCATCGCGGTGTTGATGTATGCGATGTTCCTGCAAATCCCTTTTCTGGACCTGCGCCAGAGCTTGAGTCACAAGCGCTTTCTGTCGGCGCTGCTGTTGGCCAATTTCATCCTCGTGCCGTTGCTGGTGTGGGTGTTGACCCGTGGCCTGGTGGAGCGCCCGGCATTGCTGGTGGGCGCATTGCTGGTGTTGCTGACGCCGTGTATCGACTACGTGGTGGTGTTTACTCATATCGGTAAAGGCGACTCGCGCTTGATGCTGGCGGCGACGCCGGTGTTGTTGTTGCTGCAGTTGCTGCTGTTGCCGGTGTACCTGGGGTTGATGCTGGGGGTGCAGTCCGGGGTGGTGGTGCAGGTGGGGCCGTTTATCGAGGCGTTCCTGTTGTTGATCGTGCTGCCCATGGCGCTGGCGGTGATCACCGCATTCCTGGCGCGGCGCTCATCGGGCGTCAGCGCCTGGAATGATGCTTGGGCGTGGTTGCCGGTGCCGGCGATGGCGCTGGTATTGGTGGTGGTGATCGGTTCGCAAATCACTTCGGTGGTGCGTGACATTAACCTGCTGCTGCCGGTGATCCCGGTGTACGTGGCGTTCCTGTTGCTGGCGCCGGTGATCGGGGGGGTGACCGCGAGGCTGTTCGCGCTGCCGGCGGCGACGGCACGGGCGGTGACGTTCAGCGCGTCGACGCGTAACTCATTGGTGGTGTTGCCCTTGGCCCTGGCGTTGCCAGAAGACGTGCGCGGCGTGGCGGCGACGGCGGTGATCCTGCAAACCCTGGTCGAATTGGTGGGCGAGTTGATCTACGTGCGCCTGATCCCGAGGCTGGTGTGGCCTGCAGGCCGGTGAAATGTGAATGTTCAGGTTTGTTCAGGTGCTATTAGGGATACGTTCGGCACTCTAGGTCGGCGTTCCCTACCTGACAGGCCAACCCATGGATCACTGCAACCGTTTCCGCCTGGAGTCCCTGGGCATTTTCCTATTCGCGCTGTTGCTGTTCACGCTGGGTATCTGGGACCAGCAACCTCAAGGCTTTGACGGTCGCTGGGCGCTGTTCCTGCAGGAAATGTTTCGCCATGGAGCGAGTCTTTTCCCTACCACCTATGGGCAGCCTTACGCGGACTACCCTGGTACCGCGACCTTCTTCAGCTACGTATTTGCCCGGTTGTTCGGTGCGCCCAACCATTTGGCCAATGTGCTGCCCACTGCCCTTGCATCCGCCGGGGTCGTAGCCTTGATCTATCGCTTGCTGGTCCCGGCGAGTCGCCCGTGGGCGTTGCTCACGGTGCTGCTGACGTTGCTCACTACCCAATTGCTCGAGAAGTCCCGCTCGGTATGCCTGGACCAGATGGTGGCGTTGTTGTGTGTCGGCAGTTTCTACCTGCTGCACAGTGGTGAGCGCCTGGGCTCACGGTTCAGGCAACTTGCGGTGTTCCCGCTGTTCATCCTGGGTTTCGCGATACGCGGCCCGCTGGGCTTGATCGAAGTCTGCGGCGTGGTATGTGTGTATTGGGCGCTGGGCAGCCCTGGAGAGCGGGTCAGGCAGGTGTTGATCCACGGCATCGTCGGCCTGGTATTGCTGGCGGCCTGTTGGTGGCTGTTGGTGAAGCTGGCGCGCATCAGCGGCGGCGATGGGTTTGCCGATGAAGTGTTCAAGATGCAAGTGGGCGGGCGCCTTGATGAAAGCGGCGAGCCGTTCTATTTCTACTTCCAGCTGAGCCTGTACCGTTACTTCCCCGTGGTGCCGCTGGCGTTGGTCACATTGGTTGCGCTGCGTCATCGTTGGGCGGAGCGGTTTGATGACCCGGTGCAATTGGTGGTGCGGCTCGGTGCCTGTGGGTTGATGATCCTGCTTGGGTTGTCGGTGCCGCATTTCAAGCGTGCCTATTACATCCTGCCCATGGTGCCGATGTTTGCGGCTGTCGCGGCCTATGGGCTGCTTCAGGCGCAAGGCTGGCTCTCGGGCGTGCGCAGGGGCTATGAGTGGCTTGTCGCGGCGTTGCCGGCGCTGTGCGTGGTTGCCGTGTTGGTCTGTCGGCATGGGTGGCAGAAGCACGGTTACTGGCCTGACGTCTCGTTGCCGCTGTTGGTGGGGGCGCTGGTGCTCCTGCAAGTGGCGGCCGTGCTTGCCTGGCGGCGAGCGGGGCGGCTGGTGTGGCTCAGCGCGTTCGCGCTGGGCGCGCAATGGCTGGTGCTGGTGACGGTCGTGGAGCCTGCCAAGGATTTGCAGTTCGACACTCGGCAATTCGTCCGCCAGGTGGAAGCGCTTCGCGTATCGCAGCCTGGGCAACTGGTATTCCTGAATCTCGGCAGGGACACCTGGGCGGTGCGCTACATGATGAATCTGGACCATGACGAGCAGCCGCTGTTTGTCGGTGCTGCAGATGTTGAGCGATTGAGCGCGTTACCGCGACCGTCGTGGGTCATTGTGGCGCGCAAGGAAACCGCGTTGCTCAAGGGCACGCCTCTGGAGCATCAGGTGCCAAGTTTTGAAGGGCGTTTGAATGACAACCCACTGATGGTGTTTCGGCTGGAATGAATCAGCCGCCTCATCTCAAAATCGCGACTTGGATCACTCAAATTGCAGACAATAAAAAACCCGCACTAGGCGGGTTTCTTATGTGTTTCAGATGACGTTTGCACCACCTGAAACTAATTAGTGGTGCCCAGAGACGGAATCGAACCGCCGACACGGGGATTTTCAATCCCCTGCTCTACCGACTGAGCTATCTGGGCAACGGGGCGCATTAAACGGGTTTTTCAGGGGGTCGTCAAGCAAGTTTTCAAAAAATATTTAATTATTACCGTCGCTTACGTGCCGACCCCGATTTTTGATCAATTATTGAGCAGGCGGCACGTAGCCGTCAGCCTTGGCGTAATCCTCGCCGGAAAAGAACTTGTCCATTTCGCCTGACAGGTATTTACGGTCTTCGGCGTTCATCATGTTCAGGCGTTTTTCATTGATCAGCAGCGTCTGGTGTTTCAGCCAGTCGCCCCATGCCTGGGCGGAGATGTGATCGAAAATGTCCTGGCCCTTCGCACCTGGGTACGGAGGGCGTTCCAGGCCTGGCAATTCTTCGTTGTACTTGCGGCACATTACGGTGCGGGTCATGACGACTCTCCTGCGTTCAATACATCGGCCGCGCGTTTCAGCAGTTTCTTTACCGGGGCGGCAAGGCCCAGGCGCGGCGGGGTGGCGAGGTTATACCAGAGCCAGTCGGCCTCGGCCACGTGATGGGCGGATTCCTCGACCTGCACCAGCCAGGGTTCGATGGCCAGCTGGAAGTGGCTGAAGGTGTGGATCAGCCCCGGCAGTGGCTGGTGCTCGCCCAGCTCGAGTGCGTGCTGGTTGGCCAGGTGTTCGAGGTCTTGCAGGTCGTCCAGTTCGGGCAGGCTCCACAAGCCGCCCCACAAGCCGGTGGAAGGGCGGCGGTAAAGCAGGATGGCGCCTTCGGCATTGGCCAGCATCGGCATCAGCGTGCGCTTCTGCGGGATGGTCTTGCGCGGCTTGGGGATCGGGTAGCGCGTCTCCAGGCCGAGCATATGGGCTTCGCAGTTTTTTTCCAGCGGGCACAGCAGGCAGCTGGGTTTGCTGCGCGTGCAGAGGGTGGCGCCCATGTCCATCATCGCCTGGGTGTAGGCGTTGACACGATCATGGGGTGTGAAGCGCTCTGCGGTCGCCCACAGCTGCTTGGCCACCTTGGGTTCGCCGGGGTAGCCCTCTTGTGCGGTGAAGCGCGCCAGCACGCGTTTGACGTTGCCGTCGAGGATCGGTGCGCGCAGGCCCATGCTCAGGCTGGCAATCGCGCCGGCGGTGGACAGGCCGATGCCGGGCAACTCGGTAAGTTTTTCCACATCCCTGGGAAACTCGCCGCCGTACTCGGCCACGATGATTTTCGCGGTCTTTTGCAGGTTGCGCGCCCGAGTGTAATAACCCAGGCCGGTCCACAGGTGCAGCACTTCGTCCTCCGGCGCGGCGGCCAGGGCTTCGACCGTTGGCAGGGAGGCCATAAAGCGGTCGAAGTAATTGAGCACCGTGCTGACCTGGGTCTGCTGCAGCATGATCTCCGAAACCCACACCCGGTAAGGCGTGATGCCCTGCTGCCAGGGCAAGTCATGGCGGCCGTGGCGGTCGTACCAGTCCAGCACCGCCGTTGAAAACTGCTCGTTTTTCATCGTTTGAACAGGCCTTTCAAAGCATCTTTGAGCTGCGGGTTGACCTTGTCGAGCTTCTCTTCCAGCTTCTCGCTGAGCTTGTTGCCGGCCGCCTTGATCGCGACCTGGCTCAGGCCGTCCTTGTCCAGGCGGCAAGCCTTGGCGCCGAGTTCCAGCGGGCCACGGCAGCGCAGCGGCACTTCGATGCCCTGGAAGTTGGCGCCTACTTCGCAGGCCGGGTCCGGTACTTCGCGCTGGTCGCCTTCGACGATGATGCCGACGCGGTAATCCATGCCCAGTACGCGCAGGTCGACGTCACCGTTGCCATTGACCGCCAGCCCGGGGATGCGCACTTTCAGGTCGGGGTTGTTGGCGACGCCGTTACGGAAGGTCAGGTTGCCCTTCAACTCCTGGAACGGTGTGTCCTTGCCGCGTTGTTCGCCGCTCAAGGTCTTGCGGTTGAGCAGGGCGATACCGGTGCACAGTTGTTGCTCGAGGTTGGCGTTGAGCAGCACGCCGTTGTTGATCACAAAGCTGGCGGTACCGTTGAGGCTGTCTATCAGGGCTTTCTGGCTATTGCCGCGGCCGCTGAGGTTGCTGTCGAGGGTGACCTGGCCTTTCACCGGCGGCGTTTGCCCCTGGGCCTGCAGGATGCGTTCGACCGGAACCTGCCTGATCCGGCTTTGCAGGGCCAGCAGCGGAATGTCCTGGCGCACGTCCAGGTTGCCGTTGGCCTGGAAGGTGCCGTTGTAGAGCTCGCCGCTCAGAGTGTCGAGCTTGAGTTGGCCGTCGACGCCGGACGCTTTCAGCACGGCATTCTGGATCGGCAATTTACTCAGGGTCAGTTGGCCGAAGGCGAGGTCGGCATTCACATCCAGCTTGCGCAGGTGGGCCAATGGCAGCAGTTTGTCGGTGCTCCAGGCGCCTTTTGTCGGTGCTTCCGGCAGTGGCGTGGTGCCCCCGGCCGCCATGGCGCCGGCTTCGCTGTTCTGCACTTCGGCCTGGCGGGCGGCGGTCGCGCCCTTGGCGGATTCCGACTTGGCCGGCAGGTAGTTGTCGGCGTTGAAGGTATCGCCCTTGAGCTGCACGCGCAGCGCCTGCTTGGCAAAGTCGTCCACGGCGATACGACCGGTAAAGGTGCTGCCATCGAGTTTCAGGTTCAGGTCTTCCAGCGCCAGGCTGGTCGGCGTGCCCTTGAGGCGGCTGACCAGCTCGACCTTGCTCAGGCTGCCCTCGGCCATGGGCGGCAGCGGGTTGCCCACGCTGTCGAGGAACTTGGCCAGGTCAAACTGGGCGATGGACAGCGCGCCGCTGAGCTGCGGGGTCTTGTCCAGGTCGTTGACCTTCAGCTCGCCCAGGGCGCGCAACTGGTTGGTCGAGAGCTTCAGGTTGGTCCATTCGGCGATATTGGCCGCCTGGTCCACCAGTAGCTGGCCTTGTGTGGAGAAGGTCACGGTCTTGCCTTGCAGCGGCTCGCCAGTGGCTTCGCCGGTGACTTTCATGTCTTCGAACTGGTAGCGCTTGAGCGCGCGTTCGATACGCAGGTTGCCGTTGAGCTCGGTCTTGACGCGCATCACTGGCTGGTTGCTGCCGAAGAAGGCGGTGAGTTTCACCGGGATGCTTGCACCTTCGTGCACGGCGCCGGTGCTCAGCTGGATGCTTTCGGCGCTGAATTGCTTGCCGGTCTGTTCATCGTTGTATTCGACGCGGGCGTTGTTGACCGTCAGGCTGTCGATATCCAGGCGGATCGGCTTGGACGGTTTTTCCGCTTCGGGCTCGGCAGGCGCTTGCGCTGGCGCGGGGGTTCCGGCAGTTGCCACCGGTGCGGTCTTGCCGATGTCTTCCCAGTTGCCATGGCCCTGCTTGTCGCGGTTGAGGCGCAGGTTCAGGCCTTCGACACGCACATCGCTCATCTGCACCTCGCGCCGCAGCAGCGGCAGCACGCGCACCGACAGGCCAAGCATTTGCAGGTCGGCGAAGGGTTGGGTCGGCGTGGTCAGGGTCGCCACGCTGGCTTCGTGCAGTTCCAGGCCGAGCCAGGGGAACAGGCTCCAGCCGATATCGCCATTGAGCGTCAGCTCGATGTGGGCCTTGTCGCGGGCAATCTGGCGAATCTCGTCTTTATAGTCGTTGGGATCGAAGAGATGGGTCAGGGCAAAGCCCAGAGCCACAATGATCAGCAACAGCCCGAGAAGTACCAGACCCAGGATTTTGCCGAACGCTTTCATGGGCGAGTCCTTGTATGTCGATTTCAAAATTTAGCCGCAGAGTATAACGCCCGACGGCCTGCGTCAGTTCACCGATCGTTACATTGTATCCACAGGTCGGGAAGCGGGTTTTTGACGCCAATAAAACCGAAAAATCGCAAAAAGATGATGTCATTTTGGTTTTTCTGTCATCCGCTAATGCTAATCTTCAGCCGTTCGTTCGCCTTCTGCGACTTATCGTCGCGCCAAAATGGAGCTTCACTCTACAAAAACGGCCACGCTTTGCGTGCAAGGCCGAGGGAGAGAGCGCCTGACGAACGCATACTAATAACTGGGGGATTCATCAATGAGCACTAGCACTGTGGCCGGCACTACAGCCGCCCAGCCTGCGTTCCTGTCGAAGGAGCGCATTATCGCCAAGCCCGGGTTTAACCGCTGGCTGGTTCCACCGGCCGCCCTGGCCATCCACCTGTGCATCGGCATGGCCTACGGCTTTTCGGTGTTCTGGCTGCCGCTGTCCAAGGCGCTGGGTATCACTAAACCGGTTGCCTGTGCGCCGGACATGAGCTTCATCGCCCAGGTCTTCTCGTCCCAATGCGACTGGCCCATCTCCATGCTGGGCTGGATCTACACCCTGTTCTTCATCTTCCTGGGTTGCTCGGCAGCGATCTGGGGTGGCTGGCTGGAACATGCCGGGCCGCGCAAGGCCGGTGTTGTGTCGGCGTTGTGCTGGTGCGGCGGCCTGTTGATCTCGGCGCTGGGTATCTATACCCACCAGATCTGGCTGATGTGGATCGGCTCCGGGGTCATTGGCGGTATCGGCCTGGGCCTGGGTTATATCTCGCCCGTATCGACCCTGATCAAGTGGTTTCCGGACAAGCGCGGCATGGCCACCGGCATGGCGATCATGGGCTTCGGCGGCGGCGCAATGGTGGGCGCCCCGCTGGCTGCTGCGCTGATGGGGCACTTTGCTTCGCCGACCAGCGTGGGCGTATGGCAGAGTTTCCTGGTCATGGCTGCGATCTACTTCGTGTTCATGATCGGCGGCGCGCTGTCCTACCGCGTTCCACCCACTGGCTGGAAGCCTGAGGGCTGGACCGCACCGGCGAAAAAAGCCAGTAACGCGATGATCACCCACCGTCACGTGCACGTGAATGTGGCGTGGAAAACCCCGCAATTCCGCTTGGTATGGCTGGTGCTGTGCCTGAACGTGTCGGCGGGTATCGGCATCCTCGGCATGGCTTCGCCGCTGCTGCAGGAAGTGTTCGGTGGCAAACTGCTGGGTGTCGATGTGCCGTTTGGCCAACTGGACGCCGGTCAACTGGCCTCCATCGCGGCCATCGCTGCAGGTTTCACGGGTCTGTTGAGCCTGTTCAACATCGGTGGCCGGTTCTTCTGGGCGTCGTTCTCCGACTACCTGGGGCGTAAAAACACCTACTTCGTGTTCTTCGCCCTGGGCTTTGCCCTGTATGCGCTGATCCCGAACCTGGGGCACCTGGGCAATGTGGCGCTGTTCGTGGCGGCGTTCTGCATCATCCTGTCGATGTACGGCGGTGGCTTTGCGACTGTCCCGGCCTACCTGGCGGACCTGTTCGGTACCCAGATGGTCGGCGCGATCCACGGTCGCCTGCTGACCGCCTGGGCAGCGGCGGGAGTGCTGGGCCCGGTGCTGGTGAACTACCTGCGTGAGTATCAACTGAGCATCGGCGTTGAACGCGCTGCGGCCTATGACATCACCTTGTACATTCTCGCCGGCCTGCTGGTGCTGGGCTTTATCTGCAACATGCTGGTCCGCCCGGTGGCCGACAAGTACTTCATGACCGACGCGGAACTGGCCGCCGAGCAGGCGCTGGGCCATGACAAGGGTGCCGATGCCAGCACTTCCCTGGAGTGGAAAGCGGCACCCGGCACCGTGCCGTTGGCGATCGCGGCCTGGCTGGTGGTGGGTATTCCGTTGGCGTGGGGTGTGTGGGTGACCCTGCAGAAGACGGCGGTACTGTTCCACTAAGTTGAATACAAGCGGGTGCACCATCCTGGAGCGCCCGCTTGTGTATACATGTCTATCCCCGACATTCCCCGCCTCAACTCGTCAGTCTTATCCCCTTCGATGTTTCTGTTTAGCGCCCGCGCCCCTATAATGGCTGCCTTTTTCGCCCAATGATTTTGCGGAGCTGGTGATGGCCGAACGTAAGGCGTCCGTCGAGCGCGACACTCTGGAAACCCAGATCAAAGCCTCGATCAACCTGGATGGCACCGGAAAGGCCCGATTTGATATCGGTGTACCTTTTCTTGAGCACATGCTGGACCAGATCGCCCGTCACGGGCTGATCGACCTGGATATCGTCAGCAAGGGCGACCTGCATATCGACGACCACCACACGGTGGAAGACGTAGGCATCACCCTCGGCCAGGCGTTTGCCAAGGCCATCGGCGACAAAAAAGGCATCCGTCGCTACGGTCACGCCTATGTCCCGCTGGACGAAGCGCTGTCGCGTGTGGTCATCGACTTCTCCGGCCGCCCAGGCCTGCAGATGCACGTGCCGTACACCCGCGCCACCGTGGGCGGCTTCGATGTCGACCTGTTCCAGGAATTCTTCCAGGGCTTCGTCAACCACGCACTGGTCAGCCTGCACATCGACAACCTGCGCGGCACCAACACCCACCACCAGATCGAAACCGTGTTCAAGGCTTTCGGCCGCGCGCTGCGCATGGCCGTGGAGCTGGATGAGCGCATGGCCGGGCAGATGCCCTCGACCAAGGGCGTCCTGTAATGCAGACGGTCGCGGTTATCGATTACGGCATGGGCAACCTGCACTCGGTGGCCAAGGCCCTCGAACACGTAGGGGCCGGCAAGGTGCTGATCACCAGCGATGCCAACGTGATTCGCGAAGCCGACCGCGTGGTGTTCCCCGGTGTGGGCGCGATCCGCGATTGCATGGCCGAGATCCGTCGCCTGGGCTTTGACAGCCTGGTGCGCGAAGTCAGCCAGGATCGTCCGTTCCTCGGCATCTGCGTGGGCATGCAAGCCTTGCTCGATCGCAGTGAAGAGAACGACGGCGTCGACTGCATCGGCCTGTTCCCCGGCCAGGTGAAGTTCTTCGGCAAGGACCTGCACGAAGACGGCGCCCACCTGAAAGTCCCGCACATGGGCTGGAACGAAGTCAGCCAGGCAGTGGATCACCCGCTGTGGCACGACATCCCGGACATGGCGCGCTTCTACTTCGTGCACAGCTACTACATCGCCGCCGGTAAACCGCGCCAGGTGGTGGGTGGTGGGCACTACGGCGTCGACTTCGCCGCTGCGTTGGCCGAAGGTTCGCGTTTTGCCGTGCAGTTCCACCCCGAGAAGAGCCATACCCATGGCCTGCAATTGCTGCAGAACTTCGCCGCCTGGGATGGGCGCTGGTAAATGGCCAGGAAGCCGAAGCCGCCGATCTTGACCCTCACGCCGGAGCAGGAAAGTGAGGCTACCCTCAAGATCAAGCGCTTCATGGAAGACCGCTTCGAGCTCAAGCTGGGCTCGTTCGAGGTCGCCGAGATTCTTGAGCTGTTCACCACCGAAGTGGCTCCGCACTATTACAACAGGGCGATTTTCGATACGCAGACGCTCCTTAAAGAAAGGTTCGAAAGCATCGAAAGCGACCTGTGGTCGCTTGAGAAACCCTGATTTCCCAAGCATTGCTGAATATCGAATAAGGTTTGCCAGATGCTGATTATCCCCGCTATCGATCTCAAGGACGGCGCCTGCGTCCGTCTGCGCCAAGGCCGTATGGAAGATTCCACCGTGTTCTCCGATGATCCGGTGAGCATGGCTGCCAAATGGGTGGAAGGGGGCTGCCGGCGTCTGCATCTGGTGGACTTGAACGGCGCCTTCGAAGGCCAGCCGGTCAACGGCGAGGTGGTCACCGCGATCGCCAGGCGCTACCCGAACCTGCCGATCCAGATCGGCGGCGGTATCCGCTCCCTGGAAACCATCGAGCATTACGTCAAGGCCGGCGTGAGCTACGTGATCATTGGCACCAAGGCCGTGAAAGACCCGGCCTTCGTCGCCGAAGCCTGCCGCGCGTTCCCGGGCAAAGTGATCGTGGGCCTGGACGCTAAAGATGGTTTCGTCGCCACCGACGGCTGGGCTGAAATCAGCACCGTGCAAGTCATCGACCTGGCCAGGCAGTTCGAAGCCGACGGCGTGTCCGCCATCGTTTATACCGACATCGCCAAAGACGGCATGATGCAGGGCTGCAACGTGCCGTTCACCGCGGCGCTGGCGGCGGCGACGAAGATTCCGGTGATCGCTTCCGGCGGCATTCACAACCTGGGCGACATCAAGTCACTGCTGGACGCCAAGGCTCCAGGCATCATCGGCGCCATCACCGGCCGCGCGATCTACGAAGGTACCCTGGACGTCGCCGAAGCCCAGGCTTACTGCGATGCCTACAACGGCTGAGGACTGACCATGGCGCTGGCCAAACGCATCATCCCTTGCCTGGACGTCGACAACGGTCGCGTGGTCAAGGGCGTCAAGTTCGAGAACATCCGTGACGCCGGCGACCCGGTGGAAATCGCCCGTCGCTACGATGAGCAGGGTGCCGACGAGATTACCTTTCTCGACATCACCGCCAGTGTCGACGGCCGCGACACTACGTTGCATACCGTCGAGCGCATGGCCAGCCAGGTGTTTATCCCGCTGACCGTGGGCGGTGGCGTGCGCACCGTGCAGGACATCCGCAACCTGCTCAATGCCGGTGCGGACAAGGTCTCGATCAACACTGCTGCGGTGTTCAACCCGGAGTTCGTCGGCGAAGCCGCGCAGCACTTCGGCTCGCAATGCATCGTGGTCGCCATCGACGCCAAGAAAGTCTCCGGCCCGGGCGAAACCCCGCGCTGGGAGATCTTCACCCACGGCGGTCGCAAGCCGACCGGCCTGGACGCGGTGGAGTGGGCGATGAAGATGGAAGGCCTGGGCGCCGGGGAAATCCTGCTGACCAGCATGGACCAGGACGGCATGAAGAACGGCTTCGACCTGGGTGTGACCCGCGCCATCAGTGATGCGCTGGGTATTCCGGTGATCGCCTCCGGCGGCGTCGGTAATCTGCAACACCTGGCCGACGGCGTGATCGAAGGCCATGCCAGCGCGGTGTTGGCGGCGAGTATTTTTCACTTTGGTGAATACACCGTTCCCGAGGCCAAGGCCTACATGGCGGCGCGCGGTATCGTCGTTCGCTAAACGTTGCTGGACACCATGGCAGGCGCGCGGCACTCTCTGCGCTTGCCATGGATTCCGGTAGCCTTCATGTTCAAGACCCTGCTGCTTGCCCTCGCCAGCACCTCCATCTTCATGGTGAGTGCAGCCCACGCCGAAGAGCCGTCCGACGCCTCCCTGGTATTGCTGACGGAAAATTTCCCGCCCTACAACATGGCCAAGAACGGCAAGAACTTCGCCAGGGACGAGAACATCGAAGGCATCGCCGTAGACATCGTGCGCGAAACCTTCAAGCGTGCCGGCATTTCCTACAATCTCACCCTGCGTTTTCCCTGGGAGCGAATCTACAAGCTCGCCCTGGAGAAACCCGGCTATGGCGTGTTTGTGATGGCGCGTTTGCCGGATCGTGAAGCGCTGTTCAAGTGGGTTGGCCCCATCGGCCCGGACGACTGGGTGCTGCTGGCCAAGGCCGACAGCAAGATCCAGCTCGACGACCTGGAGCACGCGCGCCGCTACAGGATCGGCGCCTATAAGGGCGATGCCATCGCCGAGACCCTGGAGAAGCAGGGCCTTAACCCGGTGGTGGTGTTGCGTGACCAGGACAACGCGCAAAAGCTCGTGGATGGCCAGATCGACCTGTGGGCCACCGGCGACCCGGCCGGGCGTTACCTGGCGCGCCAGGTCGGTGTGACCGGGCTCAAGACTGTGCTGCGGTTCAACAGTGCCCAGTTGTACCTGGCGCTGAACAAGGATGTGCCGGATGAGACGGTGGCCAGGCTGCAGGCAGCGTTGGATCAGTTGCGCTCTGAAGGGCGGGTGGAACAGATCATGGCGGACTATTTGTAGCGGTAGACGCCGTTCTTGCCGTGCCCCGCCATGGCTTGATTGCTGCGCACACTGATCATCAGCTTGATATCAATCCACTCGATGCCCTGGGCCTGGAGCTTGGGCAATTCGCGCTCGAGCACCGCCAGCGTCTGCGGATAGGGGTGGCCGATCATCACCGCTGAACCCTGTTTATGCGCCAGCTTGATCGCGGTTTGCAGCTGCGTGGCAATCGCTGCTTCGGTGCGCTCATCATCGAGGAATACATCCCGCGAGACATGGGCCAGGCCGATCTTCTGCGCCTCGGCGGCGGCCACGGTCTGTGCGCTGGTGCGGCTGTCGACGAAGAACTTGTTGCGCCGCTGCAGTTCCGCCATCAGCCAGGCCATGGCGGCCGGCTGGGCGGTCATGCGACTGCCCATATGGTTGTTGATGCCGGCGGTGTAGGGCACGGCCTTGAAGGCGGCGTCCAGGCGTTGGCCAAGTTCTTCGAGGGAGAGTTCAGGGTGCCAGGCGAACGGGCCGGTGGCGGGGTCCATGGGCATGTGCAGGATCACGATCTTGCCGGCCTTGTGCGCTTCGCGGGCGAATTCGGCGGCGTGGGGCGTGTCGGGCATGATCGCCGTGGTCACTGGCCCAGGCAGGGCCAGCACGCGACGATCCCGGGGCAGGTTTTGCCCCAGGTCGTCGATGATAAGGGTCAGGTAGGCTTTGTGGGATTCGCCGGCAGGGGCCGCTTGGGCGACCCCTGCCAGGCTGCACAGCACAGCAATGATCAGGGCAACACGCATATCAACGGCTGCGCGTAATGCTCAGGCCCTTGAGCAGGCTCAGCGCCTGGGCCAGCTGGTAGTCATCGTCCTGCGGCATCGGCTTGGCTTTCTTGCTGCTGCCGGTTGGCTGGTCGGCACCGCCGTTGCCATTGCCCAGGTGACCTTGCAGGTCTGCTTCCTTGTAGTACTCGCTGTCGATTTCGTTGGTGATCTTGGCCTTGCGCACTTCGATGTCCGGCACGATGCCCTGGGCCTGGATCGAGCGGCCGTTCGGCGTGTAGTACAGCGCGGTGGTGATCTTCAGGGCGCGATCGTTGTTCAGCGGCAGCACGGTTTGTACCGAGCCTTTGCCGAAGCTGGTGGTGCCCATCAGCACGCCGCGCTTCTGGTCTTGCAGGGCGCCGGCGACGATTTCCGAGGCCGAGGCGCTGCCGCCGTTGATCAGCACGGCCAATGGCACGTTCTCGCTGAGGTCGTTGCCGGTGGCCGAGAAGCGCAGCTCGGAGTTGGCGATACGGCCCTTGGTGTAGACGATCAGGCCCTTGGTGATGAAGTGGTCGACCACTTCCACCGCCGACTGCAGCACGCCGCCCGGGTTGTTGCGCAGGTCGAGCACGATGCCGCTGAGTTTCTTGCCGTTGTCCTTGCGCAGCTTGGCCAGGGCCTTGGCCACTTCTTCGCCGGTCTTGACCTGGAACTGGGTGATGCGGATGTAGCCGTAGCCCGACTCCAGCAACTGACTCTTCACGCTCTTGACCACGATGGTCGCGCGGGTGAGCGTCACGTCAAACGGGTTGCCGCCGTCGCGCACCAGGGTCAGGGTGATTTTCTGGCCGATCTTGCCGCGCATCTTGTCGACGGCTTCGGTCATGGTCTGGCCGCGGGTCGGCTGGCCGTTGATCTTGACGATAAAGTCACCGGCCTGGATGCCGGCCTTGGATGCCGGGGTGTCGTCGATGGGCGAAACGACCTTGATGTTGCCGTCTTCAGCGCCGACTTCAATGCCCAGGCCGCCGAATTCACCACTGGTGCTTTCCTGCAGCTCGGCAAAATCTTCCGGACCCAGGTACGCGGAGTGCGGGTCGAGGTTGCTGAGCATGCCCTTGATGGCATTTTCCAGCAGGGTCTTGTCGTCTACAGGTTCGACATAGGCGGCCTTGATCCGGTCCATGACCTCGGCAAAGGTGCGCAGCTCGTCCAGCGGCAATGGCGCCTTGGTGGTCGCGGCCGTGGCGGCGGGTGCAGCCGGGGCGGCCTGGTCGGCAAAAGCCAGAGGCGCGCCGATGACCAGGGCGATCGTCAGGGCCAGCGAAGTGAGGCGGGACAAATGCAGCATGTCGAACGAACTCCTAATGTAGATGCGACCCTATCCTTGGGACCGGCACCATTGTGCGGGATCGCTCGGGCGACCCTGCTGACGAATAGCGAAGTACAGCGCCGGGGTGTCCTGGCCACCACTGTTACCGACAGTGGAGATGGATTCACCGGCTTTTACAACATCACCTGCCGACTTGAGTAACGTCTGATTGTGGCCATAAAGGCTTAAATAGCCATTACCGTGGTCGAGAATCACCAACAAACCGGCGCCCCGCAGCCAATCGGCAAACACCACGCGCCCACCATGTACGGCGTGGACCTGGCTGCCGGCAGAGGCGCTGATCATCACCCCGTCCCACTTGGCGCGGGTGTCATCGCCCCGGGTTTCCCCAAAGCGTGCCAGCAGTCGACCATCAACCGGCCATGGAAGTTTGCCGCGGGCTGAAGCAAAAGGCCCGCCGAACGACTCGCCGGCACTGGAAACCAGCGGGCCAGGGGCGGCATGTGCCGGTTTGCGCGGCGCCGGGGCATCGGTGGTGGCTGCCAGTTCGGCCTCACGCTGGCGCTTTTTTTCCGCTTCCTGCTGGGCGATCAGCGCTTTCTGCCGCGCTTCTTCGGCCTCGCGTGCCTGGCGTGCCAGGGTTTCTTCGATGGTCTTGAGCACTTTGGCCAGGTCGGCCTGGTCCTGCTCGCGGGCCTGCAGCTTGGCGTCGCGGGCCTTCACGTCGTCATTGAGCTTGGCCAGGGCCAGCTGGCGCTCCTTGCGGACTTTGTCCAGCTCGTCGCGCTGGGCGTTGAGGCTGGCTTTCTGGTCCTCCAGCTGCGACTGCTGGTTGGCGATTTCCTGTTCGACATTGGCCAACTGGCGCAGGGTCTCGTTGAAGCTTTTCAATTGCTCCAGGCGGGCCTTGCTCAGGTAGTCGTAGTAGGTCAGGGTGCGCGCGAATTTCTCCGGGTTCTGCTGGTTGAGCAGCAGCTTGAGGTATTCCTGGCGGCCGCTCTGGTAGGCGGCGCGGGCCTGGATCGCGATCAGGCGTTGCTGTTCAACGCGTGCGCTCTGGAGTTTTTTTTTCTCAGCGTCGAGTCGCTCCAGTTCCGACTCGCTCTTCTTTAGTTCTTTTTGCAGCTCCTGGACCTGCTTCTCCAGCTTACCCATTTCGGTTTCCGTGCCGCGCAGGTCTTTCTGCACCCCGGATTTTTCTTCCTGGAGCTTGCCGAGCAGTTTTTTCAGCTCGGTAATGTCCTGACGCGTAGCGTCCAACTGTTGTTGAGTTTGTGCGCGCTCGTCGGCAAACGCCGGTTGGAGCAGGCAGACAAGAGCGAGGGTAATCAAGGCGCGAAGCATAGAGGCGGGCGACACCAGGGAAAGGGACGGCCTAGTATGCCCGCCAAGCGCTGCAAAAAAAACGCCCAATTCGGCCTGGAAGGCAAGATAGGTGCCGAGCGGCGGTGGTATGGCAAAAAGACATCTGCCAAACACCGCAGATCCCATGTGGGAAGGGACAAGCCCCTCCCACATGTTTGTTGAGATCAGACCAGAATTGAGGTCCCGGTCATCTCTTTGGGCTTCTCCAGCCCCATCAGCATCAGCATGGTCGGTGCCACATCCGCCAGCACGCCGCCATCACGCACTTTGAAATCGCGCTTGCCTACATAGATGAACGGCACCGGCTCGGTGGTGTGGGCGGTATGGGCCTGGCCGGTGGTTTCGTCGGACATCTGCTCGCAGTTGCCGTGGTCGGCGGTGATCAGCGCTTCGCCGCCGACTTTTTCCAGGGCCTCGACAATGCGGCCGACGCACAGGTCCAGGCATTCCACGGCCTTGGTCGCAGCTTCCAGGTTACCGCTGTGGCCGACCATGTCGCCGTTGGCATAGTTGACCACGATCACGTCGTAACGCTGGTGGTCGATGGCGTCGACGATCTTGTCGGTGACTTCCGGCGCGCTCATTTCCGGCTGCAGGTCGTAGGTGGCGACTTTTGGCGAAGGGATCAGGATGCGTTCTTCGCCCGGGAACGGTTCTTCACGCCCGCCGGAGAAGAAGAAGGTGACGTGGGCGTATTTCTCGGTCTCGGCAATACGCAGCTGGGTCTTGCCGTTCTTCGCCAGGTAGTCGCCCAGCACGTTGTCCAGGCTGCCGGCAGCAAAGGCAGCGGGGGCCGGGATGCTGGCGGCGTATTGGGTCAGGCCGACGTATTGGACTTTTGGCTGGCGCGCCCGCTCGAATTCCTTGAAACCGTCTTCGACAAACACACGGCTCAGCTCGCGCGCGCGGTCGGCGCGGAAGTTCATGAACACCACGGCGTCGCCGTCTTCGACCTTGACCGGCTCGCCGATGGTGGTGGCCTTGACGAATTCATCGCTCTCGCCACGGGCGTAGGCAGCTTCCAGGCCTTCCTGGGCGGTGGCGGCGTGGAATTCGGCCTGGCCGTCGACGATCAGGTTGTAGGCCTGGGACACGCGGTCCCAACGGTTGTCGCGGTCCATGGCGAAGTAGCGGCCCACCAGGCTGGCGATGCGGCCCTTGCCCAGGGCGGCGAAGGTGGCGTCCAGCAGCTCGATGGAGGATTGCGCGCTTTTTGGCGGGGTGTCGCGACCATCGAGGAAGGCGTGCAGGTAGATCTTGTCGGCGCCGCGCTTGAAGGCCAGCTCGGCCATCGCCACCAGATGGTCCTGGTGACTGTGAACGCCGCCGTCGGACAGCAGGCCCATGAAGTGCACGGCTTTGCCGGCGGCCACGGCTTTATCTACCGCTGCGCAGATAGTCGGGTTCTCGAAGAACTCGCCATCGCGGATCGATTTGGTCACGCGGGTGAAGTCCTGATAGACCACTCGTCCGGCGCCGAGGTTCATGTGGCCGACTTCCGAGTTGCCCATCTGGCCGTCCGGCAGGCCCACGTCCATGCCCGAGCCGGAGATCAGGCCGTTGGGCACCGTCGCGGTCAGGCGGTCGAGTACGGGCTTCTTGGCCGCGTACACCGCGTTGTCGTGGTGGCTTTCACTGTGTCCGAAGCCATCGAGAATTATCAGGACCAAAGGTTTAGGCGTAGTAGTCATAGATCCTCTCGCGGCGGTAATAAAGGAAGGCAATTGAAAAGGGAGTGGCAGTTTAAAGCGAAGTTCCGACCACGTCACCGCCTTACGGGGGTTGGCCCCCCCTGACGGCTGTGTATACTTACCGCCATTTTAACGCCCTGGAACCTCCTTGATGGTTGATCACCTGATTGCATTTGCCACTGCCCACTATCTGCTCGTGGGTGCCTTCGTCATCCTGCTGGCGCTGCTGATCGCTCACGAATTGAGCCGTGGTGGCCGCAGCCTGAGCACGTCGGAGCTGACCGCGCTGGTCAACAAGGATGAGGCCATTGTGGTGGATATCCGCCCAGTCAAGGATTTCGCCGCCGGCCACATCGTCGGTGCCCTGAACATTCCTCAGGACAAGCTGATCGCGCGCCTGGCCGAGCTGGAAAAGCACAAGGCCAAGACCATCATCCTGGTCGACGCCCAGGGCCAGCACGCCGGTACCCACGCCCGCGAGATGCTCAAGAGCGGTTTCACCGCCGCCAAGCTGTCCGGTGGCATCAGCAGCTGGCGCGCCGATAACCTGCCGCTGGTGAAGTGATATGAGCCAGGTCGTCGTATATTCCAGCGATTGGTGCCCTTACTGCATGCGGGCCAAGGCCCTGCTGGAGAAAAAGGGCGTTGCCTTCGAAGAGATCAAGGTCGATGGCAAACCCCAGGTGCGTGCCGAAATGGCCCAGAAGGCGGGGCGCACGTCGGTGCCGCAGATCTGGATCGGCGCTAAACACATCGGTGGTTGCGACGACCTGTTTGCCCTGGAGCGCGCCGGTAAACTCGATGCGCTGCTGCTCGTCTGACTCCTAACCCCTAAAAGACCCCAAGATCAAGAAGGATCTGCGATGACTGACCAACAGAACACCGAAGCAGCAGAAGCCCAAGGCCCACAATTTTCGCTGCAGCGTATCTATGTGCGTGACTTGTCGTTCGAAGCGCCGAAAAGCCCGGCTATCTTCCGCCAGGAATGGACCCCAAGCGTTGCCCTGGACCTGAACACCCGTCAAAAGGCACTGGAAGGCGATTTCCACGAAGTCGTGCTGACCTTGTCGGTCACCGTCAAGAATGGCGAAGAAGTGGCCTTCATCGCTGAAGTGCAACAGGCCGGTATCTTCCTGATCCAGGGCCTGGACGAAGCGTCCATGAGCCACACCCTGGGTGCGTTCTGCCCGAACATCCTGTTCCCGTATGCCCGCGAGACCCTGGACAGCCTGGTCACCCGTGGTTCGTTCCCGGCGTTGATGCTGGCTCCGGTGAACTTCGATGCCCTGTACGCTCAAGAGCTGCAGCGCATGCAACAGGAAGGCGCGCCGACGGTTCAGTAATCTCGAACCCGACGCAGAACCCAATGTGGGAGGGAGCTTGCTCCCGATGGCGGTGGATCAGTCAGATAGATGTCGACTGACACTCCGCCATCGGGGGCAAGCCCCCTCCCACATTTGTTATGTGTGCTATTTGAAGCCGAGTTGGCGCCAGCCTTCGTAGACGGCAACGGCGACGGTGTTCGACAGGTTCAGGCTGCGGCAGCCTTCGCGCATCGGCAGGCGCAGGCGATGGCCATCGGGCAGGGCGTCGAGTACCTCGGCCGGCAGGCCACGGCTTTCCGGGCCGAACAGGAAGGCGTCGCCTTCGGCGAAGCTGGCATCATGGAACGGTCGCGAACCCTTGGTGGTGAACGCGAACAGCCGTGGGTGGCCCAGGCTTTCCAGGCAGCTGGCCAGGTCGGCATGGCGCTGCAGGGTGGCGTACTCGTGGTAGTCCAGGCCGGCACGGCGCAGGCGTTTGTCGTCCATGTCGAAGCCCAGGGGCTCGATCAAATGCAGGTGGCAGCCACTGTTGGCGCACAGCCTGATAACGTTGCCGGTATTCGGCGGAATTTCTGGTTGAAAAAGGATGACGTGAAACATGCACGGCTCCGAAGGCAAAGATGCGCTGCATTCTACCCCTGAAGAAGACCCAAGGCCGAAGCTAATGCCGAGGGTGATGGGCTCATTGGCGATTGTCGGCCTGATGGTGGGCCTGATGATCGGTCGCCTGACCACCCCAGACCCGGTCGAGTTGCAGCAGATAGAGACGGCGGCGGACGGTGTGGTGGCGTGGTTTAACCGCGAACCCAAGCTGCACGGTGAGCATATCGACGGCACCGTGGCGCTGTTGTTCGACGCGCAAGGCAAGGCCGCCAGCGGGCAGCTCAAGGTCAACGACAAGGATGTGAACTGGCGCGTGCGCAAGACCGATGCGGGCTTGCTGCTGAACCTGGTGGCGGCTCGGCCGCTGCGTGGGGAGTGGAAGGGCGAGGAGGTCGATGACCGCTGGCGGCTGGAGATCCATCTCCAAGAGCAATAAAAGAGGGAGTTCCCGGCCTGCCTGTACCAGGGCTCCCAAAACGGGGTGAAGCCAGAGGCTTCGGTGTTAAAGAGGGAATCCCCGGCCTGCCTGTACCGAGGTTCCCGAAAGCGGTGTGGAGCGCGACGC
Organism: Pseudomonas sp. S3E12; assembly: GCF_001702295.1. NCBI lineage: Bacteria > Pseudomonadati > Pseudomonadota > Gammaproteobacteria > Pseudomonadales > Pseudomonadaceae > Pseudomonas > Pseudomonas sp. S3E12. The sequence continues at coordinate 38,039 of NZ_MBDT01000029.1, forward strand.
GGTTCGCATCAAGCACCCCGGGTGTAAAGAGGGGATTCTCGGCCTGCCTGTACCAAGGTCCCCGAAACTGGGTTGTACTGGGGTTATTGCAGGGCGCGTGCCAGAGTGGCTGAGTTGTGGCAAAAAATTTCTCCAGAAAGCGCAAAGCCCCGGAATACGGGGCTTTGGTGTTTTCGGGGTTCAGTATTTTCTTAACAAAACGCTGGTTTCGGGCTTGGAACGTGTGCGCGATGCTAGAACAGGGTGCATTGAAGCGGTGCACGGTTCTGAGTCCCTGTGGGGGTCCAAATGTGAGAGGGGGCTTGCTCCCGATGGCGGAGTGTCAGTCGATATCTATCTGACTGATCCACCGCTATCGGGAGCAAGCCCCCTCCCACATTAGACCTCGGTAGATGGGAGATCAGGCGTCGTCGCCCTCATCGTCATCACCACCATCCACCTTCATGCCCAACTCCTTGATCTTGCGCGTCAAGGTATTGCGACCCCAACCCAGCAACACGGCGGCATCGCGACGGCGGCCGGCGGTGTGCTTGAGGGCGGTTTCGATCATGATCCGCTCGAAGGCCGGCACGGCGCTGTCCAGCAGGTTCGACTGGCCGCGTGCCAGGGCCTGGTCGGCCCATTGGCGCAGCGCCTGTTCCCAGTTGGTCACCGGGGCCGAATCCTGCGGCAGGCTCAACAGTTCCGGCGGCAGGTCGCCGATATGCACTTCGCGGCCGGACGCCATCACGGTGATCCAGCGGCAGGTGTTCTCCAACTGGCGCACGTTGCCGGGCCACGGCAGGTTCTTCAGGTATTCCTCGGTCTCGCTTTTCAGCAGCTTCGGCTCGACGGCCAGCTCCTGGGCGGCGCGGCTGAGGAAGTGGCGGGCGAGGGTCGGGATATCTTCGCGGCGGTCCGACATCCGTGGGATGTGGATGCGGATCACGTTGAGACGGTGGAACAAGTCTTCACGGAACTTGCCGGCGTGCACCAGGGTTTCCAGGTTCTGGTGAGTCGCGGCGATGATGCGCACATCGACCTTGACCGGTGTGTGCCCGCCCACGCGGTAGAACTCGCCGTCCGCCAGTACGCGCAGCAGACGGGTCTGGGTGTCGGCCGGCATGTCGCCGATTTCATCGAGGAACAGTGTGCCGCCGTCCGCCTGTTCGAAGCGGCCGCGACGCAGGTTGGCTGCGCCGGTGAACGCGCCTTTCTCATGTCCGAACAGCTCGGACTCCATCAGATCCTTGGGGATCGCCGCCATGTTCAGTGCGATAAACGGCGAGGCCGCTCGCGGGCTGTGGCGGTGCAGGGCGTGGGCTACCAGCTCTTTACCGGTACCCGACTCGCCGTTGATCAGCACGGTGATGTTGGAATGGCTCAAGCGCCCGATGGCGCGAAACACTTCCTGCATCGCCGGCGCTTCACCGATGATTTCCGGGGTGCGGGTCAGGGTCGGCGGAGCTTCCTGGTTCTGCTGTTCCTGGGCGTGCTGGTTGGCGCGCTTGACCAGCGCCACGGCCTCGTCCACGTCAAACGGCTTGGGCAGGTACTCGAAGGCACCGCCCTGATAGGACGCGACAGCGCTGTCCAGGTCCGAGTGGGCAGTCATGATGATCACCGGCAGGCGCGGGTGCTGCTCGCGAATCCGCGCCAGCAGGTCCAGGCCACTGGCGCCGGGCATGCGGATGTCGGAGATGATCACGTCGGGCTGCTGGCGCGCCAGGCGGCTCATCACCCCGTCGGCGCTGTCGAAGCTCTGGGTGGTCATGCCTTCCTGTTGCAAGGCTTTCTCGAGGACCCAGCGGATAGAACGGTCGTCATCGACGATCCACACAGTTTCACTACGGCTCATGTCGATGGGGCTCCTTGTTCCAGAGGCAGAAAGATCGAGAATGTGGTGTGGCCGGGATGGCTCTCACATTCGATCAGACCCTGGTGCTGGCTGATGATGTTCTGGGTAATGGCCAGGCCCAGCCCGGTACCGTCCGGGCGGCCGCTGACCATGGGAAAGAAGATGGTTTCCTGAAGTTCCGCAGGGATGCCCGGGCCGTTGTCGATGATCTCGACCTTGGTCACCAGGCGATGGCGCACGTGGCCGATGGTGAACTGGCGCAGGGCACGGGTGCGCAGGCTGATGCGGCCAAGGCGCAGCTCGTTCTGGCTGCTGATGGCCTGCATGGCGTTGCGCACGATGTTGAGCACCGCCTGGATCATCTGCTCGCGGTCGATCAACACGTCGGGAATGCTTGGGTCGTAGTCGCGCACCAGGGTGATGCAGCCCTGGCTTTCGGCTTCTACCAACTGACAGACGCGCTCCAGTACTTCGTGCACGTTGGTCATCGCCAGCGACGGCAGCTTGTTGGAGCCGAGCATGCGGTCCACCAGGTTACGCAGGCGGTCGGCCTCTTCGATGATGACGTTGGTGTAGTCCTTGAGGTGCTCGTCCGGCAGTTCACGGGCCAGCAACTGCGCCGCGCCGCGAATGCCGCCCAGCGGGTTCTTGATCTCATGGGCCAGGCCGCGCACCAGCATCTTGCTGGTCTCCTGCTTGGACAGCTGGGCTTCTTCCTTGGTGATGCGCAACAGGCGGTCGCGGGGGTGCACTTCGAGCAGCAGCAGCGTGGCTCCGTTGCTCAGGATCGGGGTCACGGCGTAGTCGACGGTCAGCGTCTGGCCGGTGAGTGCCGTGAGCATCGCTTCACGTTTGGTGAACGGGTGTGCCTGCTCCACTGCCTGGCGCAACGAACTCAAGGCTTCGGCCGACTCGGTGAACAATTCGCTGATGAACTGCCCATGGCTGCGCTGGCCGCTGATGGCCAGGAGCATCTCTGCCGCCGGGTTCATGTACTCAAGGCGCAGGTCGTCATTGAGCAGGATGGTCGCGGTGGTCAGGTTGTCGAGTAGCAAACGGTGCAGTGCATCGCTGATGGTCATCGGGACCTCTTTTGGAGCAAGGCGCGGGCTTGAGGCACACGCTGATACAAGGAAAATGCAAAAACCAAACCAAGGCTCCGAAAAGAAGCGTGAATCCCCTGAAATAAGGGGTTAAGGCGCGAAACTGTGGCGTTCTGCCAGCCCGCTCGGGAAGTTTCGAACCAAAATGGTGTGAGTCAGTGGGAAGGGTGCGGGATGTCGCACCAATATAGTGCGGTTTTGTGAAGGTTGTTCAGGAAGTGCCGAATTCACACAAATCCAATGTGGGAGGAACTCCCACATGTTCGGGTCGGGTTACAGATTCAGTCTTTGTGGATACATAGCTCGGCCGTGGCGCGAATCATCGCCAGCTGCCGCAACGGGTCGTTCAGCGGCTCATGCACCGCTTCAGCCAGCCATTGAGGGCACTGCGGGTCGCTGCGTTGTGGCGTGAAGTCTGCGAGCTGTTGCAGCAGGCGTTTTTGCAATTGATCCAGTTGCGGGCGAATCTGCTTCACCAGGTCCGGGCGCGGGTCGTCGGGTGCCTTGCCCTGGAACTGCCAGTCGGACAGGTGGGTGTATTGCACCAGCTTGTTTGCCTCGATCTGTGCCGAGAAAAATTGCTCGGCGGCGGCGGGCTCCAGTTTGTAACTCGGTGCCTGGGCAATGACGCTGGCGAGCACGTCCTGCTCGCGCTTTTTGTCTTCTACCGGTTTTTTACTGTCCCATTTGCTCAGGGCCACCTGGTCGGCAATGGCCAGGCGTTCGGCGATGCTGTTGAGCAATGGCTCCAGTGTCGGCGGTGCAGCGAATGCACTGGCGCTGGCGAACAATAAAGTGAATGCAAGTAGACGCTTCAAGAGGTGACCTCCTAGGGTGCGGGCAAAAAAAAGACCTCCCGAAGGAGGCCTTTTTCATCACGCTGCGTCAAGCAGCGCTACCGGATCAGCAGCTGTAGTACAGCTCGTATTCCAGTGGGTGTACGAAGGTGCGTACTTTGATTTCTTCTTCGCTTTTCAGCTCGATGTAGGCATCGATGAAGTCGTCGCTGAATACGCCGCCTTTGGTCAGGAACGCACGGCCCTTGTCCAGCTCTTCCAGGGCTTCTTTCAGGCTGCCGCACACTTGTGGGATCTCTTTGGCCTCTTCAGGCGGCAGGTCGTACAAGTTTTTGTCGGCGGCGTCGCCAGGGTGGATCTTGTTCTGGATACCGTCCAGGCCGGCCATGACCAGGGCAGCGAAGGCCAGGTATGGGTTGGCTGCTGGATCCGGGAAGCGAGCTTCGATACGGCGAGCGCGCGGGCTGGACACGTAAGGAATACGGATCGAGGCGGAACGGTTGCGAGCCGAGTAGGCCAGCATGACCGGTGCTTCGAAACCTGGGACCAGACGCTTGTAGGAGTTGGTCGACGGGTTGGTGAAGCCGTTCAGGGCCTTACCGTGCTTGATGATGCCGCCGATGAAGTACAGGGCGGTGTCGGACAGGCCGGCATAACCTTCGCCAGCGAAGGTGTTCTTGCCTTCTTTGGCGATGGACAGGTGAACGTGCATACCCGAACCGTTATCGCCGTACAGCGGCTTAGGCATGAAGGTAGCGGTACGGCCGTAGGCATCAGCCACGTTGTGTACGCAGTACTTCAGGGTCTGGACTTCGTCAGCCTTGGCCACCAGGGTGTTGAACTTAACGCCGATTTCGTTCTGGCCGGCAGTCGCCACTTCGTGGTGGTGAACTTCGATGACCAGGCCCATTTCTTCCATGGCGTTGCACATGGAGGTACGGATTTCGTGGTCATGGTCGAACGGCGGAACCGGGAAGTAGCCACCTTTGATGCCTGGACGGTGGCCTTTGTTGCCGCCTTCCACGTCCTGGTCGGACATCCACGAACCTTGTTCGGAGAAGATCTTGAACATGGAGCCGGAGATGTCGGACTTGAACTTGACCGAATCAAAGATGAAGAATTCCGGCTCCGGGCCTACGAATACGGTGTCGCCGATACCGGTGGACTTCAGGTATTCCTCGGCACGCTTGGCGATCGCACGTGGGTCGCGGTCGTAGCCTTGCATGGTCGAAGGCTCGATCACGTCGCAGACGATGATCAGGGTTGGGTCTTCGGTGAACGGGTCGAGGACGGCAGTGCTGTCGTCCGGCATCAGGATCATGTCGGAGGCTTCGATGCCTTTCCAGCCAGCGATGGAGGAGCCGTCGAACATTTTGCCTTCTTCGAAGAAAGCATCATCCAGCGCGTCGCGAGCCGGCATGGTCACGTGGTGCTGAGTGCCTTTGGTGTCCGTGAAGCGCAGATCAATCCATTTAACGTCATGATCTTTGATGAGTTGAACCGACTTCGACATAGTGTCCTCCGGGTGGCTTCGGGCTGGGGTAGTGGAGTTAGCCCTTAGAATGTGGGTGATGCCGGCGCGGATAGTCCGCCATGGCAACCTGCCTCACAAGAGAGCAAATTGCATGCCAGTGCGCCAACATGGGTTTTTTGCTCCAAAAACGCCCCTATAAAGGTGCATTGCGACAAATGCCCGAAATTGGCGCACCGCAATGTGGCGTTCGCGAGTGCAAATGCACCTATTTAGTGCGAGTCGAGTGTTGTGCATATTAACTGGTTAAACCTTGAGCGATTTCCGCTATAATCCGCGCCCCCCTTTTTCGGCAGGCCCTGCGCGCGCTGTTTCCATGAAATTAATCGTTAAAGTCTTCCCCGAGATCACCATCAAGAGCCGACCGGTACGGATGCGTTTCATCCGTCAGTTGGCCAAGAACATCCGTGCCGTGCTCCGCGATCTGGACCCGGCTGTGGTGGTGAACGGTGTGTGGGACAACCTCGAGCTGGAAACCCGCCTGACCGACGCCAAGGCCTTGAAGGACATGACCGAGCGCCTGAGCTGCATGCCGGGTATCGCGCATTTCCTGCAGGTGGATGAGTACCCGCTGGGGGACTTCGACGACATTACCGAGAAATGCAAACGGCACTTCGGCGACAGCCTTGAAGGCAAGATTTTTTCGGTGCGCTGCAAGCGTGCCGGCAAGCACCCGTTCAGCTCCATGGACGTCGAGAAATACGTCGGCAGCAAGCTGCGTCGCGAGTGCGGCGCCGCCGGAATTTCCCTCAAGGCGCCGCAAATTGAAGTGCGCATGGAAATTCGCGACCAACGGTTGTTTGTGATTCACAGCCAGCACGACAGCATCGGCGGCTACCCGCTGGGCGCCCTGGAACAGACCCTGGTGCTCATGTCCGGCGGTTTCGATTCCACGGTGGCGGCCTACCAGATCATGCGCCGCGGCCTGATGAGCCACTTCTGCTTCTTTAACCTGGGCGGGCGTGCACACGAATTGGGCGTGATGGAAGTTGCGCACTTTATCTGGAAGAAGTACGGCAGCTCCCAGCGCGTGCTATTTGTGAGCGTACCGTTCGAGGAAGTGCTGGGCGAAATTCTCGGTAAAGTCGATAACAGTCATATGGGCGTAGTTTTGAAGCGTATGATGTTGCGCGCTGCGTCCCGAATCGCCGATCAGTTGCAGATCGACGCGCTGGTGACCGGTGAAGCGATTTCCCAGGTTTCCAGCCAGACGCTGCCGAACCTGTCGCTGATCGACTGCGTGACCGAGAAGCTGGTATTGCGCCCGCTGATCGCCAGCCACAAGCAGGACATCATCGACTTGGCAGAAACAATCGGCACCGCCGACTTTGCCAAGCATATGCCTGAATACTGCGGGGTCATTTCGGTGAACCCCAAGACCCACGCCAAGCGCAACCGCGTGGAGTACGAAGAACAACAGTTTGATATGGCGGTTCTGGAGCGTGCGCTCGAGAACGCCAAGCTGGTCCCGATCGATCGTGTTATCGACGAACTGGGCCAGGATGTGCAGATCGAAGAAGTCAGCGAAGCCCTGGCCGGCCAGATCGTCATCGACATCCGTCACCCGGATGCCGCTGAAGATGAGCCGCTGGAAATCGCCGGCATCGACGTACAAACGCTGCCGTTTTATGCATTGAACGCGCGTTTCAAGGAACTGGATAACAGCCGTCAGTACCTGCTGTATTGCGACAAAGGCGTGATGAGTCGCCTGCATGCCCACCATTTGCTCAGTGAGGGGCATGCCAATGTGCGCGTTTATCGACCGAGCTAAGAGCCCGGGGCTGTTTGCCTGTGGCCTGCGTCACCGGCCCCCCGACTCTGCCGTCAAGCTGTAACGGCAAGGCCTGACTCTACTGTTAATCGCTGCCACGACCTGTCAGCACACCGAATCCTCTGATCGAGATACACAAGTGATCGAAAATCTACGTAACATCGCCATCATTGCCCACGTTGACCATGGTAAAACCACCCTGGTAGACAAACTCCTGCGTCAATCCGGCACCCTGGAGCGCAACGAGCTCAACGACGAGCGCGTGATGGACTCCAACGACCAGGAAAAAGAGCGCGGTATTACCATCCTGGCAAAAAACACCGCTATCAACTGGAACGGCTACCACATCAACATCGTGGATACCCCGGGCCACGCCGACTTCGGCGGCGAAGTAGAACGCGTAATGTCGATGGTTGACTCCGTTCTGCTGCTGGTTGACGCTCAAGACGGCCCTATGCCGCAAACCCGTTTCGTGACCAAGAAGGCGTTCGAAGCCGGCCTGCGTCCGATCGTGTGCATCAACAAGGTTGACCGTCCAGGCGCGCGTCCGGACTGGGTTCTGGACCAGATCTTCGACCTGTTCGACAACCTGGGTGCCACCGAAGAGCAACTTGATTTCCAAGTGATCTACGCCTCGGCCCTGAACGGTATTGCCGGTCTGGAACACACCGCCATGGCGGAAGACATGACCCCGCTGTACCAGGCGATCGTTGACCACGTTCCACCACCGAAGGTTGACCGTGACGGTCCGTTCCAGATGCAAATCTCGGCACTGGACTACAACAGCTTCCTGGGTGTTATCGGCGTTGGCCGTATCGCCCGTGGCAGCGTCAAGCCGAACACCCCGGTTGTCGCTATCGGCGCCGACGGCAAGAAGCGCAACGGTCGTATCCTGAAGCTGATGGGTCACCACGGCCTGCACCGTATCGACGTTGAAGAAGCTTTCGCCGGCGATATCGTGTGCGTCAGCGGTATGGACTCGCTGTTCATCTCCGACACCCTGTGCCAGCCGGACACTGTCGAGGCAATGAAGCCTCTGACCGTCGACGAGCCAACCGTTTCCATGACCTTCCAGGTAAACGACTCGCCTTTCTGCGGTAAAGAAGGCAAGTTCGTGACTTCCCGTAACATCAAGGAACGTCTGGACAAAGAGCTGCTGTACAACGTTGCACTGCGCGTTGAAGAAGGCGACTCGGCTGACAAGTTCAAGGTTTCCGGCCGTGGTGAGCTGCACCTCTCGGTACTGATCGAAACCATGCGTCGCGAAGGCTTCGAAATGGGCGTTGGTCGTCCTGAAGTGATCATCCGTACCGTTGACGGCGTGAAGCAGGAACCGTTCGAAAACGTCACCATCGACACCCCTGAAGAATCCCAGGGCAAGGTCATGGAAGAGATGGGCCTGCGTAAGGGCGACCTGACCAACATGGTGCCGGATGGCAAAGGCCGTGTGCGTCTGGAATACAACATCCCGGCTCGTGGTCTGATCGGTTTCCGTAACCAGTTCCTGACCCTGACCAACGGTGCTGGCATCCTGACCTCGATCTTCGATCGCTACGACACCATGAAGTCCGGCGACATGTCCGGCCGTCAGAACGGTGTCCTGGTATCGGTAGAAACCGGCAAGGCGCTGACCTACTCCCTGGAAACCCTCCAGGCGCGTGGCAAGCTGTTCGTTGAACACGGTCAAGAGATCTACAACGGTCAGATCGTTGGCCTGAACAGCCGTGACAACGACATGGGCGTCAACCCAACCAAAGGCAAGAAGCTCGACAACATGCGTGCTTCGGGTAAAGACGAAACCATCGCCCTGGTTCCACCTGTTCGCTTCACCCTGGAACAGGCCCTGGAATTCATCCAGGACGACGAACTGTGCGAAGTGACGCCGAAGTCGATCCGCCTGCGTAAGAAGATCCTGGACGAAGGCGAGCGCACCCGCGCTGCCAAGAAAGCCAAGAACTGAGTTAACTCAGGCTGAATGAAAAACGCCCCCGGTCGAAAGGCCGGGGGCGTTTTTTTATGCCTGCAGTTTCTGTGGTGGCTGTACTGGCCTCATCGGGGGCAAGCCCCCTCCCACCTTTGAATGTGTTCACAGATCAAAATGTGGGAGGGGGCTTGCCCCCGATAGGGCCCTTGAGAGCCCCACAAAACCCGGATCAGAACTTGTCGAGGGTCTTGAACTTGGTCTCGCGCACCACTTCCTTCGGCTTGTACGCGCAATACCCCGGGCGCGGCCCGATCTTCGGGTGGTTGCGGCAAGTATCCGGGCGCTTGTCATAAATAGTGCAGAAGCGCGTCTTACGATCCAGGTACAGGCAGTCGTTGTTGCTCATGCGCTGCAGGGTAAAAATCTCGGATTTGTTGTTGTAGCGCTCGACGATACCTTCCTTCTGCAACCGCTTGGCGATGTTCTTCGGCGGGTCGCCGCGCTCGAACTCATCGACGATGCCAATGCGGATCAGGTCCTTGATCTTCACCTCAACCGGCAGCGTGCAGCAGCTGGACACGCAGCCGCCGCACATATGGGCGGAATATTTCTGCCAAGTCTCGAGACGGTCGAGTTCCGCGGCGGCGATCAGTTGAGGCTTCATCAGGGTTCCAAAAGGTGGGGCGGTATCCGGGCGCGCGATCATACCGGGATTGGTGGTTTTTTGAACAATATTTTGCGTATTTCAGCTCAAAGGCCTGGCCGTGGGCTGATCGGGCACGACCCCTGCATCAAAAGCGTATTAAAGGTGAATGAGTTAAAAAACTGCCGAACCAGAGCGTCTACCGTCTGTCAGACCGACTAGGCTCTAGCAACTCCTTCAATCTCGCCCGAGGTCACACCGATGTCTCAGGAACCGCTTGCACGAGAAGCAGAGGTAGCCGCATTCCGCGATGCTGTCTTGACCAAACTCACCTACGCGGTGGGCAAAGACCCGGACCATGCCTTCGACCATGACTGGTTCGAAGCCATTGCCCTGGCCGCCCGCGACCAGATGGTCGACCACTGGATGGACCACACGCGGCGTATCTACCGCAAAGGCCAGAAGCGGGTGTATTACCTCTCCCTGGAATTCCTTATCGGGCGCCTGCTCTACGACAGCCTGAGCAACCTCGGCGTGCTGGAGATCGCTCGCGAAGCCTTGTCCGAGCTGGGTGTGGACCTCGAACGCATTCGCCTGCTGGAGCCCGACGCGGCGCTTGGCAACGGCGGCCTCGGCCGTCTGGCGGCATGCTTTATGGAAAGCATGTCGACCTTGGGCATCGCCGGCCACGGTTATGGCATTCGTTATGAGCACGGCTTGTTCCGCCAGGCGATTGTCGATGGCTGGCAGCAGGAACAGACCGAACGCTGGCTGGATTTCGGCAACCCGTGGGAATTCGAGCGGGCCGAGGTGATTTACCCGATCGGCTTCGGTGGCAGCGTCGAGACCCTGCCGGATGCCTCCGGTAAGCTGATCCAGGTGTGGACGCCCAACGAAACCGTGCGCGCCGTTGCCTACGACACCCCGGTGGTCGGCTGGCGCGGCGCCAGCGTGAATACCTTGCGCCTGTGGCGTGCCCGTGCGGTGGAAGATCTGCACTTGGAACGCTTCAACGCCGGTGACCACCTGGGCGCCGTCGCCGAAGTGGCCCGCGCCGAGAGCATCTCCCGAGTGCTTTACCCGGCGGACAGCACCGAAGCGGGGCAGGAACTGCGCCTGCGCCAGGAATACTTCTTCGTCGCCGCCTCCTTGCAAGATCTGTTGCGTCGCCACAAAAACATGCACGGCTCGGTCCTGAGCCTGGGCGAACATGCAGCGATCCAGCTCAACGACACCCACCCCTCGATCGCCGTGGCCGAGTTGATGCGCCAGTTGGTCGACCTGCACGACATTCCGTGGGAAGCCGCGTGGGATGTCACCGTCGAAACCCTGTCGTACACCAACCACACCCTGTTGCCCGAAGCCCTGGAAACCTGGCCGGTCGGCCTGATGGAGCGCATGCTGCCCCGGCATATGCAGATCATCTACCTGATTAACGCCCAGCACATCGATGCGCTGCGCGCCAAGGGCATCCATGACTTCGACGTACTGCGCGCCGTGTCCCTGATCGAAGAAGACAACGGCCGCCGTGTGCGCATGGGCAACCTGGCGTTCCTCGGCTCCCACAGCGTCAACGGCGTGTCCGGCCTGCACACCCAACTGATGCGCAGCACGGTGTTCTCCGAACTGCACAAGCTCTACCCGGAGCGCATCAACAACAAGACCAACGGCATTACCTTCCGCCGCTGGCTGTACCAGGCCAACCCCAAGCTCACCGATATGCTGGTGGAAGCCTTGGGCCCGGACATTCTCGACAACATCGAAACCCGCCTGGGCGAGTTGGAAACCTTCGCCGAGAAACAGACCTTCCGCAAAGCCTTTGCCGACCAGCGCCTGCACAGCAAGCGTGCGCTGGCCGAGATCATCCATGAGCGCCTGGGTATTTCGGTGAACCCGGCAGCGATGTTCGACGTGCAGGTCAAGCGTATCCACGAATACAAGCGCCAGTTGCTCAACCTGCTGCACACCGTGGCGCTGTACCAGGCGATCCGTGCCGAGCCGGGCACCGACTGGGTGCCACGGGTGAAGATCTTCGCGGGCAAGGCGGCGGCCAGCTATCACCAGGCCAAGTTGATCATCAAGCTGACCAACGACATCGCGCGCACCGTCAACAACGACCCGACCGTACGTGGGCTGCTCAAGGTGGTGTTCCTGCCCAACTACAACGTCAGCCTGGCGGAAAGCATCATTCCGGCGGCGGACTTGTCGGAGCAGATCTCCACCGCCGGCTTTGAAGCCTCGGGCACCAGCAACATGAAGTTCGGCCTCAACGGCGCGCTGACCATCGGCACCATGGACGGCGCCAACGTGGAGATGCACGAGCGCGTGGGCGCCGATCACATGTTTATCTTCGGCCTCAGTGCGCAACAGGTGGAGGCACGTAAACATGCCGGTGAGTTCAACGCCGGGCCCGATATTGCTGCGTCCCATCGTCTGAACGATGTGCTGCAAGCGATTCGCGGCGGGGTGTTCTCGCCGGACGATCCGGGCCGCTATGTGGGCTTGATCGACGGGTTGATCGACTACGACCGCTTCCTGGTCTGCGCCGACTTCGATTCCTACTGGGATGCCCAGGCGCGGGTCGAAGCGCATTGGCATGATTCCAAGGCGTGGTGGCGTTCGGCGGTGCTCAATACCGCACGGATGGGCTGGTTCTCGTCGGACCGGACGATCCGCGAGTACGCTACGGAGATCTGGAAAGCCCTGGACTAGATCTACTGTAGGAGCGAGCTTGCTCGCGAAAAACGCCAACGATAACGCGTGCTTTCTGATTTAACGCGGTATCTTTGCGATCTTCGCGAGCAAGCTCGCTCCTACAGCACGGTTTGCTCAGGGAATATCGACCATGCAATGGATTTTCATGCTGATTGGCCTGGTGCTCGGCTGGACGCTCGATGAGTCGTTCTATGATGCGGGCATCGGTGCGCTGTTGGGGTTGGGCATCGGCCAGGCGATTCGCCTGTCGAAGCTGGCGACCCAGGCGCAGCAGCAGGCTGTTCAGTTGGAAACCACGCAGAAGGCGTTGATCGCCCTGGGTGAGCGCCTGCGGCAACTGGAAGTACCCACGCCGACACGCACTGTCATCGTCGAGCCGCCTGTGCCTGAGGCGGCACCTGTCGCCAAGGCGCCTGAACTGGTGTGGGAGCTGCCGGCTGAATTGGCGCCTGTCGCCATGGTCGCCGAACCGAGCCAGCCATTGCCGGATGACGTCTGGACGCCTGCCCCGACGCCACGCCCGCCTCAAGAACCTATCGCTCCTCGCGGCCCCAACCTGATCGAACGCGCCATCGGCGGCGCACGCAATTGGCTGTTTGGTGGCAACACCGTGCTGCGTGTCGGCGTGGTGCTGCTGTTTCTCGGCCTGGCCTTCCTGTTGCGCTACGCCACCGAAGGCATGGTGGTGCCGATCGAACTGCGTTACGCCGGCGTTGCCGCGGCGGCCCTTGGCCTGTTGGGCCTGGGCTGGTGGCTGCGGCTGCGCAACAGCAACTACGGCTTGATGCTGCAAGGCACCGGGATCGCGGTGCTGTACCTGACGGTGTTTGCCGCGATGCGCCTGCACCCGTTGATCGACCCGAGCGCGGCGTTGGGCCTGCTGGTGGCGGTCACGGTGTTCTCGGCGATCCTGGCGATTACCCAGGATGCGTTGGGACTGGCCTGTGCGGCAGCGCTCGGCGGCTTCGCGGCGCCGATCCTCACGTCGACCGGCGCCGGTAATCATGTCGCGCTGTTCAGTTATTTTGCCCTGCTCAACGCCGGTATCCTCGCCATCGCCTGGTTCAAGGCTTGGCGCTTGCTCAACCTGATCGGCTTTGTCGGCACCTTCGGTATCGGCTTTGCCTGGGGCATGCGTTCCTATACGCCGGAACTGCTGTGGAGTACCGAGCCGTTCCTGATCCTGTTTTTCCTGATGTACCTGGCTATCGGCCTGTTGTTCGCCCGGCGCAAATTGCGGGAGATGGGCGACGCGCCCGAAGGCCGTGATGCGTTGTTGCGCTGGTCGGCATCCAAAGGCGACTACGTCGACGGCAGCATGCTGTTCGGCCCGCCGCTGGTGGGGTTTGGCCTGCAGTTCGCGCTGGTGCAGCACCTTGAGTTCGCCGCAGCGTTCAGCGCGCTGGGCCTGAGCATCCTCTACATGGGCCTGGCCCGCGTGCTCAGTGGCGGGCGCGCCTTGCTGCTGGCGGAAACCTGCCTGGCCCTGGGGGTGATCTTTGCCAGCCTGGCGATTCCCCTGGGCCTCGATGCGCGTTGGACCGCAGCCGCCTGGGCGGTGGAAGGTGCCGGGATCTTCTGGCTCGGCTTGCGCCAGCAGCGGCCGTTGGCGCGGGCATTTGGCCTGTTGCTGCAATTGGGCTCGGCGCTGGCGTTTCTCAGTGAGCTGCGCATCGGCGAGCACACGCTGCTGGAGGGGGCGCCCTTGGGGGCGTTGCTGCTGGGCGCGGCGTTGCTGTTCAGCTTCGACCAACTGCGCAGGGCCGCGACGGAGCAGGCGGCGGAGTGGGAGCGCAAGGGCCTGCCGGTTCTGGCCAGCCTCGGCCTGACCTTCGTGTACCTGCTCGCGCCGCTGCTGTTGCTGACTCAAGGCACTGCCATCAGTTGGGCGCTCGCCGGCCTGGCGACCCTGTTCATCGGCTTGCGGATTGGCTCGCGCACGTTCCTGTTCACGGCGTTCGCCGTGCAACTGCTGGGCGGGGCGTTGTTCCTGCTGCGCTTACAAGGCGGCGACTCGGCAGCGGTATTCAACGCCGGCTGGAGCGGCCTGCTCAGCGCGTCGTTGATCGGCCTGGCGTTGATCGGCGGCATGCTGCTGGCGGCGCGCGACGACATGGTGCGCAGCGATGTACGGCTGTTGCGCGGGCTGTCTGTGGTGCTGCTGGCCGGGTTGGTGCTGATCAACCTCGCCGTGCTGTTTGTACTGCCATGGGAAAGCGCCAGCGGTGTGTGGGCGGCCAGTGGGTTGTTGATCATCTGGTTGAGCCTGTACCTGCAACAGCGCGTCAGTTTTGTGTTCGGGTTACTGCTGCAAGTGATTGGCGGCGCGTCGTTCCTGCTGGCGGTGCCGGAGCTGCTCGGGCCTTTGACCAGCGAGGGCGTGCGTCCCCTGGGGCACAGCGGTTTCTGGACACCGATGGTGCTGGGCCTGGCCGCCTTGGTCGGCGCCTGGCGCTTGCAACGTGAGCCCCATGCGCCGGTGTTTGCCGTGCTCAAGCTGCAACGCCTGTCTGACCTGCTGCTGGTGTGGGGCGCGGCGTGGTGGGCGTTGGCGCTGATCGCTGAAGTGCTGCGGTTTGTTCCCGCTGAGCTGCGTGCCTCGCTGCTGCTGGGCATTGCGGCGGTCAGCGTGGCGATCTGGGCGTTGCTCGCGACGCGGCTGCGCTGGGCCTCGCTGGGCGTGCTCTGCACCGTGTTGATGCCGGCGGCGGGGATGGTATTGCTGGTGTCTGCGCATAATTATTACCACCCGGCAGCGCACTACGGCTGGCTGGCCTGGCTGGCGGTGTTCGGGGTGCATTTCATCGCGCTGCGGCGTTTGGCGACGCTGGTGCCGGCCACCGTCCTGAGCATTGCTCATGTGTTGGGTAGCTGGATGTTGATCGGCGTATTGGCGCTGGAACTGCGCTACGGCCTGTTATTGCTGTCGAGCGAATACAACGCCTGGCGCTGGCTGGGCTGGGCGATCCTGCCAAGCCTGTACCTGGTGCTGGCTGCTGCACCGCGCAACTGGCCATGGCCGCTGTCGGCGTATCCACGGGAGTATCGCGTGTTGGCGGCGCTGCCCTTGGCGGTGCTGATGCTGGGCTGGTTCTGGCTGGCGAATACCTTCAGCGACGGCACGGCCAGGCCGTTGCCCTATGTGCCGCTGCTCAACCCGCTGGACCTGGGCCTGCTGTTTGCGCTGCTGGGCGTGTACCTGTGGTCGCGCAGTGTGGCGCCGCAGCGAGGGCCGCGGGCTGAATTGATCGCCCAGGGCATTGCCGGTATTTCGCTGTTCGCGTTCTTTACGGCCCTGGTGATGCGCACCGCACATCACTGGGGCGGCGTACCGTTCCATCTGGATGGGTTGCTGGAATCGATGTTGGTGCAAGCCGGCCTGTCGATTGTCTGGACCCTGATCGCCCTCGGCCTGATGATCGGCGGCCACCTGCGCCATCGCCGCGAAGTCTGGCTGATCGGCGCGGCGCTGATCGCGGTGGTGGTGGCCAAGCTGTTCTTTGTCGAGCTGAGCAACCGTGGCGGCCTGGCGCGGATCGTGTCGTTTATCGGCGTGGGCGGGTTGTTGCTGATGGTGGGCTACTTTGCGCCGCTGCCGCCCAAGCGTGCCGAACCTGTGTTGGAAACTGAAGGAGCATCCTCTTGATCGGTAAGTTAAGCGTGGTCGTGCTGGGCATGTGTACGACGTTGTCGGCGTGGGCGCAGGAAACGCCGGCCGACTTCAGCAGCCAGGTGGCGCTGAGCGTCAGCGGCAACGGCCCCTGGTATCGCCTTGAGTTGCCCTTGGCCGTGCAACTGAATGCGCGCCAGGCTGACCTCAGCGATGTGCGCGTGTTTAACGCTGCCGGTGAACCCCAGGCCTACGCGCTGGCGCGTCAAGCGTCGCAACGCACCGAAAGTCGTGAAGTCACCGACGTGAAGTGGTTCCCGCTGTATGCCGCCGACACCCAGGCAACCTTGCCCGGTGTGGTGATGAAAACCACGGCCGAAGGCACCCTGGTGGAAATCAAACCGTCCACCGCACCCAAGCCCGGCAAGCAGGTGCTGCGTGGCTGGGTGCTCGATGCCAGTAAAATCAAGGCGCCGTTGCAGCAGTTGAGCCTGGACTGGAGCCGCGAGCAGGAGGGCTTCCAGCGCTTCAGCATTGAAGCCAGTGATGACTTGCAGCACTGGCAATCCTGGGGCGATGGACAAGTGGCGCGTTTGTCGTTTGCCGACGAGCGGGTCGAGCAGCATGACGTCAGTTTGCCGGGCCAGTCCGCGCGTTACCTGCGCCTGGTGTGGAAGGGGCAGGCAGCGCCGTTGCTGACCTCGGCCAGGTTGGCCAGTGCCACCAGCAGCAGCCTGCCGCTGGCGCTGGTTTGGTCGCAGCCGCTCTCGGGCACGCGGCTCAAGGCGGGTGAGTACACGTGGAAGTTGCCCACTGGGCTGGGTGTCGAACGCTTGCGTGTCGAGCTGAAGCAGGCCAATACGCTGGCGCCGGTGACCTTGGCGGGGCGACGCGATGGCAATCAAGCCTGGCAGCCGTTGAGCAACGGTCTGCTCTACCGCCTGACCCAGAATGGCCAGGACGTGGTGCAGGACGAGTTGCAACTGCCCGGCCAGACGGTCGCCGAACTCAAGTTGCAGGTCGACGAGCGCGGCGGCGGCCTGGGCGTCGAAGCGCCGGCCCTGCGCTTCGCGGTGCGCGCCACGCAGTTGGTGTTCCTGGCGCGGGGCGAGCCGCCGTTCACGCTGGCGCTGGGGAATGCCTCGGTGAAGGCGGCGAACCTGCCGTTGTCGACGCTGATCCCGGATTACACCGCCGAGCGCCTCAACACCTTGGGACAAGCCAAGGTGGCCGGGGCCGTCGCGGTCACTTCGCCACCGGGCCCGGCGGCTGTCGACAGCGGGCCGAACTGGAAAAAACTCGGACTCTGGGCCGTATTACTGCTCGGCGTGGCGGCGCTGGGAGGCATGGCCTACAGTTTGCTGCGCAAGCCGCCGCAGGCACGTTAAATAAAGTCCATGAACTCTATTGGGTTTAAATCCTCTGATAGGAGGAAATACACCCCGACTCGCGTTAAACTGCGCGGGTTTTTAGCCCCCCCTTCATCGGAGCCTTCCATGTCCCGCGTTACCTTGAGTCGCTATTTGATTGAGCAGACCCGCAGCAACAACACGCCTGCCGATCTGCGCTTCCTTATCGAAGTGGTGGCGCGTGCTTGCAAGGAAATCAGCCACGCCGTGTCCAAAGGCGCACTGGGTGGTGTCCTGGGCAGCATGGGCACTGAAAACGTGCAGGGCGAAGTGCAGAAGAAGCTCGACGTGATTTCCAACGAAATCCTGCTCGAAGCCAACGAATGGGGCGGTCACCTGGCCGGCATGGCGTCCGAAGAAATGGACAATGCCTACCAGATCCCGGGCAAATACCCGAAAGGCGCCTACCTGCTGGTGTTCGATCCACTGGACGGCTCTTCCAACATCGACATCAACGCCCCGGTTGGCACCATCTTCTCGGTACTGCGTTGCCCGAACGAATACCTGAGCCAGAACGAAGCCCTGAACGAAAAGGCCTTCCTGCAGCCAGGCACCGAGCAGGTCGCTGCCGGCTACGCGATCTACGGCCCACAGACCATGCTGGTGCTGACCCTGGGCGATGGCGTCAAGGGCTTCACCCTGGACCGTGAAATGGGCAGCTTCGTCCTCACCCATGAAGACATCACCATTCCGGCTTCCACCCAGGAATTCGCGATCAACATGTCCAACCAGCGCCACTGGGAAGAACCGGTCAAGCGCTATGTGAACGAGTTGATGGAAGGCGAAGAAGGCCCGTTGAAGAAGAACTTCAACATGCGTTGGGTCGCGGCGATGGTGGCCGATGTGCACCGTATCCTGACCCGTGGCGGCCTGTTCATGTACCCACGCGACAGCCGCGAGCCGTCCAAGCCGGGCAAGCTGCGCCTGATGTACGAAGCCAATCCGATGTCCTTCCTGGTCGAGCAGGCGGGCGGTGCGTCCACCGACGGCCACCAGCGTATCCTCGATATCCAGCCTGACGGCTTGCACCAGCGTGTGGCGGTGTTCCTGGGTTCCAAGGAAGAAGTTGAGCGTGTGACCGCTTACCACAAGAAGTAAGCTGCGGCGATAAGTGAACGGCGTTGTTGTGAGCCGGTTCACCCTTAAAGAAGCCCCGAAACGTTTCAGCGTTTTCGGGGCTTTTTTGTTTTCGTTCGTCGGGAACCAGACACCCCTTTTCCCTTCTAAGCTTCTGGCAGATACCCAAGCTGCTTCGTCCCTCCAGGAGTTATTCCATGTCGTTACGCCGTCTCGCTTTGCTGGCTTTTTGCGTGCTGTTGGCCGCTTGCAGCAAGGTCAATCAAGAAAACTACGCAAAGTTGTCGGCCGGCATGCCTAAGGCCGAGGTGGAGTCGCTGCTGGGCAAGCCGACCGATTGTTCCGGCGCACTGGGCATGTCCAGCTGCACATGGGGCGATAAAAACAGCTTTATCAGCGTTCAATATGCCGGTGACAAAGTTCTGATGTTTTCCGGGCAAGGCCTGAAGTAAACCGGGGCGAAAGCCTGCGGGAGAAGAAGAATGATGCGTTTTGTTTTGTTCCTTTGCGCCAGCCTGTTT
Organism: Pseudomonas sp. S3E12; assembly: GCF_001702295.1. Taxonomy (NCBI): domain Bacteria; kingdom Pseudomonadati; phylum Pseudomonadota; class Gammaproteobacteria; order Pseudomonadales; family Pseudomonadaceae; genus Pseudomonas; species Pseudomonas sp. S3E12. The sequence continues at coordinate 56,977 of NZ_MBDT01000029.1, forward strand.
TTGGCGGGCTGCGCCAGCCATTCTGGCGATGATCTGCAACCCAAGACAGCGAGCAACGTCAACCTCAAGCGTTACCAGGGCACCTGGTATGAGTTGGCCCGATTGCCGATGTACTTCCAGCGTAACTGCGCGCAGTCCGAAGCCCGCTACACATTGCTGCCTGATGGCGATATGTCGGTATTCAACCGCTGCCTCACCACCGAGTGGAAGTGGGAAGAAGCCAAGGGCACGGCCACGCCGCAGGTGCCTGGCAAGACCGACAAGCTCTGGGTGGAATTCAACAACTGGTTTACATCGCTGCTGCCAGGCGTCGCCAAGGGCGATTACTGGGTGCTGTACGTCAGCGATGACTACAAGACCGCCATCGTCGGCAGCCCGAGCCGGCGCTATATGTGGATCCTGTCACGCACGCCGACGGTCAGCGCGGACACCCGCGAAGACCTGTTGAGCAGGGCGCGGCAGCAAGGGTATGACACCACGCGGTTGATCTGGCGTACGTCGGATAAGCAGATGGCGAAGACTTCGCAGTAACTCTGGATCACCACAGATCCAATTGTGGGAGGGAGCAAGCCCCTCCCACATTTTCTAACCGAGTAACGCTCTTAAGACCTGCGTAAATGCCTGGCTGCTGTCTTCTTCGCCGGCATGATGCCCGTCGCGCACTACCCACTTGCCGTTGACCAGTACGTCGCGCACCTGCCGATCGCCGCCGGCAAACAACCAGCGATTGAGAATGCCGTCGTCTGTCGCTGTCGCCAGGTAAGGATCGTTACCGTCCAGTACGATCCAATCCGCACGCTTGCCCACTTCCAGTCGACCTATCGGCTGCCCCAGCGCCTGTGCGCCACCGTCCAGCGCCGCATCGAACAACGTCCGGCCGACCATCGGCTGGTCGCTGCGATACAAGCGATTGCGCCGTTGATCGCGCAGGCGTTGGCCGTATTCCAGCCAGCGCAGTTCTTCCACCACGCTCAGGGACACATGGCTGTCGGAACCGATGCCCAGGCGTCCGTCCTGGGCGAGATAATCCACGGCCGGGAAAATCCCGTCGCCCAGATTCGCCTCGGTGGTCAGGCACAAACCGGCAATTGCGCGGCTCTTGGCCATGCGCGTCACTTCTTCCGGGTTGGCGTGGGTCGCGTGCACCACGCACCAACGTTCATCGACCTCGACGTTGTCGTACAGCCATTGCAACGGGCGTTTGCCGCTCCAGGCCAGGCAGTCGTCGACTTCCTTTTGCTGTTCGGCGATATGGATATGCACCGGGCACGTCTTGTCGCTGGCGGCCAATACCTCATTGATCTGCTGTGGCGTAACCGCGCGCAGGGAGTGGAAGCACAAGCCCAGTTGCTGCGCCGGTTGCGCCGCGAGGATCGGTTTGAGGTGCGCCTGCAGGTCCAGGTAGTTTTCGGTGCTGTTGATAAACCGTCGCTGGCCTTCGTTCGGCGCCTGCCCGCCAAAACCCGAGTGGGTGTAGAGCACGGGCACCAAGGTCAGGCCAATACCGCTGCTGGCGGCCGCGTGGCTGATCTGCCGCGACAGTTCCGTACGGTCGGCGTACGGCTGGCCGCTGACGTCATGATGCACATAGTGGAATTCGGCCACCGAGGTGTAGCCGGCCTTGAGCATCTCGATATACAACTGCCGCGCGATCACCTGCAGTTGCTCCGGGCTGATCTTGCCGACCATGCGGTACATCAGGTCGCGCCAGGTCCAGAAACTGTCATTCGGGTTGCCGGCTACTTCGGCCAACCCCGCCATGGCGCGCTGAAAGGCGTGGGAGTGCAGGTTCGGCATGCCCGCCAATACCGGGCCCCTGAGCCGTTCGGCACCGGCTGCGCTGGCGTTGGCCTCAACCTGTGTCAGCAGGCCATCGGCGCTGACTTCAAGACGTACATCGTTGGCCCATCCACTAGGCAGCAGCGCGCGTTCGGCAAAGAAAGCGGACATGATTAGAGCACCCCGGTCGTGTGTTTATTTGTATATACATATACAGACGTTTGCCTGCTCGGTAAACTCCGGCAATCTATGCATCTTTTCCCCTTGCAAGGATTCCCTGTGCCGACTCCGCCCGCCAAGTCTTCACTGGCTGCCCACATGGACGAAAGTCCGGCGCCCTTGTATGCCCGCGTCAAACAGATGATCAGCCAGCAGATCCTCAACGGCAACTGGCCGCCCCATTACCGCGTACCGTCGGAGAGCGAACTGGTCAGCCAGTTGGGCTTCAGCCGCATGACCATCAACCGCGCGCTGCGTGAGCTTACTGCCGAAGGTTTGCTGGTGCGCATGCAAGGTGTCGGCACGTTCGTCGCCGAGCCCAAGAGCCAGTCGGCGCTGTTTGAAGTGCACAACATTGCCGATGAGATCGCCTCTCGCGGTCATCGGCATACCTGCCAGGTCATCACCCTGGGCGAAGAGGCTGCCGGTTCCGAACGCGCCGTCGCCCTGGAAATGCGCGAAGGCGGGCGGGTGTTCCACTCGCTGATCGTGCATTACGAAAACGATATTCCCGTGCAAATCGAGGACCGTTTCGTCAACGCCCTGGTCGCGCCGGAGTACCTGCAACAGGACTTCACCCTGCAAACCCCCTATGCCTATCTCAACCAGGTGGCGCCGTTGACCGAAGGCGAGCACGTGGTCGAAGCGATTCTCGCCGACTCTGCCGAGTGCGAGTTGCTGCAGATCGAGCCGAGCGAGCCGTGCCTGTTGATTCGCCGGCGTACCTGGTCCGGCCGTCAGCCGGTGACTGCCGCGCGTTTGATCCACCCCGGTTCCCGCCACAGCCTGGAAGGACGGTTCAGTAAATGAGTGCAGTAAAAGTCTGGCGCGCCGCCGATTACGTGCGCATGCCGTGGAAAAACGGCGGCGGCAGTACTGAAGAAATCACCCGCGATGCCGGCGAGGGCCTGGAAGGCTTCGGCTGGCGCCTGTCGATTGCCGATATCGGCGAGTCTGGCGGGTTTTCCACCTTTGCCGGCTACCAGCGCGTGATCACTGTGATCAAAGGCGCAGGCATGGTGCTGACCGTGGATGGTGAGGAGCAGCGCGGGTTGTTACCGCTGCAACCGTTCGCCTTCAAGGGCGACAGCCAGGTTTCATGCCGCTTGATTACCGGGCCGATCCGCGACTTCAACCTGATCTACTCGCCCCAGCGTTACCATGCGCGGTTGCAGTGGGTGGATGGTGTACAGCGGTTCTTTACTACGGCGCAGACGGTGCTGGTGTTCAGCGTGGCGGATGAAGTGAAGGTGCTGGACGAGGTACTGGGCCATCACGATTGCCTGCAAGTGGACGGTAACAGCGGTCTGCTGGATATTTCCGTCACGGGTCGCTGCTGCATTATCGAACTGACCCCGCGGGGTTAAAAAATGTGGGAGGGGGCTTGCTCCCGATAGCGGTGGATCAGTGGGTATATCCTGGGCTGACACACCGCAATCGGGAGCAAGCCCCCTCCCACATTTGTTTCTCACTGTTCTTGCGATCTGTTTCCAGGTCTCGCACCAATTTGTTACCGAACGCCCCAGCGTGGCGCAAAACCGCGCTGTCGTGACACACCTCCTTCGCTATAAAACCCCTTCGCAAGAAATTTCATCACGCCTCGAAGCCCTGATTTCCAAGGCTCGTACGCGCTTTTCAGAAAAATCCGAATACCTTCCTCAGAAAGTTGGCCGCTTGATTGCATATGCTTGTATGTACAAGTAAAGATGTGTGCGTAAGACTCTCCTTCGCACCATCCATGTTCGCGCATCGATCGCCGAGGAGTTCTTGTTGTGACCAAGCCTACAAAATACCGTGACGTCGAAATCCGCGCCGCTCGCGGTAACAAGCTCACCGCCAAAAGCTGGCTGACTGAAGCGCCGCTGCGCATGCTGATGAACAACCTCGACCCCCAAGTGGCCGAGAACCCCAAGGAACTGGTGGTGTACGGCGGTATCGGCCGTGCAGCGCGCAACTGGGAGTGCTACGACCAGATCGTCGAGAGCCTCACCCACCTGAATGACGATGAAACCCTGCTGGTGCAGTCCGGCAAGCCGGTCGGCGTGTTCAAGACCCACAGCAATGCCCCACGCGTGCTGATCGCCAACTCCAACCTGGTGCCGCACTGGGCCAGTTGGGAGCACTTCAACGAGCTGGACGCCAAGGGCCTGGCCATGTACGGCCAGATGACCGCCGGCAGCTGGATCTACATCGGCAGCCAGGGCATCGTCCAGGGCACCTACGAAACCTTCGTCGAAGCCGGTCGCCAGCACTACGATTCAAACCTCAAGGGCCGTTGGGTCCTCACCGCCGGTCTCGGCGGCATGGGCGGTGCACAGCCTCTGGCCGCGACACTGGCCGGTGCATGCTCGCTGAATATCGAGTGCCAGCAGGTCAGCATCGATTTCCGCCTCAACAGCCGCTACGTCGATGAGCAAGCCACCGACCTCGACGACGCCCTGGCCCGCATCGCCAAGTACACAAAGGAGGGCAAGGCCATCTCCATCGCGCTGCTGGGTAACGCCGCTGAAATCCTGCCGGAACTGGTCAAGCGTGGCGTGCGCCCGGACATGGTCACCGACCAGACCAGCGCCCACGACCCGCTCAACGGTTACCTGCCGGCCGGCTGGACCTGGGACGAATACCGCGCCCGCGCCAAGACCGAACCGGCTGCCGTGATCAAGGCCGCCAAGCAGTCGATGGCGGTGCACGTCAAAGCCATGCTGGAATTCCAGAAGCAAGGCATCCCGACCTTCGACTACGGCAACAACATCCGCCAGATGGCCCAGGAAGAGGGCGTGGAAAACGCCTTCGACTTCCCAGGCTTCGTACCGGCGTACATTCGCCCGCTGTTCTGCCGTGGCATCGGCCCGTTCCGCTGGGCTGCGCTGTCGGGCGACCCGCAGGACATCTACAAGACCGACGCCAAAGTCAAAGAGCTGATCCCCGACGACGCCCACCTGCACAACTGGCTGGACATGGCCCGCGAGCGCATCAGCTTCCAGGGCCTGCCGGCGCGTATCTGCTGGGTCGGCCTGGGCCAACGCGCCAAGCTCGGCCTGGCGTTCAACGAGATGGTGCGCAGCGGCGAGCTGTCGGCGCCAGTGGTGATCGGCCGTGACCACCTGGACTCCGGCTCGGTCGCCAGCCCCAACCGCGAAACCGAATCCATGCAGGACGGTTCCGACGCCGTGTCCGACTGGCCGTTGCTCAACGCCTTGCTCAACACCGCCAGCGGCGCGACCTGGGTTTCGTTGCACCACGGCGGCGGCGTGGGCATGGGCTTCTCCCAGCACTCCGGCATGGTCATCGTCTGTGACGGTACCGACGAAGCGGCCGAGCGCATTGCCCGCGTGCTGCACAACGACCCGGCCACCGGTGTGATGCGTCACGCAGACGCTGGTTACCAGATCGCCATCGACTGCGCCAAAGAGCAGGGCCTCAATCTTCCAATGATCAAGTAACCCGATGTGGGAGGGGGCTTGCCCCCGATGGCGGCGAACCCAGGACAATCCATCAGAGGTTGAATACACATGGCTGCAAACGACACCACCCCGTTGATCGAAAGGCGTTCGATCGACTACATCCCGGAAGCGGAAAGACACGGTCGTCTATTGAGCCAGTTCACCCTGTGGCTGGGTGCCAACCTGCAGATCACCGCGATCGTCACCGGGGCCCTGGCCGTGGTGCTGGGCGGTGATGTGTTTTGGTCGTTGCTCGGTCTGTTGATCGGTCAACTGCTGGGCGGTGGCGTGATGGCGTTGCATGCGGCGCAAGGGCCCAGGCTGGGCCTGCCGCAGATGATCTCCAGCCGGGTGCAGTTCGGTGTGTACGGCGCGGCGATCCCGATCGTGCTGGTCTGCCTGATGTACCTCGGTTTCACCGCAACCGGCACCGTGCTTTCCGGCCAGGCCCTGGGCCAGTTGTTTGGTGTCAGCGACAGCGTCGGGATCCTGATCTTCGCCAGTGTCATCGTGCTGGTCACGGTGCTCGGTTACCGGGTGATCCACTTCATCGGCCGCGTTGCCAGCGTCATTGGCGTGATTGCCTTTGTCTACCTGTTCAGCCGTCTGATGAGCCAGGCCGATGTCGGCGCACTCCTGCAAATCCGCCACTTCAGCTGGAGCAGCTTCCTGCTGGCGGTGTCGCTCGCGGCCTCCTGGCAAATCGCCTTCGGCCCGTACGTGGCGGACTATTCACGCTACCTGCCGAGCAACACGTCCTCGCTGAAAACCTTTCTTGCCGCAGGTGCAGGTTCGGTGGTTGGCGCGCAGGTGGCGATGATCCTCGGCGTGTTCGCGGCGGCCATGTCCAACGGGCAATTTGCCGGTCACGAAGTGGCCTATATCGTCGGCCTGGGCGGTACCGGGGCCACTGCGGCGCTGCTGTATTTCAGCATCGCGTTCGGCAAGGTCACCATCTCCACGCTGAACTCCTACGGCAGCTTCATGTGCATTGCCACGATCATCAGCGGCTTTCGCGGTCGCCTCGAGGTCACGCGCTTGCAGCGCCTGTTTTTCGTACTGGCCATCGTCGGTACGGCGACCCTGATCGCCTTGCTCGGGCAGCACTCGTTCCTGGGGGCGTTCAAGTCCTTCATCCTGTTCCTGCTGGCGTTTTTTACCCCATGGAGCGCGATCAACCTGGTCGACTACTACTGCATCACCCGCGATCGCTACGACGTGCCGGCGCTGGCCGATCCGAACGGGCGCTATGGCCGTTGGAACCTGCTCGGTATCAGCGTGTATGTCTTCGGTGTGCTGGTGCAATTGCCGTTCATCTCCACCAAGTTCTACACCGGTCCCCTGGTGGCGGCCCTGGGGGATGTGGATATTTCCTGGATCATCGGCCTGGTCCTTCCCGCCGCGCTCTATTACTGGGCGGCGAAAAAGTGGCCTCGCGCAACGCCTGAACACCTGACCCTGCCGACAGAGCAGGGCGCTGCACCGACGACGACAAACGGGCTGGTTGCACAGGCCTGATGGGACGTGGACAGGGCAGGATGCCTACTGACTGCCGTAATCCATTTCAAGATTTGGGAGCGTCACAACAATGAAAATGCATAAGACCCTGTTGGCCACCGTGTTTTCCGCGGGCTTGCTGGCCACTGCTGGCGCCCAGGCGGCCGGTTGGTGTGAATCCGGCAAACCGGTGAAATTCGCCGGCCTGAACTGGGAAAGCGGCATGTTGCTCACCGACATCCTGCAAACCGTGCTGGAAAAAGGCTACGACTGCAAAACCGACAGCCTGCCGGGCAACTCCATCACCATGGAAAACGCCTTGAGCAGCAACGACATCCAAGTGTTTGCCGAAGAGTGGGTCGGCCGCAGCGAAGTCTGGAACAAGGCCGAGAAGGCCGGCAAAGTCGTCGGTGTCGGTGCCCCGGTGGTGGGCGCCGTCGAAGGCTGGTACGTACCGCGCTACGTGATCGAAGGCGACGCCAAGCGCAAGCTGGAAGCCAAGGCGCCGGACCTGAAAAACATCGCCGACCTGGCCAAGTACGCCGCGGTGTTCAAGGACCAGGAAGAACCGTCCAAGGGCCGTTTCTACAACTGCCCGGCCGGCTGGACCTGCGAGCTGGACAACAGCGAAATGCTCAAGAGCTATGGCCTGGAAAGCACCTACACCAACTTCCGCCCAGGCACCGGCCCGGCGCTGGATGCGGCGGTGCTGTCGAGCTACAAGCGTGGCGAGCCGATCCTGTTCTACTACTGGTCGCCAACCCCGCTGATGGGCCAGGTCGACCTGGTCAAGCTGGAAGAAAAACCCGGTGTGGATAAGACCGTGAGCATCAAGGTCGGCCTGTCCAAGACCTTCCACGAACAAGCCCCGGAACTGGTGGCCGTGCTGGAAAAAGTCAACCTGCCCATCGACCTGCTGAACCAGAACCTGGGGCGCATGGCCAAGGAGCGTATTGAGTCGCCGAAACTGGCGAAAATTTTCCTCAAGGAACATCCTGAAGTCTGGCACGCCTGGGTGAGCGACGAGGCAGCCAAGAAAATCGACGCGGCCTTGTAGGTCAAGTGTGCCCGGCTACCCTCATGGGTAGCCGGGCGCCTGGCCACAACCCACTGGATCGAGAGCACGCTATGTTTCCTGAGAGTTTTACGTTTTCCATCGCCGACTGGGTCAATGGTTGGGTGGATTCACTGGTTACCAATTACGGCGATGTGTTCCGGCACATCTCCGACACCCTGCTGTGGGCCATCGTCAACCTGGAAGGGCTGCTGCGCGCCGCCCCCTGGTGGCTGATGCTGGCCATCGTCGGCGCCGTTGCCTGGCATGCCACCCGCAAGGTGCTGACCACGGCGGTGATCGTCGGTCTGCTGTTCCTGGTGGGCGCGGTCGGCCTGTGGGACAAGCTGATGCAGACCCTGGCGCTGATGATGGTCGCCACGGTGATCTCGGTGTTGATCGGCATCCCGCTGGGCATCCTGTCGGCGCGCAGCAATCGCCTGCGTTCGGTGTTGATGCCGCTGCTCGACATCATGCAGACCATGCCCAGCTTCGTGTACCTGATCCCGGTGCTGATGCTGTTCGGCCTGGGCAAGGTGCCGGCGATTTTCGCCACGGTGATCTACGCCGCACCGCCGCTGATTCGCTTGACCGACCTGGGGATTCGCCAGGTCGACGGCGAAGTCATGGAAGCCATCAACGCCTTTGGTGCCAACCGCTGGCAACAGCTGTTCGGCGTGCAATTGCCGCTGGCGCTGCCGAGCATCATGGCCGGTATCAACCAGACCACCATGATGGCGTTGTCGATGGTAGTGATCGCCTCGATGATCGGCGCCCGTGGCTTAGGTGAAGACGTATTGGTCGGCATCCAGACCCTCAACGTCGGCCGTGGCCTCGAAGCCGGGCTGGCGATCGTGATTCTCGCCGTGGTCATCGACCGCATTACCCAGGCCTATGGTCGTCCACGGCATGAGGCGAGCAAATGACTACTGTCAGCAAAATCGAAGTTAAAAACGTCTTCAAGATCTTCGGCGCCCGCTCCAAGGAGGCGCTGGCGATGGTCGGCCAAGGCAAGACCAAGGACCAGGTGCTGGCCGAGACCGGCTGCGTGGTCGGCGTGAACGATTTGTCCCTGAGCATCGGCACCGGTGAGATCTTCGTGATCATGGGTCTGTCGGGCTCGGGTAAATCCACGCTGGTGCGCCACTTCAACCGCCTGATCGACCCCACCAGCGGCGCGATCCTGGTGGACGGCGAAGACATCCTGCAACTGGACATGGACGCCCTGCGCCAGTTCCGTCGGCACAAGATCAGCATGGTGTTCCAGAGCTTCGGCCTGCTGCCCCACAAGAGCGTACTCGACAACGTCGCCTACGGCCTCAAGGTGCGTGGCGAAACCAAGCAGGTCTGCGCCGAACGCGCGCTGCACTGGATCGAAACCGTGGGCCTCAAGGGCTACGAAAACAAATACCCGCACCAGCTTTCCGGTGGCATGCGCCAGCGTGTCGGCCTGGCCCGCGCCCTGGCCGCTGACACCGACATCATCCTGATGGACGAAGCCTTCAGCGCCCTCGACCCGCTGATCCGCGCCGAGATGCAGGACCAGTTGCTCGAGCTGCAAAAGACCCTGCACAAGACCATCGTGTTCATCACCCACGACCTCGACGAGGCCGTGCGTATCGGCAACCGCATCGCGATCCTCAAGGACGGCAAGCTGATCCAGGTCGGCACGCCGAGGGAGATCCTGCATTCACCGGCGGATGAGTACGTGGACCGGTTTGTCCAGCGGCGTGCGGCGGTGGTCTGACCCAGGTTCTGTGGTGAGGCTCAAGCTCCCTCCCACATTTGCAATGCATCCCCCTGTGGGAGGGGGCTTGCCCCCGATGAGGCCGGCAAAGCTGTAGAGAATATGAAGAGGTCAACAATGTCCCAGGCAGCAAAAATCATCATCGCCGACACTCCCCTGCGCTGGCAGGAGGTGGTCGCCGTGGCCCGTCACGGTGCGGTGCTCGAACTCTCGGGCCAGGCCTGGGCGCGGATCGACAATGCCCAGGCCATCGTGCAGCGCATCGTTACCAGCGGCGAACGCGCCTACGGCGTGAACACCGGGTTGGGCGCATTGTGCAACGTGTCGCTTAAAGGCGAGCAACTGAGCCAGCTGTCGCGCAATACTCTGTTGAGTCACGCCTGTGGCGTCGGCCCGGTACTCGGCGACGAGCAGACCCGCGCGATCATCTGCGCGGCGGTCATCAACTACAGCCACGGCAAATCCGGCCTGCATCCGCAGGTGGTGCATTCGCTGCTGGCACTGCTCAACCACGGCATCACGCCGCAAGTACCGTCCCAGGGCTCGGTGGGTTACCTGACCCATATGGCTCATGTCGGTGTGGCGCTGCTGGGTGTAGGAAATGTGAGCTATCGCGGCCGGATCGTGCCGGCGCAACAAGCCCTGGACGAAGAAGGTTTGCAGCCGGTGGTGCTCGGCGCCAAGGACGGCCTGTGCCTGGTCAACGGCACGCCGTGCATGACCGGCCTGAGCTGCCTGGCCCTGGCCGACGCCCATCATTTACTGCAATGGGCCGACGTGATCGGCGCCATGAGCTTCGAGGCACAACGCGGCCAGATCGATGCCTTCGACGAAGAAATCATCGCCCTCAAGCCGCACCCGGGCATGCAGCATGTCGGCCGCAACCTGCGTGCGTTGCTCGATGGCAGTGAAGTGATTGCGAGCAGCAAAGGCATCCGCACCCAGGACGCCCTGAGCCTGCGCTCGATCCCGCAGATCCACGGCGCGGCGCGCGACCAGGTGGAACACGCCACTCGCCAGATCGAGACCGAACTCAACAGCGCCACCGACAACCCGCTGGTGCTCGGCACGCCGGACCACTACCGCGTGGTGTCCCAGGCCAACCCCCACGGCCAGTCCGTCGCCCTGGCCGCCGACCTGCTGGCGATTGCCCTGGCCGAAATCGGCTCGGTGGCCGAGCGCCGCCTCGACCGCCTGATCAACCCCCACGTCAGCGGCCTGCCGGCGTTCCTGGTGAGCAACCCCGGGGTCAACTCCGGGATGATGATCGTGCAGTACGTCGCCGCCTCACTGTGCGGACAGAACCGCCAGTTGGCGCAACCGGCGGTGCTCGACAACTTCGTCACCTCGGGGCTGCAGGAAGACCACCTGAGCATGGGCACCAACGCCGCGCTCAAGCTGCACCAGGTAGTGGCCAACGTCACCCAGATCCTCGCCATCGAGTACCTGCTGGCGGCCCAGGCCTTCGAATTCCTGAAAGACCAGCGCTTCGGCGCGGGCACCGATCGCGCCTGGCGCCTGTTGCGTGAAGTGGTGCCGGCCTATGAGCAGGACCGTTGGCTGGCGCCGGATATTGCGGCCGCCGCCAAGGTGCTCAAGGACACCGCATTACCGAATCTGCACTGAACACTTATTTCAAAAGAATAATTCACAAGGAGTATGAATGTGACTGCGCTAAACCTGATTCCAGGCCAACTGAGCCTCGCCCAACTGCGGGCCATCTACCAGCAGCCGGTAACCCTGCGCCTGGATGACAGTGCCTCGGCCCAGATCGAAGCCAGTGTGGCCTGCGTGGAACAGATTCTCGCCGAGAACCGCACCGCCTACGGCATCAACACCGGTTTCGGCCTGCTGGCCTCGACCCGCATCGCCAGCGAAGACCTGGAAAACCTCCAGCGTTCCCTGGTGTTGTCCCACGCCGCCGGCGTCGGTGAGCCGATCAGCGATGCGCTGGTGCGGCTGGTCATGGTGCTCAAGGTCAATAGCCTCAGCCGTGGGTTCTCCGGGATTCGCCGGCAGGTGATCGACGCACTGATCGCGCTGATCAATGCCGAGGTGTACCCGCATATTCCCCTGAAAGGCTCCGTTGGTGCTTCCGGTGACCTGGCGCCGTTGGCGCATATGTCCCTGGTGCTGCTGGGCGAAGGCAAGGCGCGCTACAAGGGCGAATGGCTGGAAGCTACCGACGCGCTGAAAGTCGCCGGCCTGACGCCGCTGACCCTCGCCGCCAAGGAAGGCCTGGCGCTGCTCAACGGCACCCAGGTGTCCACCGCCTATGCCCTGCGTGGCCTGTTCGAGGGCGAAGACCTGTTCGCCGGCGCCCTGGCGTGCGGCGGCCTTACCGTGGAAGCGGTGCTGGGCTCGCGCTCGCCGTTCGACGCGCGTATTCATGCGGCTCGCGGTCAACGTGGGCAGATCGATTCGGCGGCGGCCTATCGTGACCTGCTGGGTGAGAGCAGCCAGGTGTCGCAGTCGCACCAGAACTGCGACAAGGTGCAGGACCCGTACTCCCTGCGCTGCCAGCCACAAGTCATGGGCGCCTGCCTGACCCAGTTGCGCCAGGCGGCCGAGGTGCTGGTGGTCGAAGCCAACGCCGTGTCCGATAACCCGTTGGTATTTGCCGCTGAGGGTGACGTGATCTCCGGTGGCAACTTCCACGCCGAACCGGTGGCCATGGCCGCTGACAACATGGCCCTGGCCATCGCCGAAATCGGCTCCCTGAGCGAGCGCCGTATCTCGCTGATGATGGACAAGCACATGTCGCAACTGCCGCCGTTCCTGGTGGGCAATGGTGGGGTGAACTCCGGTTTCATGATCGCCCAGGTGACCGCCGCCGCCCTCGCCAGTGAGAACAAGGCATTGGCTCATCCCCATAGCGTCGACAGCATCCCGACGTCCGCCAACCAGGAAGACCACGTGTCGATGGCCCCGGCTGCCGGCAAGCGCCTGTGGGAAATGGCCGAGAACACCCGCGGCATCCTCGCGGTGGAATGGCTGGCCGCGTGCCAGGGCCTGGACCTGCGCGAAGGCCTGAAAACCTCGCCGAAACTGGAAAAAGCCCGTGGCTTGTTGCGCGACAAAGTGGCGTTCTACGACAAGGACCGCTTCTTCGCCCCGGACATCATCGCCGCCAGCGAACTGCTCGCCAGCCGCTGCCTGAATGAGCTGGTGCCGGCCACGTTGCTGCCGAGCCTGTAAGCGGTTCAGAGAACGGCATGGCTCTCTGTGGTGAGCGAGCTTGCTCGCGCCGGGCTGCGCAGCAGCCCCAAAAAAGGCCGCGAGCGCTTCGCACTCGAGCGCGAGCAAGCTCGCTCACCACAAACAACTTTCTCAGGATAAAAATAATTAGGGACGAGAAATGCACCAGCAAGAAAAGGGTTTGAAACGCGGGCTGAGCGCCCGACATATTCGCTTCATGGCCCTCGGTTCCGCGATCGGCACCGGGCTGTTCTACGGTTCCGCCTCGGCCATCCAGATGGCTGGCCCCGCCGTGCTGCTGGCCTACCTGATCGGCGGCGCCGCGGTGTTCATGGTGATGCGCGCCCTCGGTGAAATGGCCGTGCACAACCCGGTCTCCGGCTCCTTCGGCCAATACGCCAGCACCTACCTGGGCCCGTTGGCCGGTTTTATCCTGGGCTGGACCTACGCCTTTGAAATGATCATCGTCTGTCTCGCCGACGTCACCGCCTTCGGCATCTACATGGGCTTCTGGTTTCCCGAGGTCGCACGCTGGGTCTGGGTGCTCGGCATCGTGTTTTTGATCGGCGGCCTGAACCTGTGCAACGTCAAGGTCTTTGGCGAGATGGAGTTCTGGCTGTCGCTGCTCAAGGTCGGCGCCATCGTGGCGATGATCCTCGGCGGTTTCGGCATCATGCTGTTCGGCATCCACTCGGCCGGCGAAACCCAGGCCAGCGGCCTGAGCAACCTGTGGGCCCACGGCGGCTTCATGCCCAACGGCATTGGTGGGCTGATCGCCTCGTTTGCCGTGGTGATGTTCGCGTTTGGCGGCATCGAGATCATCGGCATCACCGCCGGTGAAGCCAAGGACCCGCAGCGCGTGATCCCCAAGGCGATCAACGCCGTGCCGCTGCGCATCCTGTTGTTCTACGTGCTGACGTTGTTTGTCTTGATGGCCATCTACCCATGGCCGCAGATCGGCAGCCAGGGCAGCCCGTTCGTGCAGATCTTCAGCAACCTCGGGATAGGCTCGGCGGCGACCCTCCTCAATATCGTGGTGATTTCGGCGGCCGTGTCGGCCATCAACAGCGACATCTTCGGTGCCGGCCGCATGATGTACGGCCTGGCGCAGCAAGGGCAGGCGCCCAAGGGCTTTGCCCGGTTGTCCGCGCAAGGCGTACCGTGGATGACGGTGGTGGTGATGGGCGCCGCCTTGCTCGGCGGTGTGCTGCTCAACTACCTGATCCCGGAAAACGTGTTCCTGCTGATCGCGTCGATTGCCACCTTCGCCACCGTATGGGTGTGGCTGATGATCCTGTTCACCCAGGTCGCCATGCGCCGCTCGATGACGAAAGAGCAGGTCGCCGAATTGAAATTCCCGGTGCCGTTCTGGCCCTACGCACCAGCTGCGGCCATCGTGTTCATGCTGTTTGTGTTTGGCGTGCTCGGTTACTTCCCGGACACCCAGGCGGCCTTGCTGGTCGGTGCGGTGTGGATCGTGTTGCTGGTCGTTGCCTATCTGCTGTGGGTCAAGCCCGCCGCCGGGCAAGCGGCCAAGGTCCATTACGACCCGGCCTTGTCTCATCGATAACTTAGGGAGGCGTTGATGAAAACCCTTTGGCAACACTGCCACGTCGCAACCATGGCCCAGGGCAAATACTCGATCATCGAGGATGCCGCCCTGGTCACCGCCGGTTCGCTCATCGAGTGGATCGGTCCGCGCAGCGAAGTACCGACGGCAGATTACGCCCAGGTGCATGACCTGCACGGCGCGTGGGTCACCCCCGGGCTGATCGACTGCCACACCCACGCGGTGTTTGGCGGCAATCGCAGCGGCGAATTCGAGCAGCGCCTCGAGGGCGTGAGCTATGCCGACATCGCGGCCAAGGGCGGCGGTATTGCCAGCACCGTGCGTGCCACCCGCGCTGCCACGGAGGATGAACTCTTCGCCAGCGCCCATAAGCGCCTGCGCAGCCTGCTGCGCGACGGCGTTACCACGGTGGAGATCAAGTCCGGCTACGGCCTGGACCTGGCCAACGAGCGCAAGATGTTGCGTGTGGCTCGGCGCCTGGGAGAAGCGCTGCCGGTCAGCGTGCGTGCCACGTGCCTGGCGGCCCATGCATTGCCGCCGGAGTACAAGGACCGCGCCGATGATTACATCGAGCACATCTGCGCCGAGATGCTGCCGGCCTTGGCGGAGGAAGGATTGGTGGACGCGGTGGATGCGTTCTGCGAATACCTGGCGTTTTCCACCGAGCAGGTGGAGCGGGTGTTCAAGGTCGCCCGGCAACTCGGCCTGCCGGTGAAGCTGCACGCCGAGCAGTTGTCGTCGCTGCACGGCTCCAGCCTGGCGGCGCGTTACCACGCGCTGTCGGCGGATCACCTGGAATTCATGACCGAAGAAGACGCCATCGCCATGGCCGCTGCCGGCACCGTCGCGGTCTTGCTGCCGGGGGCGTTCTACTTCCTGCGCGAAACCCAGCTGCCGCCGATGGACGCCCTGCGCAGGCACGGCGTGAAGATCGCCATCGCCAGCGACCTCAACCCCGGCACCTCGCCGGCGTTGTCGGTGCGCCTGATGCTGAACATGGCCTGCACCCTGTTCCGCATGACCCCGGAAGAAGCCCTGGCCGGTGTCACACAACATGCGGCCACCGCCCTGGGCATGGGCGACACCCATGGGTCCCTGGAAGTGGGCAAGGTGGCCGACTTTGTCGCGTGGCAGATCGATCGCCCCGCCGACCTTGCCTATTGGCTGGGCGGTGAGCTGGATAAACGCGTCGTGCGCCACGGCGTCGACGTCACTGTATAAGGAGCACTGCTGTGGATAAGGTTCTGAACTTCAAACAAGGCCGTGTGCCGCTGCTGATCAGCATGCCCCACGCCGGCCTGCGCCTGACGCCTGCGGTGGAAGCCGGGTTGATCCCCGAAGCGCAAAGCCTGCCGGACACCGATTGGCACATCCCCACGCTGTATGACTTTGCGGATGAACTGGGCGCCAGCACCCTGTCGGCGGAGTACTCGCGGTTTGTCATTGACCTGAACCGGCCTTCGGACGACAAGCCGCTGTACGCCGGTGCCACCACCGGTCTGTACCCGGCGACCCTGTTCGATGGCGTGCCGTTGTTCCGCGAAGGGCTGGAGCCGAGCGAGACAGAGCGCGCCAGTTACCTGCAAAAGATCTGGGGCCCGTATCACCGCACGCTGCAAGAGGAACTGGCGCGGCTCAAGGCTGAGTTCGGTTATGCGCTGCTGTTCGATGCGCACTCGATCCGCTCGGTGATCCCGCACCTGTTCGAGGGCAAGCTGCCGGACTTCAACCTCGGCACCTTCAACGGCGCCGCCTGCGATCCGGAACTGGCGAGCCAGCTCGAGGCCATCTGTGCCACCCATCCTCAGTACACCCACGTCTTGAACGGGCGCTTCAAGGGCGGGCATATCACTCGCCATTACGGCAATCCTGCGCAGGATATCCATGCGGTGCAGCTGGAATTGTGCCAGAGCACGTATATGGAAGAGTTCGAGCCGTTCCGCTATCGCCCGGATCTGGCCGAGCCGACGCAAGTGGTGTTGAAGCAGCTGCTGGAAGGCTTGCTGGCGTGGGGGCGCAAGCGCTACGAGTGACGAACGGTCGCCCCTGTGCAACTCACAGTCGCCACAGGTCGTGTTGGGAGAGGTCTCGCTCGGTAAGGTTGTGGTTATGGCGCACCAGACGCCACTTCCCATAATAAAAGCTGCCGAGTGAGACCTCTTTCATGAAAAGACTGTTCAACCGTTACCTGTTGACCCTCACCGGCGCCGCACTCCTCAGTGCCCAAGCCATGGCCGCCGAACCGGCCTCCTGCAAAACCGTGCGCATGGGCGTGGTCAGTTGGACCGATGTGGTCGCCACCTCGGGCATGGCCGACGTGCTGCTCAACGGCCTGGGCTATGACAGCAAGCAGACCAGCGCCGTGCAGCAGATCATTTTTGCCGGTATCCGCGATAAACGCCTGGACGTGTTCCTCGGCTATTGGAAGCCGGCGATGGACAACAACATCGCGCCGTTTCTGGCCGCCAGGCAGGTCAAGGTCTTTGATAAACCCAGCCTCGCCGATGCCCAGGCCACCCTGGCCGTGCCGCAATACGTGGCTGACGCCGGGCTGAAGACCTTTGCCGACATCGCCCGTTTCAAGGACAAGCTGGGCGGCAAGATCTACGGCATCGAGCCCGGCAGCGGCGCCAATACCGATATCCAGAAAATGATCGACACCAACCACTTCGGCCTGGGCGGCTTCAAGCTGGTGGCTTCCGGTGAGGCTGGCATGTTGGCGGCGGTGCAGCGCGCGGTGAACCGCAAGGAGTTCGTGGTATTTGTCGGGTGGACCCCGCACCCCATGAACATCAATATGAAAATGGCCTATCTCACTGGCAGCGAAGACGTGTTCGGTCCTGACGAAGGGCGCGCCACGGTCTCCACCGTGACCGCGCCGGACTTTGCCGAACGCTGCCCCAACGCTAACCGATTGCTGGAAAACCTGACCTTCACCGCGGCCCAGGAAAGCCAGCTGATGGTGCCGATCATGGAGCGCCAGTCACCGCAGGACGTGGCCAGGCAATGGCTGCGCGACCACCCCGAGGATTTGCAGCGCTGGCTGGCAGGTGTTACCGCGTTTGATGGCGGGGATGGCGTGACGGCAGTGCAGGCGAGCCTTAAACCCTAAGCCAAATGCAGCCCCAACGGTGGGAGGGGGCTTGCCCCCGATAGCCATGGGTATCTACACACATCTTAAGGGTTGACGCATAACGCTGTGGTGAGCGGGCTTGCCCCGCGCTGGGCTGCGAAGCGGCCCCAATAAAAGCCCCGGGATTTTTCTGTTAGTACTCAGCGTGTGGGGTTTTAGGGCTGCTTCGCAGCCCAGCGCGGGGCAAGCCCGCTCACCACAAGGACTTCATTACCTCAGGTTATGCATTCACCGAAGATGTGTAGATACGACTGCCCCGATAGCGCCATGCCAGGCAATCTATCAAGTGATTGATCCATCGCAATCGGAAACCCCCGACCTTGAACCTGCCGCGCCAGAGATCATCGCGTATGTACCCGATATCCCCGCAACTCGCCGCCTTCGTCGCAAAAACCGAGTCCTTCACCTGCGCCGACTCTTCCCTGACGAGCCAGCGCCAAAGTTACCAGCACATGTGCCAGGCATTCACCCCGCCGAAACCGGAAGGCTTGCAGCTCACGGACTTCACCCTGGCCGGCGTGGACGTGCGCAGTTATCTGCCCCCCACACCGCCCCCCGCCGACGGCTGGCCATGTCTCCTCTATATACACGGCGGTGGCTGGGTGGTCGGCGGCCTGGATTCCCATGACTTCATCTGCTTCGAGCTGGCCAATGCCCTCCGGGTGCTGGTGATCGCCATTGACTACCGCCTGGCGCCCGAGCACCCATTCCCGGCCGCCTACGACGATTGCCGCGCAGTGTGGCAGGCGATCCAGAAAGGGCAGGCGCCACACGCTATCAATCGGCAACGCCTGGTGGTGGTCGGTGACAGCGCAGGCGGCAACCTGGCGGCGGCGTTGTGCCTGGGGTTGCGCGATGATGCCCAGCCTATGCCGCGGGCCCAGGTCCTTATTTACCCCGGGCTGGGCGGCCCGGCTGATTTGCCCTCGCGCCGTGACTGCATGGACGCACCGCTGCTCAGCACTGCCGACACCGATTACTACCTGGCGCTCTACCTGCGCGATTTGGCTAAACCATCGCCCTATGCCATGCCGCTGCTGGCCGATGATTTCAGTGGTTTGCCCAAGGCCTTGATCGCAGTAGCCCAATTCGACCCGCTGCGCGACGACGGCATGCTGTACGCCGAGCGCCTGCAACAGGCCGGTGTGCCTGCACTGTTGTATCCGGGCAAAGGCCTGGTCCACGGCTGTCTACGCGCAAAGGGCCAGGCCCCGGAGGTGGATCGGCTGTACGGTTACCTGTTGGATTACCTGAGGAGCGAACTACTGACGCAGCTCTAAGCGCTCAAGGACATGCTCATTGCACAATTCGGGTTTATAGTGCCAGACGGCAAAATAAAAGACGTCCCCCCAGGGATGAACCCGACCCCCTACGGAGCGCGCAATGCAGACTTGGTACCCGCAGATCAAACCCTACGCCCGGCACGATCTGGCAGTCGATGACACCCACACGCTGTACGTCGATGAAAGTGGCTCCCCCGAAGGCTTGCCTGTCGTATTCATCCACGGTGGCCCTGGCGCCGGTTGCGATGCCCAGAGCCGCTGCTATTTCGATCCCAACCTGTACCGCATCGTCACCTTCGACCAGCGTGGCTGCGGCCGTTCCACCCCGCGCGCGAGCCTGGAGAACAACACCACCTGGGACCTGGTCGCCGACCTCGAGCGCATCCGCGAACATCTTGGCATCGACAAATGGGTGCTGTTCGGCGGCTCCTGGGGCTCGACCCTGGCCCTGGCCTACGCGCAAACCCACCCCGAACGTGTGCATGGCCTGATCGTGCGCGGTATTTTCCTCGCCCGCCCCCAGGACATCGAATGGTTCTACCAGGCCGGTGCCAGCCGCCTGTTCCCGGACTACTGGCAGGACTACATCGCGCCGATTCCCGCCGATGAGCGTCACGACATGATCGCGGCCTACCACAAGCGCCTGACCGGCAACGACCAGATCGCCCAGATGCACGCCGCCAAGGCCTGGTCCGGCTGGGAAGGGCGCATGCTCGGCCTGTGCCCGAGCCCGCAGCACGTGGAGCGTTTTTCCGAGCCTCAGCGCGCGCTGTCCATCGCCCGTATCGAGTGCCACTACTTCACCAATAACTCCTTCCTGGAGCCCAACCAGCTGATTCGCGATATGCACAAGATCGCCCATCTGCCTGGCGTCATCATCCATGGCCGCTACGATATGATCTGCCCGCTGGATAACGCCTGGGAGCTGCATCAGGCCTGGCCGAACAGCGAACTGCAGGTCATCCGTGAAGCGGGCCATGCGGCGTCCGAGCCCGGGATTACCGATGCACTGGTGCGCGCGACCGGCGAAATGGCGCGGCGCCTGCTTGATCTGCCGCCAGAAGAAGCATGAAGGGCTTGCTGCAACGGGTGCGCGGCGCCCGGGTCGAAGTGGCGGGCGAAATTGTCGGGGCGATCGACCAGGGTTTGCTGGTGCTGGTGGCCGTCGAACCTTCAGATACGCCCGAGAGCGCCGACAAACTGCTGCACAAGCTGCTTAACTACCGGGTGTTCAGCGACGACGAGGGCAAGATGAACCTGTCGTTGAAGGATATCGAGGGGGGATTGCTGCTGGTGTCGCAGTTCACTTTGGCGGCGGATACCAAGAGCGGCCTGCGGCCGAGCTTTTCCACCGCTGCCCCGCCGGCCCTGGGAGCGGCGCTTTTTGATCACTTGCTGTTACAAGCGCAACAATTGCATGGCAAGGTGGCCTCGGGGCGTTTTGGCGCGGATATGCAGGTGCATTTGGTCAATGATGGCCCTGTGACCTTTCTCTTACAGACATGAATGTATTAAAAACGACTTTAATGCCTAAAAACGTAGGGTTTCGCTACAAATACTTCGTTGTCCCTGATGCGTTGTCTCGCGGGCTACTAGATAATCGCGCGCTACGGGGATCAGCGTTGTTTGGTCCATTTTTGACTTAGGTAGAGACTTGTCCGATAACCACTGGGGAATCATTTTGACCCAGGGGAGTCGGAACAATGCTCGCCAACCTGGCATATAGATAGCTGGCCGTTGGTTTTTTGATCTGTTTTCGGCGAGGGTTGCTCGTGATTGTTAGTCCCTGTAATGCACCAAAATTGTCTGCCAAACGGTTACGAAACGCACTGGTGACGGGCTCCGCCCTGTTTTGCCTGTTCGGCGCGGGTCAACTGTGGGCATTCAGTCTGGATGATGTGTCGGCCAAGGCAAAAGAGCTGGCCGGGCAGAAATACGAAGCTCCGCGCAGCAATCTGCCGAACGAATTTCGCGAAATGAAGTTCGCGGACTACCAGAAGATTCGTTTCCGCAATGAAAAAGCCGAATGGGCCGATCAGAACACCCCGTTCAAGTTGTCCTTCTATCACCAGGGTATGCATTTCGATACACCGGTGAAAATCAACGAAGTGACCGCCGACAGCGTCCAGGAAATCAAATACGACCCGACTCGCTTCGATTTCGGCGACGTGAAGTTTGATCCTAAAGCCACCGAACAGCTGGGTTACGCCGGTTTCCGTGTGCTGTACCCGATCAACAAGGGCGACAAGCAAGACGAAATCATGACCATGCTCGGCGCCAGCTATTTCCGCGTCGTCGGCAAGGACCAGGTCTATGGCCTGTCCGCCCGTGGCATGGCGATCGATACCGCGCTGCCGTCGGGTGAAGAGTTCCCGCGTTTCACCGAGTTCTGGATCGAACGTCCAAAACCGGGTGACAAGCACCTGGTGATCTTTGCCCTGCTGGATTCCCCACGTGCGACCGGCGCCTATCGCCTGATCCTGCGTCCGGGCACCGACACGGTTGTCGATGTGAAATCCCAGATGTTCCTGCGTGACAAGGTCAGCAAACTGGGCGTTGCCCCGTTGACCTCCATGTTCCTGTTCGGCGCCAACCAGCCGTCCAAGGTGCTCAACTACCGTCGCGAGCTGCATGACTCCAGCGGCCTGTCGATCCATGCCGGCAATGGCGAGTGGATCTGGCGCCCCCTGAACAACCCTAAACACCTGTCGGTCAGCAACTTCACCGTGGAGAACCCGCGTGGGTTCGGCCTGCTGCAACGCGGTCGAAACTTCAGCCACTACGAAGACCTCGACGATAACTACGACAAGCGCCCAAGCGCGTGGATCGAGCCTGAAGGCGACTGGGGCAAGGGTTCCGTCGACCTCGTGGAGATCCCGACTGCCGATGAAACCAACGACAACATCGTTGCGTTCTGGAGCCCGGCCGAGTTGCCGGAAGTCGGCAAGCCGCTGGAAGTGGCCTACCGCCTGCACTGGACCCTCGATGATGCCGCGTTCCATTCGCCGGACAGTGCCTGGGTCAAGCAGACCCTGCGCTCCACCGGTGATGTGAAGCAATCCAACCTGATCCGTCAGCCGGATGGCAGCGTGGCATACCTGGTGGACTTCGAGGGCCCGTCCCTGAAGAAACTGCTGCCGGACGCCCCGGTGCGCAGCCAGGTGAGCGTGAGTGACAACGCCGAGCTGGTAGAAAACAGCGTGCGCTACAACGAACACACCAAAGGCTGGCGCCTGACCCTGCGTATGAAGATCAAGGACGCAGGCAAGCCGACCGAGATGCGTGCAGCCCTGGTCCAGGACATCACGCCGCCTGAGCCTGAGCATGTTTCGACCCAGGTGCTGAAGGCCGACAAGGTCCTGGCCAAGCAGCACGAGAAACAGGCCAAGAAAGACGCGAAAGACAAGGAAGCCAAGCAGCCAGAAGCTGCCCCAGCCACACCGGAGCCGATCAAGACCGAGCAAGTCCTGACCGAAACCTGGAGCTATCAGTTGCCTGCCGATGAGTAATTCTCAAGTCCAGCCAGAGACTCTCTCCGAGTACCTGGCGCATCTTCCGATGACCGCTGAGCAGCGCGCCGAGTTGGCGGGCTGCACATCCTTCACCGAGTTGCACGAGCGCTTGTCGTCCAAGGCGTTCGATGCACCCGTCGACGCCGCCCAGGCGTCGGTGGGTCGCCGCTTGACCCTCAGCACGGCCGAAGAGCTGCAAGACGCCGAAATGCTCGGGCTCGACGCCAGTGGGCGCGTGTGCCTCAAGGCCACGCCGCCGATCCGCCGTACCCGCGTGGTGCCTGAACCGTGGCGCACCAATATCCTGGTGCGCGGCTGGCGGCGGATCACCGGCCGCAGCAACCCGCCGGCCCCGCCGAAGGATGAGCGCGTATTGCCTGCAGCCCGCTGGCGTACCGTGGGTTCGATTCGTCGTTACATCCTGCTGGTGCTGATGCTCGGCCAGACCATCGTGGCCGGCTGGTATATGAAGGGCATCATGCCGTACCAGGGCTGGTCGCTGGTCGACTTCGACGAGATCCGCAACCAGACCCTGCTGCAAACCGCCACCCAGGTGCTGCCTTACGCCCTGCAGACCAGCATCCTGATCATGTTCGGGATCCTGTTCTGCTGGGTCTCGGCCGGTTTCTGGACTGCATTGATGGGCTTCCTCGAACTGCTCACCGGCCACGATAAATACCGGATTTCCGGTAAAAGTGCCGGCGACGAGCCGATCCCGAAAGACGCGCGCACCGCGCTGGTCATGCCGATCTGCAACGAAGACGTGCCGCGGGTATTCGCCGGTTTGCGCGCGACGTTCGAATCGGTGGCCGCCACCGGTGACCTCGATCGTTTCGACTTCTTCGTGCTCAGCGACAGTAACGAGGCCGACATCTGCATCGCCGAGCAGCAAGCCTGGCTCGACGTTTGCCGTGAGGCGGGTGGCTTCGGCAAGATCTTCTATCGCCGCCGTCGCCGTCGCGTGAAGCGTAAAAGCGGCAACCTCGACGACTTCTGCCGTCGTTGGGGCGGCGACTACAAGTACATGGTGGTTCTCGATGCCGACTCCGTGATGAGCGGCGAATGCCTGACCAGCCTGGTGCGCCTGATGGAAGCCACGCCGGATGCCGGGATTATCCAGACCGCGCCCCGTGCGTCGGGCATGGACACCCTGTATGCGCGCATGCAGCAATTCGCCACCCGGGTGTACGGCCCGCTGTTCACCGCCGGCCTGCACTTCTGGCAGTTGGGTGAATCCCACTACTGGGGTCACAACGCGATCATCCGCATGAAGCCGTTTATCGAGCACTGCGCCCTGGCGCCATTGCCGGGTAAAGGTGCATTCGCAGGTTCCATCCTGTCCCACGACTTCGTTGAAGCAGCGCTGATGCGCCGTGCCGGCTGGGGCGTGTGGATTGCCTACGACCTGCCGGGCAGCTACGAAGAACTGCCGCCGAACCTGCTGGATGAACTCAAGCGTGACCGTCGCTGGTGCCACGGCAACCTGATGAACTTCCGCCTGTTCCTGGTCAAGGGCATGCACCCGGTGCACCGCGCGGTGTTCCTGACCGGCGTGATGTCCTACCTGTCGGCACCGTTGTGGTTCCTGTTCCTGGTGCTGTCGACGGCCTTGCTGGCGGTCAACACCCTGATGGAGCCGCAGTACTTCATGGCGCCACGCCAGTTGTACCCGCTGTGGCCGCAATGGCACCCGGACAAGGCGGTGGCGCTGTTCTCCACCACTATCGTGCTGCTGTTCCTGCCGAAATTGCTGAGCATCATCCTGATCTGGGCCAAGGGCGCGAAAGAGTTCGGTGGCAAGTTCAAGGTAACCATGTCCATGCTGCTGGAGATGCTGTTCTCCATGCTGCTGGCGCCGGTGCGGATGATTTTCCATACCCGTTTCGTGCTCGCCGCGTTCCTCGGCTGGGCCGCGACCTGGAACTCGCCGCAGCGTGACGACGACTCCACCCCGTGGGGCGAAGCGATCAAGCGTCACGGCACGCAGACCCTGCTTGGCTTCTTCTGGGCCCTGCTGGTGGTGTGGTTGAACCCGAGCTTCCTGTGGTGGCTGGTGCCGATCGTGGGTTCGTTGATGCTGTCGATCCCGGTATCGGTGATCTCCAGCCGGGTCAACCTCGGCCTGAAGTCTCGGGATGAGAGCCTGTTCCTGATCCCTGAGGAATACAATCCGCCGCAAGCGTTGCTGTCCACCGACAAGTACACCCACGAAAACCGTTGGCACGCGCTGAAAGACGGCTTCGTACGCTCGGTGGTCGACCCGCAGCAGAACGCCCTGGCCTGTGCCCTTGCGACCTCGCGTCACGGTCAGGCCGAGCCGATCGAGTACCTGCGTACCGAACGTGTGCGCCATGCGTTGAAAGTCGGCCCTGCCGGCCTCAACAACGGCGAACGCCTGGCGTTGCTCAGCGACCCGGTAGCCCTGGCCCGCTTGCATGAGCAGATCTGGAGCGAAGGGCATGCCGAGTGGCTCGCTGCCTGGCGTAATTCGATCAAGGCCGACCCGCACGCGCCGTTACTGCCGCTGCAACCGCTGTCGTCCCAGGCCCAACCGGCCTGATTCAGGCGCCCCCGAGGGTTCACTTCGGGGGCGTTCGAAGCGCTGGTCCTACAGCGTTTCTCTATCGCCCTAACTCCTTGTTATTTCGAAACAAAAGTCCCTTGTCCGAGGCATATTTGCGTGCCCGCGAGTGGGGTAGGATCGCCCCCCAAATTCGGCTCGATCACAGGGGGATTCATGATCAAAAGGTATTGTTCGGCATTGCTGATCGGCGTTATCACATTGATTCACAGTGGTCTGGTGCAGGCCGGTGCCATCGACGATGCGGTTCGGCGTGGTGTGTTGAAAGTGGGTACTACGCCCACCTATGTCCCCTTTGAAATGACCGATAAAGAGGGTCGTATCGTGGGCTTTGAAATCGACCTGCTCAAGGTGATGAGCCAGGCCCTGGGTGTTGAACTTGAATTGGTCAGCGTGCCCTATACCGAGTTGCTGCCTGGGCTGCAGGCGAAAAAGTTCGACCTGATCGGCAGCGGCATGACCGTCACCCAGGAGCGCAACCTGAAGCTGAATTTCAGCGACTCCTTTATCGTGGTGGGGCAAACCGTATTGCTGCACCCCAGCCTGAGGGGCAAGGTCACCAGTGTCGAAGACCTGGACGACGCCACTTACCGCGTCACCACCGTCCAGGGCACCACTGGCGAGGCGGCGGCGCAACGTTTCCTGGGGGCGGCGCGCTTGAGCAGTTTTGCAACGCCCCGGGAGGCTGTGCGCCAAGTGGTGAACGGCGCCGCCGATGCCTTTATTTATGATGCGCCCTACAACCTGATCGCCCTGAGCTTGCGGGAAAACCGCGAGCTGCTGGCGCTTGAACAGCCATTCACCTTTGAACCCTTGGCGTTTGGTGTGAAAAAAGGCGATTTTGACAGCCTCAACTGGATCAACCATTTCCTCAATCAAGTCGCCCAGGACGGGACCTACGATCGCTTGCACGACAAGTGGTTCAAGGACATGGACTGGCTGGTAGAGGTCGACTGGAAGTCATAACTTCTTACACATCAATCCGTTGCCAGCGCTGCCAACGCAAGCGTCTATCCCAGCAGTTGGCTGCGTTGTTGTGGGACTTTTCCGACATACGCGGATAACAAATACCCGTGAAACCTTTGTGACAGGCAATGAGTGGGTTAGGATCGCACCCCGAATTGGTGCAGCCCTTTTGCGCGCCGACCGTATAAGAATCGTTCAGGGGACTTGATGATGAAAAAGTATCTTTCGATGCTGCTGCTCGGCGTCGCCGCGCTGGTTGCGGCCAATGCCGCCCAGGCCGGTGCCATCGATGATGCGGTCAAGCGCGGCACGCTGAAAGTCGGCATGGACCCGACCTACATGCCGTTCGAAATGACTGACAAACGGGGCGAAATCATTGGGTTCGAGGTCGATATCCTCAAGGCCATGGCCAAGTCCATGGGCGTCAAGCTCGAGCTGGTGTCTACCGGCTATGACGGCATCATCCCGGCGTTCCTCACCGGCAAGTTCGACATGATCGGCAGCGGCATGACCCTGACCCAGGAACGCAACCTGCGCCTGAACTTCAGCGAGCCCTTCATCGTGGTTGGCCAGACCCTGCTGATCCGCAAGGACCTGGAAGGCACCATCAAGTCCTACAAAGACCTGAACGACGAGAAGTACCGCCTGACCTCCAAGCTCGGCACCACCGGTGAGATGGTCGCCAAGAAGCTGATCTCCAAGGCCAAGTACCACGGCTATGACAACGAGCAGGAAGGTGTGCTGGACGTGGTCAACGGCAAGGCCGATGCCTTCGTGTATGACGCGCCGTACAACGTGGTCGCCGAGAAAAAAGTCGGTAACGGCAAGTTGGTGTTCCTCGAAGAACCCTTCACCTTTGAACCGCTGGCGTTCGGCCTGAAGAAGGGTGACTACGACAGCATCAACTTCATCAACAACTTCCTGCACCAGATCAAGAACGACGGCACCTACGATCGCATCCATGACAAGTGGTTCAAGAGCTCCGAGTGGCTCAAGGACATGGAATAAAGCGGGACTGTTTTCTGGTGTGAGAGGGCTTGCTGTGGGGAGCCCGCTCGCCACCTCAGGTGTGCGGGCCTCGATTTTTTGGATGCTGAGTAGATGAAACAGAAAAAAGCCCAATGGCCCTGGCACCTGCTGACCGTGGTCGTGCTGGTCGGCCTGGCCGGCGCCTTGTATTACGCCACCTCGCTGATGTCCTACGAATGGCGCTGGAACCGGGTCCCGCAATACTTCGCCTACCAGGCCGAAGAGTCCCAGCGCGCTGCGGACATCTCCACTGTCGTGGAGCTGGTCCGCAAGGGCGATGTGGCCGAAGTCACCCTGCGCAACGATACCGGCGTCGAACAGCGCGTGAGCGTGGCCGACAACAGCCTGCAAGTGGCGCGCGGCGACGATGTGGCCGAGGGCGATGTCATCGGGGTTAACCGCCATTGGGCGTTGGGCCCCTTGATGTGGGGCCTGTGGACCACGTTGTGGCTGTCGGTGGTGTCCGGGATCCTCGGCCTGGCGATTGGCCTGGCCACGGGGTTGTGCCGACTCTCCACTAATCCGACCCTGCGCGACCTGTCGACGATCTACGTCGAGCTGGTGCGGGGCACGCCGCTGTTGGTGCAGATCTTCATTTTCTACTTCTTTATCGGCACGGTGCTCAACCTGTCCCGGGAATTCGCCGGGATCGCCGCCCTGTCGCTGTTCACCGGCGCCTATGTGGCGGAAATCGTCCGCGCGGGCGTGCAGTCCATCACCCGTGGTCAGAACGAAGCCGCGCGCTCCCTGGGCCTGAGTGCCAGCCAGTCGATGCGCCATGTGGTGCTGCCGCAGGCCTTCAAGCGCGTGTTGCCGCCGCTGGCCGGGCAATTTATCAGCCTGGTAAAAGACACCTCGCTGGTCTCGGTGATCGCGATTACCGAGCTGCTCAAAAGCGGTCGCGAAGTGATCACCACCTCGTTCTCGCCGTTTGAAATCCTGTTCTGTGTCGCAGGGCTGTACCTGCTGATCAACCTGCCGCTGTCGAAAATGGCCAGCCGGCTTGAGCGGAGGCTCGCCCAAAGTGATTGAAGTCCGCGATCTGGTAAAAGTCTTCGATACCCGCGGGCACGTGGTGCGCGCGGTGGACCATGTGACCACCCAGGTGGCCAAGGGCGAAGTGTTGGTGGTGATCGGCCCGTCCGGCTCCGGCAAGTCCACGTTCCTGCGTTGCCTCAATGGCCTGGAAGAATTCGATTCCGGCTCGGTGAGCATCGATGGCCTGCAACTGGCCGACCCGAAAACCGATGTGAATGCCTATCGCCGTGAAGTCGGCATGGTGTTCCAGCACTTCAACCTGTTCCCCCACATGACCGTGCTGGAAAACCTGTGCCTGGCGCAAAAAGTCGTGCGCAAGCGCGGTAAGAAAGAGCGAGAAGCCAAGGCCCTGGCGCTGCTGGAAAAGGTCGGCATTGCGCAGAAAGCCAACGAGTTCCCGTCGCGGCTTTCCGGCGGCCAGCAACAGCGGGTGGCGATTGCCCGGGCGTTGGCGATGGAGCCCAAGGTGATGCTGTTCGACGAGCCCACCTCGGCCCTCGACCCGGAAATGGTCGGCGAGGTGCTGGACGTGATGAAGACCCTGGCCCTGGAGGGCATGACCATGGTCTGCGTCACTCACGAAATGGGTTTTGCCCGTGAAGTGGCGGATCGGGTGCTGTTCTTCGATCATGGCAAGTTGCTGGAAGATGCGGCCCCGGCCGAGTTCTTCGCGGCGCCCAAAGACCCGCGCGCCCAGGCGTTCCTGCGCCAGGTGCTATAGGGCGCGGGGCGTTCATACCTTGAACCGCCCCACGCATTGCTGCAAATCCGTTCCCAGCCGCGCCAGTTCGATACTGGCCGCTGCCGTCTGTTCACTGGCGGCGGCGGTTTGCTCCGAGGCGTCGCGTACTTTCAATACGCTGCGGTTGATCTCTTCGGCCACCGCACTTTGCTCCTCGGCGGCAGCGGCGATCTGCGGGTTCATTTCCTGGATGACCGACACCGTGCGGGCGATCTCCGTCAGGGAGTCCCCGGCATTGCGGGCCAGGCCGACACTGTTGTCGGTCAGGGTGCGGCTGTAGTCCATGATGTCGGCCACTTGTTGGGTTCCGCTGTGCAGGCCGCCAATCAGCTCTTCGATTTCCTCGGCGGACTGCTGGGTCCGTTGGGCGAGACCGCGCACCTCATCGGCGACCACCGCGAAGCCTTGACCGGCCTCGCCGGCCCGTGCGGCTTCTATCGCGGCGTTGAGCGCCAGCAGGTTGGTCTGCTGTGACACGGACTTGATCACATCCAGCACACTGCTGATTTTCTGGCTTTCCCGTTGCAGCCCCACCATGGCCTGACCCGCGCGCGCCATTTCATGGGCAAGGTGCTCGATTTGCGCCACGGCATCCGTCACCACCTGATCGCCCAGCTCAGTCTGTTGATTGGCCTGTCCGGCGGCGAGGGAAGCCTGCTCGGCGTGGCGTGCAACCTCCTGGGCGGTGGCGAGCATCTGGTTCATGGCGGCGGCGACCTGCTCGGTTTCATCGCGCTGATGATTCACCCCGGCGCGAGTTTGTTCGGTCACGGCGGAGAGCTCCTCGGCGGCGCTGGCAATTTGCCGCGCGTTGTCGCTGATGTTGCCAATCAGCCCCCGCAGGTTCAGCGTCATTTGGCTCATGCTGCGTTGCAGTTGGCCCAACTCGTCACGCCGTCGGGACTGCACGTCGTGGCTCAGGTCGCCCTGCGCAATGCGATTGGCAGCGGACAGCGCTTTGCGCAGCGGTTTCACGATTTGCCCGGCAATCAGCCAGGCCGCGAGGGTGCCCAACAGCAAGGCGGCAGCAGTTGTACCAAGGGTTTGGGTGCGGGCTTGTTCGGCTTCGCGTTCGCGCCGTTGAGTCTGGTCCTGGCTCAAGAGATCGCTCTGGGCGAGCAGTTGGTCCAGTTGCTGTTCCAATTGATTTTGCGCGCCTTCGGTTGTGAGTTGCGTGTCTTTGAGGCGTGTGAGGTGGGTGTGGATACTGAGCACGGTATTTTTCAGGGCGCCGCTGTCGACCGGCAATTTTGCTACGCCCGCCTGGGCGAGTTCGAGGTTGCGCTCGGCGTCGCTGACGGCCTGGGCGTAGGCATCCAGCGAGCTGGCGGCCCAGGCAGGGGTTTGGGCACGATCCTCCGCCTGCTCTATGGCCTGGCGCAGGTTTTCGATGGCATCGAGGGCTTTTTCATCCTCCTGGTCGGGTAAGTCGCTGGCCAGTTGTGCGAGTACATCGCCGGTGCGTACGGAGCTCTGCTTGAGCTGTTCACGGGCACTCTCACGTGTCTCGACCAGCGCGGGCACCTCCTTGAGCGTGGCTTTGAACGTTGCAGAAAGGCGGGTCATCTCCTGCAGGTACTGAATGGGTTTTGGGGCTTTGAGGCGGTTGGAAAGCTCGCTCAGGAGCCCGTCTATTTTTTCTATGCTCACGCTCAATTTGTTGAGGCTGTTGGTATCGTCCAGGGTGCGGTAAACGATTCGGTCAGCCCGCAGTTCTTCACCCGTCACGGCCAATTGCGCGAGCACGGTCAGGGTCTGCGAGCGGTAAAGGGACGCGGCCAGCGCCTGCCAGCCAGTCACGGCAATCACAAGGCTCAATGCCAGGACCAGGGAGAAGCCCAGGGCCAGTTTGAGAGTGACACTGGCGTCACCCAACAGGTAAGTCATTCGACGAAGCATGATCAACCTCCGACAAGTGAACAGTGGGCGTTCTCAACGTGCGCAGGCACATTGAGCTGAATTGAACGCTAGTTCTCTCGGCGCAGAGGTGGGGCTGATAAACGCGTAGGAAATTTCACAGATTGCAGGCGGCGACCCAGGGCGGGTCGCCACGCGGGGACGGGGTCAGACCCGGAAGCGGCCGACCAGCGCCTGGAGATGAGTGCCCAGGCGCGCCAGTTCGGTACTCGATGCGGCAGTCTCTTCACTGGCCGAAGCCGTCTGCTCGGAGATATCGCGC
Organism: Pseudomonas sp. S3E12; assembly: GCF_001702295.1. Lineage (NCBI taxonomy): Bacteria > Pseudomonadati > Pseudomonadota > Gammaproteobacteria > Pseudomonadales > Pseudomonadaceae > Pseudomonas > Pseudomonas sp. S3E12. The sequence continues at coordinate 87,947 of NZ_MBDT01000029.1, forward strand.
ACGTTCAACACACTGCGATTGATCTCTTCCGCCACGGCGCTTTGCTGCTCGGCGGCGGTGGCGATCTGGGAGTTCATCGCCTGGATGGTCGAGACCGTACGTGTGATGTTCTCCAAGGCGCTGCCGGCGCGGCGGGTCAGCTCGACACTGCTGTCGGTGAGGCCACGGCTGTTGTCCATGATGTTCGCCACCTGCTGGGTGCCGCTTTGCAGGCCGACGATCAGCTCTTCGATCTCTTCGGTGGACTTCTGGGTGCGCTGGGCCAGGCTGCGCACTTCATCGGCCACCACCGCGAAACCGCGTCCGGCCTCACCGGCCCTTGCCGCTTCAATGGCTGCGTTGAGCGCCAGCAGGTTGGTTTGCTGGGCCACGGACTTGATCACATCGAGCACGCTGCCGATCTTGTCGCTTTCGCGCTTCAGATCGGCCATGGCGACCGTAGAGTTGCCGACTTCAGTGGCCAGGCGTTCGATCTGGGCGATTGCTTCGCCGACCACTTTGTCGCCTTCGCGGGCCTGCTGGTCGGCGGCCACTGCGGCTTCCGAGGCTTCCTCGGCATTGCGCGCCACTTCCTGCACGGTGGCGGCCATTTCATTCATGGCGGTGGCCACTTGGTCGGTCTCGACTTTCTGGCTGTTGACCCCGGCGTTGGTTTGTTCTGTGACGGCCGACAGTTGCTCGGCGGCGCTGGCGATCTGGGTGACCCCTTCGCTGATGCCGCCGATCAACTCGCGCAGGCCCACGGTCATGCTTTGCATGGCGCGTTGCAGTTGGCCCAGCTCATCCTGGCGCAAGGAGGTGAGGTTGTGGCTCAGGTCGCCCGACGCTACGCGCTCGGCGACCTGCAGGGTCTGGTTCAGGGGGAGGATGATCTGGCGGGTGATGGCCCAGGCGGCAACCAGGCCGAAGATCAGCGCCAGCACGGTGGCCATTAGCAGCAAGTATTTGGCTTGCGCGGCATCCGCATCGCGTACCGCGGTCTGGGAAACCGTCAGTTTGTCACTGTGGCCCAGCAGGATATCGCCCTGGGCAGACATGGTCTTGAGTGCCGCTGCGCTGGCCACTTGAGAGTCGCGGTATTGGCTGACGGCAGCGCGGTAGGCTTGCAGTGAGACGCTGGCCTGTTGCAGGTTGGCTGAATACTGATCAGGTATTTGGCTGGTGAGGCTGGTGATTTTTTTCAGCGCGTTGTCGATGGCATCCAGCGCGGGCTGCTCGGCCTCCACCTTGCCGCTGTAGGTGTAGCCCCGTACTTGGAAGCGTGCTTGCTGGATCAGTTTGCTCAGGTCCACCACGCTGTTGAACAGCGTGACACTGTCGCCTTGCAGCAGGGATTTCTCCACTTCGCTGACTTTGAGTACCGCATTATCGGCGGTATCGCCCAGCTTGCTGCGGGCATTTTCGCGGTTGGTGCCTGCCTGCACCATATCGTTGAACGCGCGCTTGTACTGGTCCACGGCGGCCAATTGCTCATCGACCAGGGCGGCATCCGTGGGTTGTTCGATCAGGCTGCGTGCGGTCTTCAGGCCAGTGTCCAGCTTGTTCAGCAGCTCGCTGACGGCGGTCGGGCCTTGTTCGCCACGGCGCATCTCGTAGTCAAGGCGTGCCAGGCGCAGGTCTTTGGTCAAGCCGTTGAGGCTGGAGATGTAACCCAGCTTGTCACCACGGCTGATCACGTCGCCCAGGCCGGTCCAGCCGGTGAAGGTGATCATCAGTGTCAACAGCAATACCAGGCCAAAGCCCACCGCCAGCTTGGTTTTGACGCTGACATTCCCCAGCTTTTCGGCTAACCAACGATACATGTTGCGAACTCCCCTGGAACAAGGCTTGGACTTATTCACGGGTTATCGGCTTGCATACGGAATTCTGTAGCGACGCTGTCTCCTGTGGGAGGGGGCTTGCTCCCGATAGCGGTGGTTCAGTATCAGAAATGCTGACTGACCCACCGCTATCGGGAGCAAGCCCCCTCCCACGGGGTTATGCTGTGTGGTTAGAAGAGGCGGGCGAGCAGGGCGGTGACGGCCGTTTCGACGCGCAGGATGCGGGCGCCCAATTGCACCGGCTGCAAGCCGGCCTTGGCCAGCAGGTCCACCTCATAGGGGATCCAGCCACCTTCCGGACCTATGGCCAGGGTGACCGGTTCATCCAGCCCACGGGGGCAGGCTGGGTAGTCGCCGGGATGGCCGATCAGGCCAAGGGTGCCTGCGGTCATGGCCGGCAGGCGGTCTTCGACGAAGGGCTTGAAGCGCTTTTCGATAACGATTTGCGGCAGCACCGTGTCCCGAGCCTGTTCCAGGCCGAGGATCAGTTGTTCGCGAATCGCCTCGGGCTCCAGGAAGGGGGTCTGCCAGAAGCTTTTTTCCACCCGGTAGCTATTGACCAGCACCACTTTCGGCACGCCCATGGCCGCCACGGTTTGCAGCACCCGACGCAGCATCTTCGGACGTGGCAGGGCCAGCAGCAGGGTCAGGGGCAGTTTGGCCGGCGGTGGTTGGTCGAAGCTCACTTGCAGTTCGGCTTCGCGGGCTTCCAGGCGCAGCAATTGCGCGTTGCCCATCAACCCGCCAAGGCGCCCGACCCGCAGGCTGTCGCCTACGGCGGCGCGGTGGACTTCCTGCATATGCACCAGGCGCCGATCACGCAGGATCACCCGGTCGGCCGCGATAAAGTCGGCATCGAACAGCAGCAGCAGGTTCACGGCTGGGTCGCTGGCGGCTGGTCGTCGTCGGGCTGGTCATCCGGATGTTCACTGCGCTTGCTGATCAAGCCGCTGAACAGGATGCCGATCTCGAACAGCATCCACATCGGCACGGCCAGCAGGGTCTGGGAGAAGATGTCCGGCGGCGTGAGGATCATGCCGACCACGAAGCAGCCTATGATCACGTACGGGCGGATTTTCTTCAGGTACGCCACGTTGACCACGCCGATCCACACCAGCAGCACCACGGCCACGGGGATTTCGAACGCCACGCCAAAGGCGAAGAACAGCGTCATCACGAAGTCGAGGTAGCTGGTGATGTCGGTCATCATTTCCACGCCGGCCGGGGTGGCGGCGGCGAAGAACTTGAAGATCAACGGGAACACCAGGAAGTAGGCGAAGGCCATGCCGGTGTAGAACAGCAGGATGCTCGACACCAGCAAGGGCACGGCGATGCGCTTCTCATGCTTGTACAGGCCCGGCGCGATAAAGCCCCAGATCTGGTGCAGGATCACCGGGATCGCCAGGAACAGCGAGACCATCATCGTCAGCTTCAACGGTGTGAGGAAGGGCGATGACACATCGGTGGCAATCATCGTCGCGCCGGCCGGCAGGTATTGGCGCAGCGGCGTGGAGACGAAGGTGTAGATCTGCTGGGTAAAGGCGAACAGCCCGGCAAAGATCACGAAGATCGCGGCCACGCAACGCAGCAGGCGGGTCCGCAGCTCGGTCAGGTGCGAGACCAGCGGCATATGCTGGTCGTTTTCCGGTTTATCAGCGCTCATGGGGCTCGCGGCGGCAATGTAGGGTCATGGGGCGCGGGCGACGCAGCGGGCGTCGGCGCAGGCTCGGTTGGAGCGGTCGGGGTCGGGGCGGCTGGCGGGGTATCCACCGCAGGCGCAGGCGCGATGCTGTGCTCGGCCACAGGCTCCACCGGTTTGGCGGGCTCCTGCACCGGCGACAGGATCTTCCGGGCTTCCTGTTCCAACGACAGAATATGTTCGTTGTGCAGTTGGCGACGGATCTCGTCGGCGCCGATTTCCCGTTCAACTTCCTGTTTGATGGCGTTGAAACTGCGTTTCAGGCGCCCGATCCACAGGCCGGCCGTGCGTGCGGCACCGGGCAGGCGTTCCGGCCCCAGTACCAGCAAGGCAACCAGGCCGACGAGCAGCAGTTCAGAGAAGCTGATACCAAACATTAGTCAGTGCTCACGAGTCTTTGCGGGTCGGCTCTTCGACTTTTTCAGCCTGCACGTCGAAGGTACGACGCTCGGTGATTGGCTGGGTGGCCTGGGGGTGTACAGGCTGGGCCGGTGGCACCGGGTTGGCGGCCGGGTCGGCAGGCTTCTCATCGTCGTTCATGGCTTTACGGAAGCCCTTGATCGACTCGCCCACGTCGGTGCCGAGGTTTTTGAGTTTCTTGGTGCCGAATACCAGTACCACCACCACCAGAATGACGATCCAGTGTTTCCAGTCAAAAATGCCCATGCTGCAAATCCTCTAGTAAAAGTTATTCAAGCGGACGGGCGCGAGGCCTTTTCGGCGTGCCCGGACAAGCCGAAGCGACGGTCCAGTTCATCCAGCACGGCCTGTGGATGCTGCCCCAGTTGGGCGAGCATGACCAGGCTATGGAACCACAAGTCGGCGGTCTCATAGATGACATCGCTGCAATCGCCGCTGATTTGTGCGTCCTTGGCGGCGATGATGGTCTCGATGGACTCTTCGCCGAGTTTTTCCAGGATCTTGTTCAGGCCCTTGTGGTACAGGCTGGCGACGTAGGAGCTGTCGGCGTCCGCACCTTTGCGGTCCTCCAGCACCTGGGCCACACGGTTGAGGGTATCGCTCATGGTCAGTGTCCTGCCGAGTAGATGGCGTGCGGGTCTTTGAGCACCGGCTCTACAACCTTCCATTCGCCGTTCTCGAACACGCGATAGAAGCAGCTGTGGCGGCCGGTGTGGCAGGCGATGTCGCCGATCTGCTCGACCTTCAGGATCACCACGTCGGCGTCGCAGTCGATGCGCATCTCGTGCAGGGTCTGCACGTGCCCGGACTCTTCGCCCTTGCGCCACAGTTTGCCACGGGAACGTGACCAGTAAATGGCGCGCTGCTCAGTGGCGGTGAGGCTCAGGGCTTCGCGGTTCATCCAGGCCATCATCAGCACGCGCCCGGTCTTGTAGTCCTGGGCAATGGCCGGCACCAGGCCGTCACTGTCCCACTTGATCTCGTCCAGCCAGTCTTTCATCTTCGGCTCCGGCAATTTGCGACAGTGTATAACCGGATTGGCTATCGACGCACGATCAGATAAACACCCACGGCGACCATGATGCCGGCCGGCCAGTGGCCCAGTTGGTTCAGCGGCCCGCCAATGGCCAGCATCACGCCACCGACCAGGTGCGCGGCCCCCAGCAGGCGCAGGAACCAGTCGTCCTTGCGCTTCTGCCAGGGCGGCGCGGGGTCTTTGGCATGGGGCTGGGACATGCGCTCCAGCAGGTCGCGGGTCATGTTGGCCAGGTGCGGCAACTGTTCGAACTGGCTGTGCAGGTTGCCCAGCAGGGTTTTCGGGCTGACCCGCTCGCGCATCCAGCGTTCCAGGAACGGCTGGGCGGTGTTCCAGAGGTCGAGGTCCGGGTACAGCTGACGGCCCAGTCCTTCGATGTTGAGCAGGGTTTTTTGCAGCAGCACCAGTTGCGGCTGCACTTCCATATTGAAGCGCCGCGCGGTCTGGAACAGGCGCATCAGCACCTGGCCGAAGGAGATATCTTTCAGTGGCTTTTCAAAGATCGGCTCGCACACGGTGCGGATCGCCGCTTCGAATTCATTGAGCTTGGTTTCCGCCGGCACCCAGCCCGAATCGATGTGCAACTGCGCCACGCGGCGGTAGTCGCGCTTGAAGAAGGCGAACAGGTTACGCGCCAGGTAGTCCTGGTCTTCCGGGGTCAGGCTGCCGACGATGCCGCAGTCGATCGCGATGTACTGCGGGCTCCACGGGTTGACGGTACTGACGAAGATATTGCCGGGGTGCATGTCGGCGTGGAAGAAACTGTCGCGGAACACCTGGGTGAAGAAGATCTCCACACCGCGCTCGGCAAGCATCTTCATGTCGGTGCGTTGGTCGGCCAGGGTCGCGAGGTCGGTGACCTGTACGCCGTAGATGCGCTCCATCACCAGCACTTTCGGGCGGCACCAATCCCAATACACCTGCGGCACGTACAGCAGCGGCGAGCCTTCGAAGTTGCGCTTGAGCTGGCTGGCGTTGGCTGCTTCGCGCAGCAGGTCGAGTTCGTCGTAGATGGTTTTTTCGTAGTCGGCGACCACGTCCACCGGGTGCAGCAGGCGCGCATCGGCAGAGAAACGTTCGGCGGCGCGGGCCAGGATAAACAGCCACGCCAGGTCCTGGCCGATGATCGGCTTGAGGCCCGGGCGAATCACCTTCACCACCACTTCTTCGCCGCTCTTCAACTGCGCGGCGTGCACTTGCGCCACCGAGGCCGAGGCCAGCGGTTCGACGTCGAAGCGGCTGAACACCTCGCTGATCTTCTTGCCCAGTTGCTCTTCGATCAGCTTCATCGACTGCTGGGAATCGAACGGCGGCACGCGATCCTGCAGCAGCATCAGTTCGTCGGCGATGTCTTCGGGCAGCAGGTCGCGGCGCGTGGAGAGGATCTGCCCGAACTTGATAAAAATCGGTCCCAGGTCCTGCAGCGCCAGGCGCAGGCGCGCGCCCCGGCTCAGCTCCAGCTGTTTGCGTGGGAACCAGCGCCACGGCAGCACATAGCGCACCGCCAGCAGGAACCATGGCAAGGGCAGGGCGAACAGCAGGTCATCGAGGCGGTAGCGGATTACGACGCGCTGGATACGGAACAAACGGCGGACGGCGAGCAGCTTCATGCGTTATCGCTTGGATCAAGGGAACGGCTCAGGCGCTCGAAGCGGGCCTCAAGGCGTTCCAGGTCGATTTTGGCCTTGTCGAGCTCACGAAAGCGCGCTTGCGCTTCGCGTTCTCCGACCAGGGTGCGCGATTCTTCGCTCAGGTATTCGGCGAGGTTCTGGTTGAGGCTGGCGAACCCCTGCTGGTACCAGCGCGTGCGACTGCGCAGGTGCCCGCTGATCAGTTGGGTGGCGACGGGGCCGATCCAGCGTGACAGCTCGTATTCCCAGTCCAGCTCCAGGTCCTGCAGCACGGCGGCCAGGTCCATCAGGACCGCACTGTCGCCTTCCAGGTGCACTTCGGGGCCGTGGAGGATGGCGGTCTTGTTGCGGCTCAGCGCCAGGTGCAACAGGCTGGAGGCCGGTGCGCGCAGGGTGCAGTCGGCTTCGGCGGCCCATTGAGTGGCGAGCAGCAGGCCTTCATCGCTGGGCAGGATAAACAGCTGCAGGGCGGGGCTGGTGCAGTCCACGGCGATGACCTTGCCGTTCAAGTGCGCGAGCCGTGCCAGGGCGGTGCTGTCCAGGCGCAGTACACGGTTGATACCGTGTTCGACGCTGGCGAGAAGGCCTTTGAGCAGCATCAGGGCTTGATGCCACGGTGCAGGGCGACAATGCCCGAGGTCATGTTGTGGTAGGTCACGCGGTCGAAACCGGCCTCTACCATCATCGACTTCAGGGTTTCCTGGTCGGGGTGCATGCGGATCGATTCGGCCAGGTAGCGGTAGCTTTCGGCGTCATTGGTGATCAGCTTGCCCATCAGCGGCATGAAGGCGAAGGAGTAGGTGTCGTAGACCTTGGACATCAGCGCGTTGGTCGGCTTGGAGAACTCCAGTACCAACAGGCGACCACCCGGCTTGAGGACGCGCAGCATCGAGCGGATCGCGTCTTCCTTGTGGGTCACGTTGCGCAGGCCGAAGGCGATGGTCACGCAGTCGAAATGGTTGTCGGGGAACGGCAGCTTTTCAGCGTCGGCCTGGACGAATTCGATATTGCCGGCCACGCCCTTGTCGAGCAGGCGATCACGGCCGACCTTGAGCATCGAGCCGTTGATGTCCGCCAGCACCACCTGGCCGGTAGGGCCGACGAGCTTGGAGAACTTGGCCGCCAGGTCACCCGTACCGCCGGCGATGTCCAGCACACGGTTGCCGGTGCGTACACCCGACAGCTCGATGGTGAAGCGTTTCCACAGGCGGTGCATGCCGCCGGAGAGCACGTCGTTCATCAGGTCGTACTTGGCTGCCACGGAGTGGAACACCTCAGCGACTTTTTCCGCCTTCTGGCTTTCCGGGACGTTCTTGAAACCGAAGTGAGTGGTGGGTTCGGCATCGCTGCCTTTGCGCTGATCAGTCATATCGCTGTCACCAAAAGAGAATGCGGGACATGATAATCCCCAAGGCCTGCTTTGTCTTGGCAAGGCTGCAGGTAAGATAGGCACGCACCGAGACCTTTTGCCGCATTCAAGGTATTCAAATCCCTATAAAGAGGAGTCATCGTAATGGCCCGTATAACCGTTGAGCGTGCACATTCCCTGGGTAAAGAAGGGGCACGCGCAAAGGCCGAGAAGTTGGCGCATAAACTCCAGGAGCAATATGGCCTGGAGCCCTCGTGGTCCGGCGACACCTTGAACCTCAAGCGTTCGGGGGTTAAAGGCACCGTGTTGGTGGCGGATGATTTGCTGCGCATTGATGTGGAACTGGGCCTGTTGATGTCGGCCATGAGTGGCACCATCAAGTCCGAAATCGAGAAAGCCCTGGATAAAGCCTTGGCCTGATGCGCGAGTACTTAGGGTGCCGATTCTAATTTTCCAGCCTACTTTGTGCCCAGGTCCTCAACTCCTGCGGGCCGTTCCTCCCCCCTTTCCTGCGTGAGGTGCACCATGGCCAAAGTTATCCTGAAGAAAAAAATCGATGCTCAGACCGGCGCGTTGAGTGACGTTAAAACCTATGCCCGCAAGATCTGGTTGGCGGGTCTTGGTGCCTACGCGAAGGTCGGCAGCGAGGGCGGCGACTACTTCAAAGAGCTGGTTAAAGCTGGTCAACATGTTGAAAGTAAAGGCAAAAAAGTTGCAGTGGAACAACTTGATGCGGCCAACAGTCAGATTGATCAAGTAAAGAGTAATGTCTCCGCGGTCAAAGGTCTGGTAGAAGTTCAGCTGGATAAAGTTGAAAAAGCTTTTGATACTCGCGTTGCCAGTGCCTTGAATCGAATTGGCATTGCGTCTAAACATGACGTGGAGACACTCTCTGCTAAGCTCGAAGAGCTGACGGCATTGCTCGAACGTGTCGCGCGTAAACACTAAGGAGACATCGGGATGGCTGTTAAAAAGACTACTCAGAAAGAAGGCAGCTCGTGGGTCGGGAAAGTTGAAGAGTATTCCCGCAAGATCTGGCTGGCTGGTTTAGGCGTTTACTCGAAGATCGACAGTGACGGCAGTAAACTCTTCGAGACGTTGGTTAAAGACGGCGAGAAAGCCGAGAAGTTGACCAAGAGCGCAGTGGGTAAACAAGTAGGTGCTGCCAAAGCGACTGCCGGTTCGCGCATCAGTGATGCGAAAAAACAGGTATTGGGTACTTGGGGCGAACTCGAAGGGGCTCTGGACAAGCGCCTCAACAGTGCTATTTCGCGCCTGGGCGTGCCGAGTAAAGCTGAGCTGAAGACCCTGCACAGCAAGGTCGATACCCTGACAAAGCAAATTGAAAAACTGACCGGTGCCAAAGTGGCTCCAGTGAAAGCGGCTGCCGCTAAACCGGCTGCCAAGCCTGCTGCAAAAACGGCCGCTGCCAAACCGGCGGCTAAAACGGCTGCCAAACCTCTGGTGAAAGCTGCCGCCAAGCCAGCTGCAAAACCTGCGGCCAAGGCTGCTGCAAAAGCAGTCGCTAAACCGGCTGCCAAAACCGCAGCGGCCAAACCGGCTGCCAAGGCCACCGCTAAACCCGTGGCTGCGAAAGCCGCTGCCAAACCTGCGGCCAAGCCAGCAGCCAAAGCCGCTGCCAAACCGGCCGCTAAGCCAGCCGCCAAACCCGCGGCCAAGCCTGCCGCTGCTAAACCTGCAGCCAAGCCTGCTGCCGCGAAACCGGTGGCCAAGCCAGCCGCCAAACCTGCTGCGGCGAAGAAGCCAGCTGCAGCGAAAAAACCGGCAGCGCCTAAGCCTGCTGTTGCCGCCAAGCCGGCAACCACGGCACCGTCTGCTTCGACAGCCAACTCGGTGTCGGCACCCACGCCTGCTGCCGCCCCGACTGCAACGCCGGTCACCCCGACGCCAACCAGTCAGTCCTGATTTTTCCGGGACACAAAAAATGCCCCACCTGAGAAGGTGGGGCATTTTTTTTGCGCGTTGTCAGTGCCTCAGTTGTAAGTGATCGAGACAGTCACCGCGCTGGCCAGGGTTCCTTGGGTGATCGCTACGCCGGTTTTGTGATATGCCGCCGTGAGTGGTATCACGGCTTTCTTGCCTTTTGTTGCAATCGTACGGCTGCGCTGCTCGACCTTGCCGTTCGCTGGGATGGCGTACGCCTTGGCCGCGCGGTGTGATAACGCCAGGGCCGTCCCTGTCGACGTTCCGGTATTGGAGAACAACAAGGGGTTCGCCTCTGCGGGTGTGCCCCCGAACTGGAAAACCACCTTGCGTATATCCGAGTCGCATTCGGCAGAAATCTCAAAATCAAGCGAGCCTGCCGTGGAGGTCGAATCGAAGTCCGAAATCTTGATGGCCGGCAGGGCGAGGCTGCGGTTCAGGTCACCTGCGGCAAGGTCGCAGGTACCGGCGTTGATTTGGCCGGTAAAGTTTAAAGTGCCGGTGGTATCGGCGTGCACGGCAGGCAGGAAGGCCAGGCTCGCAGTCATTGTCAGCAGCAGGGCGCGCGTTCGGATCTTCATCAAAGAGTGCTCAGGGTTTCAGTTGTAGGTAATGGTGACGGTGGCGGTACTGGCGAGCGTGCCCTGGCTGACCGTGCCGTTCAGGTGGTACGCCGCGCCAAGCGGCAAGACTGCACGGTTGCCGGAAACCGGTACCGTGCGGCTATTCTCGGTGCCATTGGCGAGAATGTTCTGGACGCCCCCATCGAGGCGGGAGTAAAGCCATAGGGCCACTCCGCCAGCGGTGCCGGTATTGGCGAACAGCCGGTCATTGCCTGGTGCGGGGGTGCCAGAAAAACTGAAGGTGACGTTGGAGGCGTTGGTGCACTGCGCCGACAGCTCAAATTCGCGGGCGCCGACGGTGGTGGAGTGTTCGAATGCGCCGACTTGCACCGGGTCGAGGGAGATCGTGCGGTTGGCGTCGCCGGCTGCCAGATCGCAGGTGGCGGCGGGCCTGACAAAGCGTACTGCGTTGCCGAGCCTCAGGGTAAAACTCTCCGGGCGGTTATCCAGTCTCTGCACCCAAATGTCTCCGGCAGGCACTGTCCCGTCTGTTACAGGCCCGGCCTTATAGAACCTCAACTCCGCAGCCATGAAGCTCGTGAGCGCACCGCTGATGGTGTTTTTTTGACTATGCATGCCAAAGAAAGGGTAAAGCGCGCCGGAATGTCGGATGCGCATGTGTACACCTACACCGGGAACCTCGGTCTCGTAGTACTTTGCGTGAGACCTTGGGCCATAGCGCCCGGTAATCGTTAATAAAGTGTTGCTGCAGTACATAGTGAAATAGGGTGCCGTGCCAGTGAACTCCTTAATGACAATTTCAGACTCCACCGGGAGGCTGTCCGGTACGACGATTGTGGAAGGAAGGGTGAGTGTGAATGTGTCGTTCTGATACCTGTCACACGCCGCTTGAGCCGCGATTGGCGAGCCAAGGATCAGCACTGTTGATATGAGTTGTATGGCGCGTTTCATCTTCAGTCCCGCAAAAGAAATAGGGCGTTTGCAGGCAAGCAGTGCAATGGCATTACTCGCCTGCGCCGGATCAACTGCTTGCATTGCTCTCGCTCGAGGGTGTCATGCGCTGTGCTGTATCGGGCCGGCAGGTGCCCGCGTTCAGATTGAGTAAGCGCTGGGTGCCGGAAGTGTTCGACTGTGTAGCCAAGTCGTAATGCAACTGACATGCGGCACCGGCATGGGGACCCCACTTGATCGTCAATGGCCCCTGTGTACGGGGCACGCGCACAAAAGCCTGACCGCCCTGCCCGACCACCCCGACGCTCGCGCCGTCCTCATCGAACACATCCGCACCGAACGGCAACGAGCTGCCATCCTCGCGCAGTGCCGTGATCAACAAGGCCTGGCCGCTGGTCGTCTCGAACTGCAGTTTCACCACTGCTCCGGCGCGCGGCGCCACATTCCGGGCCGCGGTCTTGAGCTCCACATCGGTGGACAGATCCTTCGGGTCCAGTTCCACGATGTTCTGGCGGTAAGGGGTGAGGTGCGGCACCACGGCAAAGCCGCCTTTGCCGATTTGCGCGCTGTGATTGCCATTGATTCGCGCGCCTTGGGCGTCAGGCGCCTGGACGATGCCGATGGTATCGCCGAGTTCTGGGGCGAGGGTCACACCGTCTGCGTGGGCGACAATGCCTCCGGTCATGCCAAGCGATGTGGAGCGGTATGTGCTGCTCTGGCCATGGCTGGCGGAGAGTACGCCATGGCGGGTGTGGTATTTCATGTCGGCACTGGTGGCGTTGCTGTTGCCCTGGGTCCGGTTGGCACTGACGCTGTAGCTGAACTGATTGTGCTCACCCAGGCTGCCGCCCAGGCTGGCGCGCTCGCCGCTGCCTTGATCGCCGCCATAGGCGGTGGTGGTCAATGTCGGCGAATGGGCGTGGCTGCCCAGTGGCAGGCTCAAGGTGAGCTCCAGTTGCTTGTCCCCGTGCTCACTGCGCAGATCACGGCTGCGCTGTGCGCTCAGCAGATAGTGGAGGCCCCGCCACGTGCCGCTGTACCCGGCGGTAAAGGTCAGGTTGCCATGGGTGCGGTTCCAATAATGTTGTGAAGAACCGGTCAGGTACACCGAACCGTTGCCCAGGCTCTGGTTGAGGCTGATGTCCATTCTGTTGCGCAGCCGCGACAGGTTATCGGGGTTCAGTCCGTCGATGGCCAGGTCGCGAATGCGTGCGGCATCAGCCACATTCAGGAAACCTTCGGTGGAGTAGCGGTACGCCCCGAGGGCAAAGTGGGTGCCGGTGTCCGTGAAGTTCTTGCTGTAGCGCAGTTGTACGCTTTGCCCCTGGCGTGAACCATGCCCCGGCAGATGCGCGCTCGAATGCGTCAGGTCGCACGACAACGCACCTACTGAGGTGTTGACCGCCGTACCCAGCAACTGCGACTGGTAGTCGTCGCCGAGCGTCGCGCCGGTGTACCCCGTGAGGAGATTGCTCAGGCCATGCTGATAAGTGGCCTGCACCAGCGCGGGCGGATGGTGCAGGCCCACTTCATCCAACTGGCCGACGCTCAATGCATAGCGGCTGTGGCCGGGACGCAAGAGGTTGGCGTTGGCGGCGAACGGTACGATGAACTCACGCTGGCGGCCGTCGGCCTCGGTGATGGTGACGCTCAGGTCGCCCCCGTACCCGGTGGGAAACAGGTCGTTGAGGACAAACGGGCCGGGTGCTACAGACACTTCGTCCAATAACACGCCGCGTTGGCGCACGCTGACCCGCGCGTTGGTCTCGGCAACGCCACGCACTACCGGTGCAAATCCGCTCAATGAGTCGGGCAGCATCCGATCGTCGCTGGACAGGCTGGCACCCCGCAGGCGCACGCTATCGAACAGTTCGCCTGGCGTGTAGATTTCGCCCGCCATCAGTTGGGACTGCAACGTGTCCACTTCGTGCTGCACATAGGTGGCGCTGCTTTGATAGCTCGAGGCAACCTCTGAATGGCTGTAGCTGCCGCTATGCCGCCAGTGCCAGTCGCCAAGATTGAGCCCCGTGTTCAGGCCCAGGTAGCTGGAGCCGAGTGCGCGCGTATCGGTCTGGGTGGTAAACGTATTGGCGTTGTACCGCACAAAGGCGGCATCGATCCCGCTGTCCCAGTGCTGCGGGTCGACATAGCCCCGTGCCTTGCGCACCAGGAAAACCTGCGGCACTTGCAAATCCAGACGGTTTTCACCTGAATCAAATTGGCTGCTGGCTCCCGGCAGGTAGGTGCCGATATCCGCACAGCGCGCAAACGGCGTACGGGACGCCTGATTGGCTTCAGTGGTTTGCAGGTCAATGCCAAACCTGAGCAGCACATCACGCTCCAGGCACAACTGCGCGACCTGCTGACCTTCCACCGCAATGAACGTCAGGGTTTCACGCCCAACCCATTGGCCGTTGAGGTGGATGTCGGTGCGATAGTTGCCCGGGAGCACGACGTTGCCTTGGCTGAACCGTGCAATATCGATCTGCAGGCCGCCCCGGCCGCCGGTAAAGAAAGCCGGGTTGAACTCAGCCTGTTCTGCACTATTGGCGGCCATGGCATGGGCTCCGCTTACCAACAGCACGCCACGCAGCGTCTGCTTTAAACGGGGCCGGCTTACGAGCCTGGCAGGCGTGTAAAAACTCATTTTTCGCGTTTCCATAAACGGGCTCCCCGAATGTCGGCAAAGGGCATCCCTACCCACTGAATGGGGTATCAATCGACGGTGCTTTCAATAAGGCGAAGTGGGATTGCTACAGAAGAACGGCCGTCATGGAGAGACCTCGCTGCTGTGGTGGGTCTTGACCCCGAAATCGTCGAGCGTCTGGAACTCGACGGTTGCAGCGCTGCCCATCGGGGTTTTCAGGCGAGGCCACTCAAAGCGAGCGCGCCCACCGGGCGTCACCATATTCTCCGTACCCGACGCCGCCGGTTCGCGGACATAGTGCTGCCCTGCCACTTGCACTTCGATGCGCTCGAACGTCACGTGGTAAGGCGTCGGATTGAAGACTTCCAGCGCCTGGCCATGTTCGCCCGGGACAGACCGCCACTGCAGCTTCCCGGGTGCTTCCTCGACCTGGTAAGGCAGGCCCGATGGGCGCAAAAACACCTTGATGCGCGAGCGGAAGGCGAACTGCACCTGATCGCCCTGCTGGCCGCCCTGGGGGCGTGAGGGCACCTCCAGTACGTTGAACCAGAACAGGCTTTCCTGTGCCCTGGGCAAGGCTTCGCCGGTGTAGGCCATACGTACCACCTGTTGCTTGCCTGGCTCCATGCGGAAGATCGGTGGCGTGAGGACGAAGGGCGCTGTCGCCAGATCCGGTGTTGATTGCTCATCGCCGCTGTCCAGCCACGCCTGGATCAGCACCGGTGCCTGGTTCTTGCTGTGCAGTCTGATCGTCACCTCCTTGTCGTCCTGCGGGTAGACAATTCGGGTGCTGTTGATGACCACGCTCGCCTGCACGGGGAGGGTGGTCAACAGCGCAAGCACCAACGCCATGCACCGGGCCGGCAGGTGTGAGCGGATAGCTGTCTTCATGTCATCGGTCATCCTGCGGTTGAAGGGCAAGGCGGGCCGAGTGACGGACTCGAGCACCAAAGTCGCTGACGGTGGTGAATTCGACCGTGGCTGCATCGACGGGGTGATGGCGCAGCAGGGGCAGCACAAACAGTTTCACGTCACCGTCCGGCATCAGCAGACTGTCGTTGGCGTCTTTGTTGGCGGCTTTACTGAAACGTTTACCGTCGTTCAGCAACTCGATCGAGGCGATGGAAATATGGTACGGCGTCGGGTTGGTGGCTTGCAGGGCGAAACCCTGTTCATGGGCCACCAGCTTCCACTGCAGTTTTTCCGGGGCGCTGTCGACGGAGTAGGGCAATGCCGGCGGGCGCACAAACACACGCAAGCGGGTGCGGAACGACAATTCGATCTGGTTGTTGTGTGCGGCGTCAGCGGCAAGCGGTGGTACTTCCAATACGTTCAACCAAAACAGGCTTTCACGGTCGGCCGGCAAGGCGCCTGCGCCATAGCGCAGGCGCAAAGCCTGTTGCTGGTGCGGCTCAATGCGGAAGATCGGTGGCGAGAGAATGAACGGTGTGTGGGCCGTTGCCGGTGTCGAATGCCGGTCGCCCGTGTCCAGCCAGGTTTGCACCAGCGCCGGAAGCGGCCCCTTGTTCTCCAGGCGCACCACGACTTCCTGCTGCTGCATGGGGTAGATCACGCGTGTGCCATGGATGATCACGCCTGCGCGGGCAGGAAGCGGCAACAGCCAGAGCCACGCGCAAGCCGCGGTGGTAACCAGCATCAGGCAGGCGATTCTTTTCATCGTGTCAGGCCCCTGGGTTGCCTTACTCGGCGTACTCGATCAAGAAGCCCACACGGGTGTTGACCTTGCCTTCGGTGGCAGGGCCGCTGGCATACATTTGCGCCGCGAGCGGGATCACGGCCTGGTTGTCGACGATCACCGCGCCGGCCGATTTCTCGGTGTAGACGTTGATCGGCGTGCCATCGCGTTGAGTCACTTCCACCTGTACGTTCTTGGCGGCGCTGGTGTCGGACGGGTCATCGTAGCCGTCGATGTTCAAGCGCCCGGTCGCCACATCAATGGCCGGGCTGGTTGGATCGAACGCGACCATGGCGGTACGCCCGTTGCTGCAGCTGCCTTCACCCGGCGCGCCGATACGGATGGTGAAGCCCGTCGGGTTGGCACGACTGCCCGCGCTTGCCAGGCGTGCCGCCGAGACGCCTCCCAGGTTGACGTCCTTGACGACTGCGCCAGTGCCGGGGGCTGCACCTTCGACCGTGCACGTCAGGTCTGTCACAAGACCACTGAACTTGATGATGCCATCTGCTGCGTGCGCCGGTTGTGAAGCGGCGACGGTCAAGGCCAGCACGGCCGTAATCGTGGAGAGGGGGTTAACGTTCATGATATTTCCAGTCGTCATTCATAGGTCTAGCCCGTCGCCGATGAAGATCGCTGATCTTTCGAATGGCGGGGTGCCCTAATTTGTCGCGTTTGCCGAGTGCTATCCATAGAGAACCAGCGAGACTTATCTCGTGATCGTTCGATAAGTTAATTTAACTTTTGTAGGTGTTTTCTGTAGTACTGGGAAATATCTGTAAGTTATGCCTGAAGGGTTTTTTCTTATTGAATTGTCGTATTGATCCTCGCCTGTAACTGGGTATACCGTGTATTTAACCAGAGCGATTATGGGTGTGGTGCTGTATTCACTTGTATGGGTGTAATTATGGCTACTTCAATGTCCACTACGCATACCGTCATGCTGCTGGATGATCACGAGATGGTTCGGCAGGGCATCGAGTTGGGGTTGAGCAAGGAGGCCGACCTTGCGGTGATCGGTTCCTTCGGAACCGGCAAGGAACTGCTGGAGGCTCTTACGCGGCGGCCGGCCGATGTCGTGGTGATGGACTTTAGCCTCGCGCCATCGGACAGCGATGGCCTCAGCCTGATCGAGGCGCTGCACCGGCGTTTCAGCACCTGCAGGCTCTTGATTGTGTGTTCGCACTACACGCCCGCCACTGTTTCTTTGTCGTTGAAGGCGGGTTGCAGGGGGATCATGGGGAAAACCCAAAACCTGACGGAGTTGATCACGGCAATCCGAACGGTCGCCCAGGGACGGATTTACCTGCAGCTTTGCATGGTGCCTGCGCTGCAGGGTGTGCAATCCGTATTGAAGGAAGGAAAGATTAAATCGGACAGAGACTTGTCGAAGCCTTTGCAGTTTAACGAATGCCTGACGCCAAAAGAGCAGGAAGTATTGCGGTGTTTTCTGGACGGCATGTCCGTGAATTCCATTGCGGCCAAGTTTTCTCGAAGTGCAAGTACGATCAGCACGCAAAAACAATCCGCCTATCGAAAGTTGGGGATCAGGAACGACAGTGAACTGTTCAAGTTTACTCACCAGTTCGGAAAACTCGGGTAGTCAGCCCTGATCGTCCAGATAACGTAGCGCCAATCGTTCCGTCGCCTGTCGCGCCGGCAACAGCAGGTGTGGCGCCACCAGCATCATGACTTGATACACCACCACCCGCACCTCGCCCTCACGGTCGAGAATGCGTTGGTAGTCCAGGGAGAACAGCAGGGTCATGGTGATCTGCTCCACCAACTGGCCCAGCGCCTGGGTGTCACTGACCAGTTGCCCGTCCGCCTTCAGACGCGCCAGCAAGGACGCGAGGGTGCGCTTGAGTGCGGTCAGCAGGTTGCGAATGCCCTTGGCCAGTTTCGGCAGGCGCCCCGCCAGGTTCGACAGGTCCTGGAACAAAAACCGGTATTGGGCCATGCGTTCGATGATCAGGTGCAGGAACAGCCAGTAATCCTGGGCCTGCAGTTGCGCGTCCGCCGGCGGGTCGAGCAGCGGCGCCAATTCGCCCTGGAAGCGCTCGAACAACCCCAGCACCAGCGGTTCCTTGCCATGGAAGTGGTAGTAGAGGTTGCCGGGGCTGATCCCCATTTCATTGGCCACCTCCATGGTCGACACGTTCGGCTCGCCCTTCTGGTTGAACAACTGCAGGGCACATTCAAGGATACGGTCGCGGGTCTTCATCCAGTCTTCTTAATCTGATCGTTGAGCTCAGCGCACTCGCACGTAGGTGCCGGGCGCCGCTTCCATCGGTGGATAGTTCTGGTTGCCCAGGGCGGTGAGGGTTTCGCGCTGTACGCCCGAGCGCTGCTGGATCCACGCCAGCCACTGCGGCCACCAACTGCCCTCGACGTGGTTGGCGTCGTAGTACCAGGCACGCGGGTCGCTGCTCAGCTTGGGATTTTCGACGTAGTTGGCCTTGGGGTTGCCCGGCGGGTTGAGGATGCTCTGGATATGCCCGCTGTTGGACAGCACGAAGCGCCGCTCGCCACCGAGCAATTGTGTGGAGCGATACACCGCGTCCCACGGCGTGATGTGGTCGTTGATCCCGGCCACGCTGAAGCTGTCCACCGTGACCTTCTGCAGGTCGATGGGCGTGCCGCACACTTCCAGGCCGCCGGGATGGCTCAGCGGGTTGTGCTTGAAGAAATCGAGCAGGTCGCCATGCAGTGCGGCGGGCAGGCGCGTGTTGTCGTTGTTCCAGTACAAAATGTCGAAGGCCGGCGGTTCCTTGCCCAGCAGGTAGTTATTGATCCAGTAGTTCCAGATCAGGTCGTTGGGACGCATCCAGGCGAACACCTTGGCCATGTCGCGGCCGTCCAGCACGCCTTGCTGGTAGGAACGACGCTTGGCGGCTTCCAGGGTTTGCTCATCGGCGAACAGCATGGCGGGGCTGTCGATCTGGCTGTCCAGCAGGCTCACCAGGTAGCTGGCGCTGGAGATACGACGCAGCTGGCGCTTGGCTTGCAAGTGGCCTTGCAGGGCTGCGATGGTCAGGCCACCGGCGCAGGCACCCATCAGGTTGACCTCGCGGGCGCCGGTGATGGCCCGGCAGACGTTGAGTGCTTCCTCCAGCGCCGCCACATAGGTGGACAGGCCCCATTCGCGGTGGCGTACATCCGGGTTGCGCCAGCTGACCATAAAGGTCTGCAGGCCGTTCTTGAGGGCGTACTGCACGAAGCTGTTGGCCGGGCTCAGGTCGAAGATGTAGTACTTGTTGATTTGCGGCGGCACGATCAGCAATGGCCTGGCGTACTGTTTTTCGCTCATGGGCTTGTACTGGATCAACTCCAGCAGCTCATTGCGAAACACCACCGAGCCTGGGGTGGTGGCCACGGTCTTGCCGACTTCGAAGGCCTGTTTGCTCACCTGGCGCGGCAGGCCGTTGTTGTGCAGCAGGTCGTCGAACAGGTTGCTCACGCCGCGCACTACACTGTTGCCGCCGGAGTTGAGCAGCTCCTTCACGGCCAGCGGGTTGAGCAGGGTGTTGGAGGGCGACACGGCGTCATTGATCAAGGCGAAGGCAAAGTGCGCGCGGGCGCGGTCGTCGTCACTCAGTGAGCTGTCATCGATCCACTGGCGGGTCTGCTTCTGCCAGCTCAAATAGGCTTGCAGGCTGCGTCGGTAGAACGGGTTGAGCGTCCAGGTCGGGTCGCTGAAGCGGCTGTCCCGTGGGTTGGGCTCGTGCACGGTCTCACCCAGCAGCACACGACCCAGCTGACCGCCCAGGGCCAGGGCGTGACGGGCGGTATGCACCGGGTTGCGCCAGCTGTGGGCGGCAACGCTGCGCAAGGTCGACAGCAAGTCCCGACCGCGTAGGCCGGTGATCGCGTTTTGTGCGTTGATGAACGCGGCAGGGGTGGGCGCCGGGTTCGTCACGGGTCTTTCTCGCATGAGCCAACACTCCTTCGTCAAGCCATCAACAGGCACGCCAATTCAGAACCATAGTCGGTTCTCGGCAAGTTGCGCGGCGGTGTGGTCCTTACACCGCTGGTCGCGGATGAATCACGGCCCGCATGCGCTCCTCCTCGAGAAACTTCATGATGATCGGCGCCACGGCTTCAGCCCGGGTGATCAGGAACAGGTGGCCGTCATCGATGATGTGCAACTGTGCGTTGGGAATGCGCCAGGCCAGCATGCGCATGTTGACCAGCGGGATCAGCGGGTCGTCGTCCCCGGCCAGCACCAGGGTCGGCTGACGGATCTTGTGCAGCCAGTGGATGCTGGTCCAGCCCAGCCCCGCGAACAGCTGCCAGTAGTAGCCCAGCTTGCCGGCCGAGCGCACTTTGCTCGCGTGCTCGGCCGCCAGTTTCGAATCGCGGCGGAACGAACCGCCATAAATCATCGGTGCAATGCGCACCACGTGGGACGGTTGAATGTAGCGCCGGGGGCTGGCCATCAGCCACAGCACCTTCGGCTTGCCTGGCACCATAAAGGCACCGGCCGCGGTCGCCGCCAGGATCAGCTTCTTGCAGCGCTCCGGGTAGTCGTAGGCAAACTGCTGCGCCAAGGCGCCACCCCAGGACACGCCCACCGCATTCACCTGGCCATAGTCCAGGTAATCCAGCATGCGTGCAGTGAGCTTGGCCAGGCCGGGAAAACGATAAGGCCGGTTGGGCGTCGAGGAGCCACCCACGCCCGGCACATCGAAGGCGATCACTTCCAGGTCCGGGTCCAGTGCCTGGACGAACGGAAACACCAGCTCAAGGTTGGCGCCGATGCCGTTGAAGATCAGCAACGGTGTCAAGTGGGGCTTGCCCGGGCGTACCGCCGTGCGGATGGTCTGGCCATCCAGGTCGATGGTACGGAAGATGAACGGTTGCGGCATGCTCAAGCCCTGTGAGATGTGACGGTTGGAATGCAGGCCAACTGTGGGAGGGGGCTTGCCCCCGATTGCAATTGATCAGCCAATGGATCAGATGGCTGACACACTGCCATCGGGAGCAAGCCCCCTCCCACATTTGAACGCATTTCAATTCAGCGTTCGTGTACGTAAGTCCCGGGGGCTGCTTCCGCTGCGGCGAAGGTTTTGTTACCCAAACTCGTCGGTGCCTTCTTCAGCTTGCCCGCACGTTCCGCTTGCCACACCTGCCAATGCAACCACCACGAATCTGTGTGCTTGGTCGCATTTTCCTGCCACTCCAGAGGCTTGCCCGCCAGGCTGTCGCTGGTCTGATAGCGCGCCTTGGGGTTGCCGGGCGGGTTGAGGATGCTCTGGATATGCCCGCTGCTGGACAGCACGAATTCCACCTTGCCACCGAACAACTGTGCCGACTTGTAGCACGACTGCCAGGGCGTGATGTGGTCGTTGGTGCCGGCCAGTGAATAGATATCGGCCGTGACCTGCTTGAGGTCGATGGGCGTGCCGCACACTTCCAGGGCATTGGCGCGCACGAGTGGGTTGTTTTTGAACAGTTCGATCAGGTCGCCGTGGAAGGCCGCCGGCAAGCGTGTGGTGTCGTTGTTCCAGAACAGGATGTCGAACACCGGCGGCTCATTGCCCAGCAGGTAATTGTTGACCCAGTAGTTCCAGATCAGGTCGTTGGGGCGCATCCAGGCGAACACCTTGGCCATGTCGCGGCCTTCCAGTACACCGGCCTGGTAGGAATGGCGCTTGGCCGCTTCCAGGGTCTGCTCATCCACGAACAGCGCCACCTGGGTGTCCAGGGTGGTGTCCAGCACGCTCACCAGCAGGGTCAGGGCGTTGACCTTCTTCTCACCCAGCGCCGCGTAGTGGCCCAGCAGGGCGGTGCAGGTGATGCCGCCGGAGCAGGCGCCGAGCATGTTGATATCCTTGCTGCCGGTGATCGCCGTGACCACATCGACCGCTTCCTTGAGCGCTTCGATATAGGTCGACAGGCCCCATTCGCGCTGGGCCTTGGTCGGGTTGCGCCAACTGACGATAAAGGTCTGCTGCCCATTGCGCAGGCAGAAGCGCGCCAGGCTCTTCTCCGGGCTCAGGTCGAATACATAGAATTTGTTGATCTGCGGCGGTACCACCAACAGCGGGCGTTCGTGCACCTGTTCGGTGATCGGCTTGTACTGGATCAGCTCCAGCACGTCGTTGCGAAATACCACCGCCCCTTCGGTGATGCCCAGGGTCTTGCCCACTTCGAACGCGCCCATGTTGACCTGGCTCGGCATGCCGCCGTTGTGCACCATGTCCTTGGCCAGGTGCGACAGGCCGTCGAGCAGGCTCTTGCCGCCGGTTTCAAAGAAGCGTTTGACCGCCGCCGGGTTGGCCGCGCTGTTGGTAGGGGCCATGGCTTCGGTCATCAGGTTGATCACGAAGTGGCCGCGGCTGATGTCCTGGTCCGACAGGTTACTGTCGCCGATCCAGTCGTGCAGTTCCTTGCGCCACGCCAGGTAGGTTTGCAGGTAGCGTTTGTAGAGCGGGTTCTGGCTCCAGGCTGGGTCGTGAAAGCGACGGTCATCGCTTTCGGGCTGCAGCTGCGATTTACCGAACATCACGTTCTTCAATTCAACGCCAAAGTGGGCGACGTGCTTGACGCTGTGCAACGGTTGCTTGATGGCTTGGGTCAGCACCATCTTGGCCGAGGCCAGTAAATCCTTTTTACGTAACGCGATGATCGGGTTGAGCCCCAGGGTGTTTTCCGAGGCCTGGCGTTTCAAGTCATCGTTGTTCTTGTTACTCATCTACGACGCTCCATTGTCCGAAAGACGAGTACCGGGTACCGCTGCGCACCAGGTTTCGATACACAACACAAGCCAGGTACTGCGACTCGGGTGACCGTTGATACCGCATCGTCAAATGCAGGGAACTTGCCAGTTCCATTGGTTACCCGAGTTTAATTTTTTTCGCAAGCGGGCCAATCGTTGGCCACGCGACAGGGCATTCAAGCAGATGAAATTAGAAAATGCCCTCTAAAGAGCAAGAAGCCTGGACTAGAGCATCAGCCGCACGACCGACTCGCTCGGATCGCGGGTTTTGCCGGCTGCCTTGAGCTCGGCGAGATAATCGGCCCACAACGCGTCCTGACGCACGGCCAATTGGTAGAGGTAGTCCCAGGTGAACAGTCCGCTGTCATGTCCGTCGTCGAAGGTCAATTTCAGTGCGTACTGGCCGGCCGGTTCGATCTTGGTCAACCGCACGTTGAGCTTGCCGAATTGCAGGATAGGTTTGCCGTGGCCCTGGACCTCGGCGGAAGGCGAATGCACCCGCAGCAGTTCGGCGGGCAACTGGTAGACCTCGTCGGGGCCGTAGGTGAGGCCTAGAGTGTTGGAGGTTTTGTGCAGGTTTACAGCGGTAGGAAACTTGGCCATATGAGGTGCTCTTGAATAAACCGGCTTAAAAATGTGGGAGGGGGCTTGCCCCCGATTGCAGTGGGTCAGCTATAGATAAGCTGACTGATTCACCGCTATCGGGGGCAAGCCCCCTCCCACATTTGAAGCAAAGCAGTTCTGTGTGAGGCTTACAGAATATACCGCGACAAGTCTTCGTTCTGCGCCAATTCGCCCAAGTGGCTGTTGACGTAGTCGGCGTCGATCTTGATCGCTACGCCATTCTGCGCTCCCGCCATGTCGCCGGCGCTGAAGGACACTTCCTCAAGCAGGCGCTCAAGCAGGGTGTGCAGGCGACGCGCACCGATGTTCTCGGTCTTCTCGTTGACCTGCCAGGCAATCTCCGCCAGGCGCTTGATGCCGTCCGGCAGGAACTCGATGCCCAGCCCTTCGGTTTTCAGCAGCTCACGGTACTGCTCGGTGAGCGACGCATGGGGTTCGCTGAGGATGCGCTCGAAGTCGCCGGGGGTCAGCGCCTTGAGCTCTACGCGAATCGGCAGGCGGCCTTGCAGCTCGGGCACCAGGTCGCTTGGCTTGCTCAGGTGGAACGCACCCGAAGCGATAAACAGGATGTGGTCGGTCTTGACCATGCCCAGCTTGGTATTGACGGTGCAGCCTTCGATCAGCGGCAGCAGGTCGCGCTGCACACCTTCGCGCGATACATCGACGCCGCCGGCGTTGCCGCGCTTGGCCACCTTGTCGATCTCGTCGATAAACACGATGCCATGCTGCTCAACCGCCTCCAGGGCCTTGGCCTTGAGTTCTTCCTCGTTTACCAGGCGCCCGGCTTCTTCGTCGCGCACCAGCTTCAGCGCTTCCTTCACCTTGAGCTTGCGGCTTTTCTTCTTGCCCTTGCCCATGTTGGCGAACAGGTTCTGCAACTGGCTGGTCATTTCTTCCATGCCAGGCGGTGCGGAGATGTCGACGCCAGAGACTTCAGCGACTTCGATCTCGATTTCCTTGTCATCCAACTGGCCTTCACGCAGGCGCTTGCGGAACAGCTGGCGAGTGTTGGAATCCGAGGCCGGTGCAGCGTCTTCGTTGAAGCCCATGCGCGCCGGTGGCAGCAGGGCGTCGAGGATGCGTTCTTCGGCAGCGTCTTCGGCACGGTGGCTGACCTTGGTCATTTCCTGTTCGCGCAGCAGCTTAAGGGCAGCGTCGGCCAGGTCACGGATGATCGACTCGACATCGCGGCCCACATAGCCGACTTCGGTGAACTTGGTCGCTTCGACCTTGATGAACGGTGCGTTGGCCAGTTTGGCCAGGCGTCGCGCGATCTCGGTTTTACCGACGCCGGTCGGGCCGATCATCAGGATGTTCTTGGGTGTTACTTCAACGCGTAATTCTTCAGGCAGTTGCATCCGGCGCCAGCGGTTACGCAGCGCGATGGCAACCGCGCGCTTGGCATCGTCCTGGCCGATGATATGGCGATTGAGTTCATGGACGATTTCGCGGGGAGTCATGGACATAGTGTTTGGCGGCCTCAAGCGGGAATAAGCCTACGGCTTACTCGGCGAGGTCCTGCTCCTCAATGGTGAAGTTGTGGTTGGTGAACACGCAGATATCGCCGGCAATGCCCAGGGCGGTCTCGACGATTTCGCGGGCCGACAGGTCGGTTTTCTTCAACAGTGCGCTGGCTGCGGCTTGTGCATACCCGCCGCCGGAGCCCATGGCGATCAGGCCATGTTCAGGTTCAACCACATCGCCGTTACCGGTGATGATCAGGGACGCATCTTTGTTGGCGACGGCCAGCATGGCTTCCAGGCGGCTGAGGGAACGGTCGGTGCGCCATTCTTTGGCGAGTTCGACAGCGGCACGTACGAGGTGGCCCTGGTGTTTTTCCAGCTGGCCTTCGAAACGCTCGAAGAGGGTGAAGGCGTCGGCGGTGGCGCCGGCAAAACCGGCGAGGACCTGGCCGTGATACAGGCGACGCACTTTTTTCGCATTGCCTTTCATCACGGTATTGCCCAGGGAAACCTGGCCGTCGCCGCCCATGACGACTTTGCCGTGGCGACGTACTGAAACGATGGTGGTCAAGGGAGAGTCTCCACGCAGCGGGGCGAAAATGCCCTGATGGAAACTCATATGGGGGTGGCGGGGGGGATTTCAACCATGGGGGTTTATGGCGGACGAGTGGTGTTTATCGGTCTGACACCCATTTCAGAGCGCTGCAATACCAAATGGGGGAGGGGGCTTGCCCCGTTAGCGGTGTATCAGTCGCCGAAAATATTGACTGATCTACCGCTATCGGGGGCAAGCCCCCTCCCACATTTTTATCGAAGTTGAGCCAGAATCATCGGCTCTGGCGCTGTTGTAACAACAGGTTGCTAAACCCGGCGCCGGCCAATTGCTTCTGCGCCACGGTCAGCTGTTCGCGGTTGCTGAACGGCCCCACCAGCACGCGATACCAGGTCGCGTCCTTCACCGTGCCGGACTCCACCGTCACCGTCTGGCCCAACAGAATGATCTGCGCACGCACGCGATCCGCATCGGCCTGCTTCGGGAACGAGCCTGCCTGCAGGAAGAACTTGGTCACCGGCGCGGCCTTGGTTTCGGCAACCGGTGGTGCTGGCGGCGGAGTAATCCCTGCCAACGCCGCCTGAGCCCGCGCCGTGTCGATTTTCGCCGCTTCCGCAGGGGTGACGGGCGTGGTCGGCACTTGCGGCGTCGGCAGGGTTTTCTCCGGCACGGCGTCAGGCGGCACGATCACTTCCGATTCCGGCAGCAGCGTATAGAAGTCGTACTTCGGCTTTACCGGTGCTGTCGGGCTCGGTGCAGTCTTGTTGGCTTCAGCCATTTTCGTGGCCTTCTGCTGTTCCTGCTTGACCCGTTTGACGTCATCGCCCTGGCCTGGATCCAGCTTCATCAGGAACACGATAAACGCGCCGACCGTGAGGCCGATGGCCATCCACAACCAGCCTGGGATCGGCTTCTTCGCTGGGGCCTGGTAGCGGCTGGCGCCGCGCTTGGGTGCAGGTTTTTTCTTGGCAGCCAACTTACATACGCTCCAGAGTTTCCAGGCCCAACAGTTCCAGGCCTTGCTTGAGGGTCCGTCCAGCCAGTGCGGCGAGGCGCAGGCGACTTTGCTTCTGGGCTTCGTCGTCGGCGGTGAGGATCGGGCAGTTCTCGTAGAAGCTGGAGAACAACCCGGCGACTTCGTACAGGTAGGTGCACAGGATATGCGGCGTGCCTTTCTCGCCGACGCTGTTCAGCACTTCGCCGAACTGCGCGAGCTTGGCGGCCAGCTCCTGTTCATGGGGCGCGTCCAGCACTATGTGGCCTTCGACTTGGCTGAAGTCCTTGCCCAACTTGCGGAACACACCGGCCACGCGGGTGTAGGCGTACAGCAGGTACGGCGCGGTGTTGCCCTCGAAGTTGAGCATCAGTTCGAAGTTGAAGCTGTAGTCGCTGGTGCGGTGCTTGGACAGGTCGGCGTATTTCACCGCGCCAATCCCCACCACGCGGGCAATATTGCGCAGGTCGGCCTCGGCCAGCTCCGGGTTCTTTTCCTTCACCAGGTTGTAGGCGCGGTCCTGGGCTTCGTTGAGCAGGTCGATCAGCTTGACGGTGCCGCCGTCGCGGGTCTTGAACGGGCGGCCATCGGCGCCGTTCATGGTGCCGAAGCCCATGTGTTCCATGTGCATCGGATGGGTGACGAAACCGGCGCGACGTGCCACTTCGAACACCTGCTGGAAGTGCAGGGCTTGGCGCTGGTCGACGAAATACAGCGCACGGTCGGCCTTGAGCACGCCGCTGCGGTAGCGCACGGCCGCGAGGTCGGTGGTGGCGTAGAGGTAGCCGCCATCGGCCTTGACGATGATCACCGGCAGCGGCTCGCCGTCGGCGGTCTTGAATTCTTCGAGGAACACGCACTGCGCGCCGTTGCTCTCAACCAGCAGGCCCTTGGCCTTGAGGTCGTTGACCACGTTGATCAGGTCGTCGTTGTAGGCGCTTTCGCCCATTACATCGGCCATGGTCAGCTTGACGTTGAGCAGCTCGTAGATTTCCTGGCAGTGGGACAGCGAGATCTCGCGGAAGCGGCCCCACAGTTCCAGGCATTCCTTGTCCCCGGCTTGCAGCTTGACCACTAGCCCGCGGGCGCGGTCGGCGAATTCTTCGGATTCGTCGAAACGCTTCTTGGCGGCGCGGTAGAAGTTCTCCAGGTCCGACAGCTCGTTGCTGGTGATCGGGTTTTCCTGCAGATAGGCCATCAGCATGCCGAACTGAGTGCCCCAGTCGCCTACGTGGTTCTGGCGGATCACGGTGTCGCCGAGAAACTCCAGGACCCGGGCCACGCCGTCGCCGATGATGGTCGAGCGCAGGTGACCGACATGCATCTCCTTGGCCAGGTTGGGCGCCGACAGGTCGATGGCCACGCGCTGAGCCGGGCCGGCCTTGCGCACGCCGATCCTGGCGTCGGCCAGTGCCGCATCCAGGCGTGAAGCCAGGGCCTGGGTGTTCTGGAAGAAGTTGATAAAGCCCGGGCCGGCGATTTCGGCCTTGGTAACGCTCTCGTCGGCAGGCAGCGCGGCGATGATTTTTTCCGCCAGGTCGCGCGGCTTCATGCCGGCCGGCTTGGACAGCATCATCGCGATGTTGCTGGCGAAGTCGCCGTGGGTCTTGTCGCGAGTGTTTTCCACCTGGATCGCCGGCGTCAGGCCTTCAGGCAACACACCTTCGTTGACGAGTTGGGTGAGGGCTTGTTGGATCAGCTGGCGAATGGTGTCTTTCATGGTGTTCTCTTTCGACCGCAAGCGGCGGCGCTCGATGCGCAGGTGGAAAAACTGGGCATTATCCGTGGCGAGGGCAGGCTTGCCAACCTTCGCGGGACCTATGGCCAGGCTTAATACAAATCTACCGGGTCTACATCCAACGACCATCGCACCTGGCGGCCACTGGGCATTTGCTCCAGCGCAAGTAACCAGCTACTTAATAGCCGATGCAGCGGTGCGCGGGACGTGGCCTGCAAGAGTAGCTGGGCACGATAACGCCCGGCACGACGCTCCATGGGCGCGGGTACCGGGCCGAGCAATTCGATGCCGCTCAGCCCCAGCTCGCCGAGCAAGCGTTCGGCGGCGCTGCAGGCTTCGTCCAGAAAGCCCTCCGCCTGCCCTGGTTTATGGGCTTCGGCGCGCAACAGCGCGAGGTGCGCAAAGGGCGGCAGTCCGGCGGAGCGGCGTTCGCTCAGCGCCTGTTCGGCGAAGGCAAAGTAGCCTTGTTCGGTCAGTTGAATCAGCAACGGATGGTCGGCCAGGTGGGTCTGGATAATCACCTTGCCCGGCTCCTCGGCGCGCCCGGCACGCCCGGCGACCTGCACGATCAGCTGCGCCATGCGCTCGCTGGCGCGGAAGTCGCCGGAAAACAGGCCGCCGTCGGCATCCAGGATCGACACCAGGGTCACCCGGGGGAAGTGATGCCCTTTGGCGAGCATCTGTGTGCCCACGAGGATGCACGGCTGGCCCTTCTGGATGGTGGCGAACAGCTGGTTCATCGCGTCCTTGCGCGAGGTGCTGTCGCGGTCGACCCGCAAAACCGGGTAGTCCGGGAACAGAATGCCCAGGCGCTCCTCGGCGCGCTCGGTGCCTGCGCCCACCGGACGCAGGTCGACCTTGCCGCACTGCGGGCAATGGCGCGGTACACGTTCCACATGGCCGCAATGGTGGCAACGCAGTTCGCCATGGCGCTGGTGCACGGTCATGCGCGCATCGCAACGCTCGCACTCGGACATCCAGCCGCAGTCATGGCACAGCAGCGTCGGCGCAAAGCCCCGGCGGTTGAGAAACACCAAGACCTGCTGGCCGGCCGCCAGGGTCTGGCCGATGGCTTGTTGCATCGGCCCGGAAATGCCGCTGTCCAGCGGCCGGCTTTTTACGTCCAGGCGCAGGAAGCGGGGTTGCTTGGCGCCGCCGGCGCGCTCGTTCAGGCGCAGCAGCCCGTAACGACCGGTGTAGGCATTGTGCAGGCTTTCCAGGGAGGGTGTGGCCGAGCCCAGCACAATCGGGATGTCTTCCTGGCGCGCGCGCACCAGCGCCAGGTCGCGGGCGTGGTAGCGCAGGCCTTCCTGCTGTTTATAGGAGCCGTCGTGCTCCTCGTCGATGATGATCAGCCCGGGATTTTTCATCGGCGTGAACAGCGCCGAGCGGGTGCCGATAATAATGTCGGCTTCGCCATCCCGCGCCGCCAGCCACGACTCCAGGCGTTCACGGTCATTGACCGCCGAGTGCACCAGGGCGATGCGCGCGTTGAAACGCTGTTCGAAGCGCGCCAGGGTTTGCGGGCCCAGGTTGATCTCGGGGATCAGCACCAGTGCCTGTTTGCCGGCCTGCAGGGTTTCGCGGATCAACTGCAAATAGACTTCGGTCTTGCCACTGCCGGTGACGCCCGCCAGCAGGAACGCATGGAAGCTGTCGAAACCTGCGCGAATCGCTTCATAGGCGGCGCGTTGTTCAGGGTTCAGCGGCAGTTCGGGCTGGGCCAGCCAGTGTTCGTGGCGCGGGTCGGGGGCATGCCTGCGGATTTCCACCTGCACCAGACCCTTGGCCAGCAACAGCTCGAGGCTGTCCTTGCTCAGCATCAGCTTGCTCAATAGCTGATGGGCGACGCCATGGGGGTGCTGGGCCAGGGTTGCCAGGGCTTCACGCTGGCGCGGGGCGCGGGCGATGCGCGGGTCGTCGAGGCGTGCGCCGGGCACCGTCGACCAGAAGCGTTCCTGGCGTGTTTCGGCCAGTTCGCCCTGGCGCAACAGCACCGGCAGTGCCCAGCTCAGCGTGTCACCGAGGCTGTGCTGGTAATACTGGGCGGTCCACAGGCACAGCTTGAACAACGCGGGCGGCAACGGCGGCGTGGCATCGAGCAGGGCGATGGCCGGCTTGAGCTTCTCGGCCGGCACTTCACTGTGGTCGGCGACTTCCACCAGGATGCCGATCATCTCCCGACGGCCAAACGGCACGCGCACGCGCATGCCCGGCTGCAACTGCGCGCGCAGCACACCGGCCGGGGCCCGGTAGTCGAACAGGCGGCGCAGGGGCGAGGGCAGGGCTAGGCGCAAAATGGCGTCGGGCACGCGAGAGGTCTCATCTATAAAGGCAGGCGGTGGCGCAGGGGCGGGAGCCTAGCAGACCGGGGGAGGCTTGGGGTAGCTGCCAGTTTTCTGATGAAAGGTGCTTTTATGTTGACACGCGATGGGTGTCGCCGCTTGCGCGTTTAAAAAGGTCTGGTAGAATCCGCGGCCTAATTACGTGCGGTATTCGACAATAGTGTCGAGTGGCGGCACGCTAGCCCGAGGAAGTCACCATGAAAGCCGATATCCATCCAGCGTACGAAACCATCGAAGTAACCTGCAGCTGCGGCAACAAGTTCGAAACTCGCTCGAACCTGTGCAAGCCACTGGGTACTGACGTATGCAACGAGTGCCACCCGTTCTACACCGGTAAGCAGAAAACTCTGGACACCGGCGGCCGTGTACAGCGCTTCGCAGATCGCTTTGGTGCTTTCGGCAAGAAGCCTGCTGCTACTCCAGCAGAGTAAGGCTCAAAAGCCTTATGGGCTTTTGCCAGCTGTTGAAAAAGGCGTCCCTTGCGGGCGCCTTTTTTGTGCCTGCGATTTGGGTGACGGCCGTGCAGGCCGAGGTATTTTGCCCAGCGCCGGCGGCCCTGGCCCGCGTGGAAGTGCAGCGGGTGGTGGATGGCGACACGGTGCGCCTCAAGGATGGCCGCAGTGTGCGGATGATCGGTATCAATGCCCCGGAAACCGGCAAGAAGGGGCGCGCCGACGAGCCTTTCGCGGTCGCCGCGCGCCAACGCTTGCAGGGGTTGGTGGATGCCAGCGGTGGTCGTGTCGGCCTGGTGCCGGGGCGTGAGCGCAAGGATCATTATGGCCGCACCCTGGCCCACCTCTATGGCGCCGACGGCGAGAACCTGGAGGCGCAGCTGTTGGCCGAGGGCCTGGGGTTCCAGGTTGGCGTGGCGCCGAATGTCGATCTCGTCGCCTGTCAGCAGGCGGCTGAAAACAGCGCCCGTAAAGCGCGCCTGGGCCTGTGGCGCCAATCGCCGGTACAGTCTGTGGCGCAGCTCAAGCGCTCCGGGTTTGCCGTGGTCAGTGGCCGGGTCAGCCAGGTAAAGCGCAATCGTGGCGGTATCTGGATTGAAATGCAGGGATCACTGGTATTACGCGTCTCGCCTGCTCTGGTCAGTCAATTCGATGCTGCCGGGCTCAATGGTCTGCAAGGCCGCACTGTTGAGGCGCGGGGCTGGGTACAGGATCGCTCGCGACGCGGCGGCCTGAAAAAAGGTCAGGCGCGCTGGCTTCTGCCGTTGACCGATCCGGGCATGCTTAAATCGACGCCTTGAGAAAAAATTGTAGACATTTTTTAAGTCGATTGTGAACAGTTGAGCCCTTGTATCCTGTGGCTCTTGGCCGAAAGTCTTAGTGCAGGGCCCTTGACACCTGTGACTGCCCAGTCTTGTAGGGACTTTACGACACGAGTATCCTCGGCGGTCCGTCGACCAACAGTAAAAGCGGAATGCCGATATGTCTGATTTGAAAACTGCCGCTCTCGAATATCATGCCCATCCTCGTCCAGGAAAGCTGAGTGTAGAGCTCACCAAAGCCACCGCCACCGCCCGCGACCTGTCGCTGGCCTACAGCCCTGGCGTGGCCGAGCCCGTACGTGAAATCGCCCGCGACCCCGAACTGGCGTACAAGTACACCGGCAAAGGCAACCTGGTTGCAGTGATTTCCGATGGCACCGCGATTCTCGGCCTGGGTAACCTCGGCCCACTGGCCTCCAAGCCAGTCATGGAAGGTAAGGGCGTGCTGTTCAAGCGCTTCGCCGGCATCGACGTTTTCGATATCGAAGTCGACTCCGAGAGCCCGCAGGCTTTCATCGACACGGTCAAGCGCATTTCCATCACCTTCGGTGGCATCAACCTGGAAGACATCAAGGCACCTGAGTGCTTCGAGATCGAAAAGGCCCTGATCGAGCAGTGCGACATTCCGGTATTCCACGATGACCAGCACGGCACCGCGATCGTCACCGCGGCCGGCATGATCAACGCCCTGGAAATCGCCGGCAAGACCCTGGCTGACGCCAAGATCGTGTGCCTGGGCGCCGGCGCTGCGGCCATCTCCTGCATGAAGCTGATCGTCAGCATGGGCGCCAAGCTGGAAAACATCTATATGGTCGACAGCAAGGGCGTAATCCAGTCCGAGCGTACCGACCTGAACCAGTACAAGGCGATGTTTGCCCACCCGTCCTCCAAGCGTACCCTGGCTGACGCCCTGAACGGTGCCGACGTGTTCGTCGGCCTGTCCGGCCCGAACCTGCTGAGCGCTGAAGGCCTGAAGTCCATGGCGGCCAACCCGATCGTGTTCGCCTGCTCCAACCCTGATCCGGAAATCGCCCCGGAACTGGCCCACGCCACCCGCGACGACGTGATCATGGCCACCGGTCGTTCGGATTACCCGAACCAGGTCAACAACGTACTGGGCTTCCCGTTCATCTTCCGTGGTGCCCTGGACGTTCGCGCCAAGCGCATCAACGAAGAGATGAAAGTGGCTGCCGCCAACGCCCTGCGTGAACTGGCCAAGCTGCCTGTGCCTCAGGACGTGTGCGATGCCTACGGTGGCGCCAAGCTGGAATTCGGTCGTGAGTACATCATCCCGAAACCAATGGATAAGCGCCTGATCACCCTGATCTCCGATGCCGTGGCCAAGGCCGCGATCGAGACCGGTGTGGCCACCCTGCCGTATCCAAAAAACTACCCGCTGCAAAGCGTGGATGATGTGTTCAACGGCTAAGCCGTTGTAGCGCACCAACCAAAAGCCCCGGCTCTCGCGAGTCGGGGCTTTTTGCTGGGGTGGCGATTAACTTGTGTCCTGTGGAGATCAAATGTGGGAGGGGGCTTAAGGTCCAGGTTAGAACAGATCGATCGGCGCCGCCTCATCGGCCGGCAGCGGGCTGCCCGGTACGACACCGTTGCCCAGCTCATTGACCGATGGCGGCGTGTCTTCGCTCTTGAACAGTTCGAAGTACGCATTCGGCGTGCTCGGCGAGGCCGCGCGGCCACTGACCGGGTCGATCCGCAGGCTGAGGATGCCTTCCGGCTCCGGTTGGGTGTGCAGCGGCTTGTCCTTCAAGGCCGCGCCCATGTAGCTCATCCAGATCGGCAGCGCGACGGTGCCGCCGAACTCGCGGCGGCCAAGGCTTTCCGGCTGGTCATAGCCGGTCCACACGGTGGTCACGTAGTCGGCGTTATAGCCAGAGAACCAGGCATCCTTGGATTCGTTGGTGGTACCGGTCTTGCCCGCGATGTCCGCGCGCCCCAAGGCCAGGGCGCGACGGCCGGTGCCTTTCTTGATTACGTCTTCCAGGATGCTGTTGAGGATATAGGTGGTACGGCCATCCACAATGCGCTCGGCCACGGCGGGTGCCTGTGGTTCGGTTGCAGCGGGGGTGGTAGTTGGCGCGGTTCCTGGGGTCGGCTCGATGGTGATACCGCCATTGCCTGGCGCCGCCAGGCCATCCGTTGCGGCGATGCCGTTGACCACATCACCCGGCACGCGTGGCGGGTTGGCGGTGAACAGGGTGTCGCCGTTGCGGCTTTCGATCTTGTCGATCAGGTACGGCGCGATCTTGTAGCCGCCGTTGGCAAAGGTGCTCCAGCCAGTGGCGATTTCCATCGGCGTGAGGGTCGCGGTACCCAAGGCCAGGGACAGGTTCGGCGGCAGGTCCGACTTGTTGAAGCCAAAGCGCGTGATGTAGTCGATGGTCTTGCCGACACCCATCGCCTGCAGCAGGCGGATCGACACCAGGTTGCGTGACTTGTACAGCGCCTCACGGATGCGGATAGGGCCGAGGAAGGTGTTGGTGTCGTTCTTCGGGCGCCAGACTTTGTCCAGGTACTCGTCGACGAACACGATGGGTGCATCGTTGACCAGGCTGGCGGCGGTGTAGCCGTTATCCAGGGCGGCGCTGTAGATGAACGGCTTGAAGCTCGAGCCTGGCTGGCGCTTGGCCTGGGTGGCCCGGTTGTAGTTGCTCTGCTCGAACGCGAAGCCACCCACCAGGGCGCGGATTGCACCGTTCTGCGGGTCCAGCGATACCAGTGCGCCCTGGGCCAGCGGCACCTGGCTGAATTTCAGGCTGTCGTCCTTCTGGCGTTGCACGCGGATCAGGTCACCCACTTGCGCGACATCCGACGGTTGCTTCGGCATCGGGCCCATGCTGTTGGTGTTCAGGAACGGGCGCGCCCATTTCATGCTGTCCCAGGCCACGTGGGCTTCGCCGGTGCGGGTCAGCACCTGCACGCCATCTTTCTTCACCTGGGTGACGATGGCCGGTTCCAGGCCGCTGATCGCACGCTGTTTGCCCAGCTCGGCCGTCCAGGCGCTCAGGGTCTTGCCTGGCAGGCGCGACTCAGGGCCTCGGTAGCCGTGGCGCTGGTCGTAGGTGATCAGGCCGGAATGCACGGAGTCATTGGCGATCTCCTGCAAGTCGCTCGGAACCGTCGTGGTCACGCGGAAGCCTTCGGTGTAGGCCTCGCTGCCGTAACGGCCGACCATCTCGGCACGCGCCATCTCGGCGATATACGGGGCATTCACTTCCGGCGTCGGCACGTGGTAGCTGGCGTTCAATGGCTCGGCCACCGCACTTTCATAGGCGGCCTGGTCGATCTTGCCCAACTTGTACATGCGCCCCAGGATCCAGTCGCGGCGCTCTTTGCTGCGCGCCGGGTTGGCCAGGGGGTTGAAGCGCGAAGGGGCCTTGGGCAGGCCGGCAATCATCGCCATCTGCGCCAGGCTGGCGTCACGAATCGACTTGCCGTAGTAGACCTGCGAGGCAGCCTCGATCCCGTAGGCACGGTTGCCCAGGTAGATCTTGTTGACGTACAGCTCCAGGATCTCGTCCTTGGTCAGCTGACGTTCGATCTGCAATGCCAGCAGGATTTCAGTGGCTTTGCGGGAAAAACTGCGCTCGCTGGTGAGGAAGAAGTTCTTCGCCACCTGCATGGTGATGGTGCTGCCGCCGGATTGAATGTGTCCGCTTTTTACCAGTTGCGTGGCCGCACGCACCAGGCTGCTGGGGTCGACGCCATAGTGGTTGGCAAAATTATCGTCTTCGGCCGACAGCAATGCGCTGATGAAATTAGGTGGAATGTCGGCAAAACGGATCGGTGTGCGGCGCATTTCGCCGAACTCCGCGATCAGCTTTTCATCGCTGCTGTAGACCCGCAAAGGAATCTGCAACTGGATACTTCTGAGGGCCTCTACGGAGGGTAAACCCGGACTAAGGTAGAGGTAGGCCCCGCTGAGTACGAGCAGCAGCCCGCAGACGATCGCGACAATGGAGTACCCGAAAAACTTCAGCAGACGGATCAAGGCTTTTGGATTTCCAGAGAAAAGAATGGGTTACGCGTCGGGGCATGCATGGCAAACGATGGATCGACCCGAGCTGCAGATAAAAAGCGGGGAAAAACGCTGGGCATTAAAGCATTTTTCGCCTTGGGGCGTCATTCGCGCCGGCTCAACAAGTCGACCGAATGCAGGGCTTCCGGCGGCAATCAGGCGTTAAGACAGGGAAAGCTTTGGGGAGTTTTATGGGAAAGGGATTTTTCAGGCGCAAAGTCGACACCGTCCTTGGCGTCGACATCAATGAGGCAGGGATCAAGCTGGTAGAACTGAGCTGTTCGGCCAACCGTTACACCGTGCAGGGCTACGCCATACAGGTGCTGCCGGCCCAGGCGGTGGTCGACGGCGTCTGGCTGGACCTGGAAGGCATAGGCCATGCGCTGTACATGGCGCTGTCCCGGCTGCGCACGTCGGCCCGGCAGGCGGCGGTCGCCGTTTCCGGTCCTTCGGTCATTACACGGGTCATTGAAATGCAGGCTGGGCTTGGCGACGACGAAATGGCCCTGAGGATCCAGGTGGAGGCAGAGCAATACATTCCCTACCCGCTGGACGAGGTGGCGCTGGACTTTCAGGTTCAGGGGCCGTCGACGCACGATCCCGCGCGGGTCGAGGTGTTGCTGGCCGCGTGTCTCAAGGAGCACGTCGAGGTCCGTGAAGCCGTGTTGGGCCTGGCGGGGCTGGTGCCCAGGGTGGTGGATGTCGAAGGGTTTGCATTGGCGCGCGCTTGCCGTCAGGATTTCGCCAGCTTTACACCGGGCCATCGAGTCGATGGTGCCCAGTGGATCGTGGATGCCCCTGGGATGGGAGTCGCTTGCGGGTTGGCCCTGAGGAGTTTCGCTGGATGACACGAATCAATCTTTTGCCTTGGCGCCAGGCGCTGGCGGAGCGCAGGCGTAAATATTTCCTGATACTGCTGGTGGCGTTTGCCTGTGTGGCGCTCGCGACGGTGTGGCTGGCGGACCAGGTGATCGACCAGGCAATCGACCGGCAGGTGACGCGAAACGATCATGTGCGCAAGGACGTCGGCGTCCTGGACTCGCGTATCCAGACCATTGATGACCTCCAGGTGCAAAGCCAGCAACTGGCGGAGCGCATGAAAGTCGTGCAGGACCTGCACGATAATCGCTCCGCCGGTGCACAGCTGCTGGATCAGTTGGCCCGTGCGGTGCCCGACGGTGTGCATTTGCATGAGGTCGTGGCGAAAGGCGATACGGTGAGTATCAGCGGCAGTGCTGAGTCCAGCCAGGATATTGCCCAACTGATGCGTCGCCTGGAGGCATCCGAAGGCGCCCACGCCACTCGCCTGCAGCATGTACGAACCGAAGGCACTCGCGGCAACAATGAATTCCAGTTGATGGTGCGCCAGGGAGAATCTTCCGAGGCCCAGCCATGAGCCGGTCCTGGCTCGAATTTTCCGCGCTGACTCACAATGCTGCCAAATGGCCCTTACCTGGCAGGATCTTGCTGGGCTGTGCGCTGGCCGGCGTGGTGATGCTGTTGGGCGACCTTGTGTACCTCAGCCCGTCGCGGGAGCGCTTGCGCGAGGTCGAGGTGCAGGAAGTGGGCTTGCAGCAGCAACTCGCGGAAAAGGCCGTCCTGGCTGCCGATCTTGAAGAGCGGGCTCGCAAGGTCCAGCTTATGCAGGAGAAGGTCAGCGGGCTTTTGCAGCAAATGCCCGAAGAGTCCGAAATGCCCGGCTTTCTTGAGGACATCGCCAGGATGGCGCTGGCCAACGGTTTGGTGATTGAGAGCGTCACTCCGCTGGATAAGCTGTCTCGGCCGTTCTATCACGAACAGCCCGTTCGCATCGGCGCCACCGGTACCTATCACGACCTGGCGACGTTTGTGAGTGCCCTGGGCGGCCTTTCGCGAATCGCCACGGCGCACGATATTGCCATGCGTCGGGATGGCAAGCTGCTGCACCTTGATCTGCTGGCCAAGACGTACTGGCATGAGCGGCAAGGCATCAAGCGGGACGCGGCTGTCATGCAAGGGCAACCCTTTGTATACGGCGCTTCTGGTATTCGTGACCCGTTCCAGCCCATTGCCCTGCAAGTCGACCGCGCGCCAGGGCGGACTGTCGCTGCCCCGGACCTCGCTCGCCCGCGTGAAGCCTTGGAAGGCCACCCAGTGGATCAGTTCGAGATGGTCGGCACGTTGTCCCGTGGGGCGCAGACCTTCGCCTTGCTGCGCCAGGCCTCAACCGTGCATCGCCTGGCAGTCGGCGACTATCTGGGGCCGGATCATGGTCGAGTCACAGCGATTCATGACGGCCATATCGAACTGATCGAGTTATTTCCCGATGAACAGGGGGCATGGCTGGAGCGCCCGCGAACCCTCGTGCTAAACGTCAACTCATAACGGAATCAAACAATGAAAAGGACTTTCTCGTCCTTCGGTGTGGCGCTATGGATAGCGTTCACGGCACCGATGGCTGCTGCTGTGCCCAATCGTGTGGACCTGATCCAGCTACCGCCTCCCGGCAGCGCGGTTTCGGGCGCCTATGGCGGGGAAAAATTGAACCTCAACTTCCAGGACATCGGGCTGCGCGCTGCCTTGCAGCAAATCGCCGACGTGGCGGGCCTCAATCTGGTGGTCGGCGATGACGTACAGGGCTCTATCACCCTGCGACTCAAAGACGTGCCCTGGGATCAGGCGCTGGACCTGGTGCTGCAAACCAAAGGCTTGGATAAGCGGATAAAGGCTGGTGTCTTGCTGGTGGCGCCGGCCGAGGAGTTGGCTGCACGGGAACTGCTGGCGCTTGAATCACGCAAGCAGATGGCCGACCTGGCGCCGCTGCGCCGTGAGCTACTGCAAGTCAACCACGCCAAGGCGGCAGACCTGGCCAAGCTGTTTCAGTCGGTGAGCGGCTTTGAAGGCACGACCGATGAGCGTGGTTCAGTGGCAGTGGATGACCGCACCAATAACATCATTGCCTACCAGACCGGCGAGCGCCTGGAAGAGTTGCGGCGGATCGTGGCGCAACTGGATGTGCCGGTGCGCCAGGTGATGATCGAAGCGCGGATTGTCGAGGCCAATGTCGACTACGACAAAAGCCTGGGCGCGCGCTGGGGTGGGCGGCTCACTCGCGGGAATTGGGCTGCCGGGGGTATCCAGAAGCCTTTGCCGGACGGTGCCCAGGCGCCGGAAAACGTGCCCGGCTCGCCATTTGTCGACCTGGGTTCACTCACGGGTACATCAGGCCTGGGCATTGCTTTCATCACCGATAACCTCCTGCTGGATCTGGAACTGACCGCCATGGAGAAAACCGGCAATGGCGAAATCGTCTCGCAGCCCAAGGTGGTCACTTCCGACAAGGAAACCGCGCGCATTCTAAAGGGCACCGAAATTCCCTATCAGGAATCCACCTCTCAAGGTGCTACCTCGGTGTCGTTCAAGGAGGCGTCCCTGTCGTTGGAGGTCACGCCGCAGATCACCCCCGATGACCATGTGATCATGGTGGTCAAGGTCACCAAGGATGAGCCCGACTATCTCAACAAACTCAACGACGTACCGCCGATCAAGAAAAACGAGGTGAATGCCAAGGTGCTGGTCAAGGATGGCGAAACCATCGTCATCGGCGGGGTTTTCTCCAATACCCAAAGCAAAGTGGTAGATAAAGTGCCATTTTTGGGCGATGTGCCGTATCTTGGCCGCCTTTTCCGGCGCGATGTGCTGGCGGAGAAAAAATCCGAGCTGCTGGTATTCCTGACTCCGCGTATTATGAATAACCAGGCGATTGCTGTGAGTCGTTGATTCTGTGCGAAATTTGATTCTTGTAGGACCGATGGGGGCTGGAAAAAGCACCATCGGCCGATTGCTGGCCAAAGAGCTGCGCCTGCCATTCAAAGATTCCGACAAGGAAATTGAATTGCGCACGGGTGCCAATATCCCATGGATCTTCGATAAGGAAGGCGAGCTGGGCTTTCGCGACCGCGAGCAGGCGATGATTGCCGAGCTGTGCGGCTGCGATGGCGTGGTATTGGCCACCGGCGGCGGCGCGGTGATGCGCGATGAAAATCGGCGGGCGTTGCATGCCGGTGGTCGGGTGGTCTATCTGCATGCGTCGGTCGAGCAGCAGGTGGGGCGTACCGCCCGTGATCGCAATCGTCCTTTGCTGCGCACGGCGAACCCGGAAAAAACCTTGCGCGACCTGCTCGCGCTGCGCGATCCGCTGTATCGGGAAATCGCCGATCTGGTGGTGGAAACCGATGAGCGGCCGCCTCGGATGGTGGTTCTCGACATTCTTGAGCGCCTGCAACGGCTGCCACCCCGTTAAAGCCAGGCCCGAAATGCGCTATTCTCGGCGGCGCGCTATCACCCTGCGGGGTGTGGCGTAGAGCCATCAGGCAACGTCAGATCTCGACGTTACCGGTCGTCAATACATCTTCAACGCGGGGACACATGCAGACACTTAAGGTCGATCTAGGCGAGCGCAGCTACCCGATCCATATTGGCGAAGGTCTGCTGGACCAGCCCGAATTGCTGGCTCCGCACATTGCCGGGCGGCAAGTGGCGATCATCTCCAATGAAACGGTCGCGCCGCTGTATCTTGAGCGTCTGAGCCGCAGCCTGGCGGCGTACTCAGTGATCTCCGTGATTCTGCCCGATGGCGAAGCCCACAAGAACTGGGAAACCCTGCAACTGATCTTTGATGGCCTGCTGACCGCACGCCATGACCGCCGAACCACCGTGATTGCCCTGGGCGGCGGTGTGATCGGCGACATGGCCGGCTTCGCAGCGGCCTGCTACCAGCGCGGCGTGGACTTTATCCAGGTGCCGACCACCCTGTTGTCCCAGGTCGACTCGTCGGTGGGCGGCAAGACCGGCATCAACCACCCCCTGGGCAAGAACATGGTCGGCGCGTTCTACCAGCCCCAGGCCGTGCTGATCGACACCGCAACCCTCAACACCTTGCCACCGCGGGAACTGTCGGCGGGCCTGGCGGAGGTCATCAAGTACGGGTTGATCTGCGACGAACCCTTCCTGGTCTGGCTGGAAGAACATGTGGATGCCCTGCGCGCACTCGACCAGGTGGCGCTTACCGAGGCGATTTCCCGCTCCTGCGCCGCCAAGGCGCTGGTGGTGAATGCCGACGAGCGGGAGTCCGGTGTGCGGGCCACCTTGAACCTGGGCCACACCTTCGGCCATGCGATCGAAACGCACATGGGCTATGGTGTGTGGTTGCATGGAGAGGCCGTAGCGGCTGGCACAGTGATGGCATTGGAGATGTCGCAACGTCTGGGCTGGATCAGCGCCCAGGAGCGGGATCGCGGTATCCGCCTGTTCCAGCGTGCCGGTTTGCCGGTTATCCCGCCGGAAGAGATGACCGAGGCGGACTTCCTCGAACATATGGCAATAGACAAGAAAGTGATCGACGGTCGCCTGCGACTGGTGCTGTTGCGCCATATGGGCGAAGCGGTAGTGACCGACGATTATCCGAAAGAGATTTTACAGGCCACGCTGGGAGCGGATTACCGCGCCCTGGCTCAGCTGAAAGGTTAATAAGATCCCGATGACTAGTTTGCATGCCGACGAGGCGTTCCTCGGCCATTACCAGTTAAGCCACGACCCTTTTGCTCCACGGGTGCCTGGTTTCAAATTTTTCCCGGCCCAGCGCAAGCCGGTGCTGGGGCAACTGCACCATCTCGCGCGCTACAGCCAGCTGCTGCTGGTCGTCACGGGCCCGTTGGGCAGCGGCAAGACCTTGCTGCGCCAGGCCCTGGTGGCCAGCACCAACAAACAGTCCGTACAGAGCGTGGTGGTG
Source organism: Pseudomonas sp. S3E12 (assembly GCF_001702295.1). NCBI lineage: Bacteria > Pseudomonadati > Pseudomonadota > Gammaproteobacteria > Pseudomonadales > Pseudomonadaceae > Pseudomonas > Pseudomonas sp. S3E12. Next base: position 129,258 of record NZ_MBDT01000029.1, read on the forward strand.
TCGGCCCGTGGTGCCGGTGATGCGGCGGGCGTGCTGCGTCAGGTAGCCCAGGCGCTGGATGTCGCCACTGCCGAGCCGAATGCGATCCTCAAGCAGGTGGTGCAACTGGGTCTGACCGGCCAGGAAGTCTACCTGCTGGTGGATGACGCCGAGCAGCTCGACGAATCCGCCCTGGAAGCGCTGCTGGCGCTGGCGGCGGGCACGCCGGAAGGTCGCCCCCATGTGTTCCTGTTCGGTGAATCGTCGTTGATCGCCGATCTGGAGCAGATCAGCGGTGATCAGGAGCTGTTCCACGTTATCGAACTGCAGCCGTACGAAGAGGACGAAACTCGGGAATACCTGGCTCAACGCCTCGAAGGCGCAGGGCAGGGCATCGAACTTTTCTCCGCTGCGCAGATCTCTGATATTCACGAAAGCTCCGACGGCTGGCCTGGCACCATCAACCAGGTCGCCCGCGATGCCATGATCGAAGCCATGATTGCCAGCCGCTCTGCGGTCAAGCGTCCAAAGATGGGGTTCACTATGCCTAAGAAGCACGTATTGGCAATTTCCGCCGTTGTCGTGGTTGCGGTTGCCGCCGCCTGGTTGATTCCGGGTCGCAGCAAGGCACCGACCACCGCCGGTGCGCCAACCGAACAGGCGCAGTTGCCACTGGGCAAGCCCACGCCGAATGTCGAGTTCGCCAATTCCGGTCAGCCGACCAACCTGCCGATGGTGGGCCAGCCGGTGATGCGTGGCCCGCTCGCCGAAGAAGCCGGTGGTATCTCCGAAGGCGACGACGGTGTGCCGGTGGAAGGCTCCAGCGCCACACCGCCGACCGTGACCACTACTGCGCCACCTGCGGGCGTTCCCGCAGGTACGCCAGCGACCCCTGTGGCGCCAGCCGCCAAGCCGACCCCGGCGCCGACCGTTGCCACTGCCAAGCCTGCGGCGCCAGTGGCGAAGCCGGCTCCGGCGCCAGCTGCCAAACCGGCCGAAAAGCCGGCAGCCACCGTCGCCAAGGCCGGCAGCAGCTGGTACAGCAGCCAGCCCACCGGCAACTTTGTCGTGCAGATCCTCGGCACCAGCTCCGAAGCCAACGCCCAGGCATTCGTGAAAGAGCAGGGCGGCGAATACCGTTATTTCAAGAAAGTGCTCAACGGCAAGCCTCTCTACGTGATCACCTACGGCAGCTTCCCAAGCCGTGCCGCAGCTGATTCCGCCATCAAAGCCTTGCCAGCGAAGGTTCAGGCTGGTAAACCTTGGCCTCGCACTGTCGCCAGCGTTCAACAAGAACTGGCAGCAACTCGCTGAAGATCCGGCGGCCTTACCCAGGCCGCCCTCCCGGCACCTCAAAAAAGATCGCAAGGCGTGCAGCCCCTCCAGGCCGCGCGCTTTGTGGTGTCTGCGTTACAGTAGCTTTTGAGTCGTAGCGGTCAGAATTAAAAAAGTTTTGACTAGCACAGCATATCGCTTTAAACCTTTCATAAATGCGACATAGATTTGCGACATTTCGTCGCTAAATTTGTGAGCGTTCGTGTCGGTGTGTACAATGACCTCCCTTTTGCCCCCGCTAAGCCGGCGTACGTTCGGCGTGGAAGGTAACCGGTTGAATTGAAAAGAAATTTGCCTCGGTATAAGAGGCAGCCTGGTGAGAAAGTGTCTATGAAAGCAGGTCTGTACCAACCCGATGAATTCAAGGATAACTGCGGTTTCGGCCTGATAGCCCATATGCAGGGCGAGCCCAGTCATACCCTTTTGCAAACGGCCATCGAGGCCCTGACCTGCATGACCCACCGCGGTGGGATCAACGCCGACGGCAAGACCGGTGACGGTTGCGGCTTGCTGATTCAAAAGCCCGACCAATTCCTGCGCGCGGTCGCCAAAGAGCATTTCGCGGTCGACCTGCCCAAGCAGTACGCCGTGGGCATGGTGTTTTTCAACCAGGACCCGGTCAAAGCCGAAGCCGCTCGCGAGAACATGAACCGCGAGATCCTCGCCGCCGGCCTGCAACTGGTCGGCTGGCGCAAAGTGCCGATCGACACCAGCGTGCTCGGCCGCCTGGCCCTGGAGCGCCTGCCGCAGATCGAACAAGTGTTCATCGCAGGCGACGGCCTGAGCGACCAGGACATGGCGATCAAGCTGTTCACGTCCCGTCGTCGCTCGTCCGTGGCCAACGCCGCCGATGCCGACCACTACATCTGCAGTTTTTCCCACAAGACCATCATTTATAAAGGCCTGATGATGCCGGCGGACTTGACCGCCTTCTATCCAGACCTGAGCGATGAGCGCCTGCAAACCGCCATTTGCGTGTTCCACCAGCGCTTCTCCACCAACACCCTGCCGAAATGGCCGCTGGCCCAGCCATTCCGCTTCCTCGCCCACAACGGCGAGATCAACACCATCACCGGCAACCGCAACTGGGCCGTGGCCCGCCGCACCAAGTTCGCCAACGATTTGATGGACCTGGAAGAACTCGGCCCGCTGGTCAACCGCGTGGGTTCCGACTCCTCCAGCATGGACAACATGCTCGAACTGATGGTCACCGGCGGCATCGACCTGTTCCGTGGCGTGCGCATGATCATTCCGCCTGCGTGGCAGAACGTCGAGACCATGGACCCGGACCTGCGTGCATTCTACGAGTACAACTCGATGCACATGGAGCCGTGGGACGGCCCGGCCGGCGTGGTCATGACCGATGGTCGCTACGCGGTGTGCCTGCTCGACCGTAACGGTCTGCGCCCGGCCCGCTGGGTCACGACCACCAACGGTTTCATCACCCTGGCCTCGGAAATCGGCGTGTGGGACTACAAGCCGGAAGACGTGATCGCTAAAGGCCGTGTAGGCCCTGGCCAGATCCTCGCCGTGGACACCGAAACCGGCCAGATCCTCGACACCGATGCCATCGACAACCGCTTGAAGTCCCGTCACCCGTACAAGCAATGGCTGCGCAAGAACGCCCTGCGCATCCAGGCGACCATGGAAGACAACGACCACGGCTCGGCGTTCTACGACATCGACCAGCTCAAGCAGTACATGAAGATGTACCAGGTCACGTTCGAAGAGCGCGACCAGGTGCTGCGCCCGCTCGGCGAGCAAGGCTACGAGGCGGTCGGCTCCATGGGCGATGACACGCCGATGGCCGTGCTGTCCCAGCGCGTGCGCACGCCGTACGACTATTTCCGCCAGCAGTTCGCCCAGGTGACCAACCCACCGATCGACCCGCTGCGCGAAGCCATCGTGATGTCCCTGGAAGTCTGCCTCGGTGCCGAGCGCAACATCTTCCAGGAGTCGCCTGAGCACGCCTCCCGTGTGATCCTCAGCTCGCCGGTCGTTTCCCCGGCCAAGTGGCGTTCGCTGATGACCCTGGAGCGCCCGGGTTTCGACCGCCAGATCATCGACCTTAACTACGACGAGAGCCTCGGCCTTGAAGCCGCTGTGCGTAACGTCGCCGACCAGGCCGAAGAAGCCGTGCGCGCCGGGCGTACCCAGATCGTGCTGACCGACCGTCATATCGCTCCGGGCAAGTTGCCGATCCACGCGTCCCTGGCCACCGGCGCGGTGCACCACCGCCTGACCGAAAAAGGCCTGCGCTGCGACTCCAACATCCTCGTGGAAACCGCCACCGCCCGCGACCCGCACCACTTTGCGGTGTTGATCGGCTTCGGCGCCTCGGCGGTGTACCCGTTCCTCGCTTATGAAGTGCTGGGTGACCTGATCCGTACCGGTGAAGTACTGGGCGACCTCTACGAGGTGTTCAAGAACTACCGCAAGGGCATCACCAAGGGCCTGCTGAAGATCCTGTCGAAGATGGGCATCTCCACCGTCACCTCCTACCGTGGCGCGCAGCTGTTCGAAGCCATCGGCCTGTCGGAAGAAGTTTGCGAGCTGAGCTTCCGTGGCGTGCCGAGCCGCATCAAGGGTGCGCGTTTCGTCGACATCGAAGCCGAACAGAAAGCCCTGGCCGCCGAAGCCTGGAGCGCGCGCAAGCCGATCCAGCAAGGTGGCCTGCTCAAGTTCGTGCACGGTGGCGAATACCACGCCTACAACCCGGATGTGGTGAGCACCCTGCAAGCCGCCGTGCAGCAGGGCGACTACGCCAAGTTCAAGGAATATACCGCGCTGGTGGATAACCGCCCGGTGTCGATGATCCGCGACCTGTTCAAGGTGAAGACCCTGGATACGCCGCTGGCTATCAGCGAAATCGAACCGCTGCAATCGATCCTCAAGCGCTTCGACTCTGCCGGTATTTCCCTCGGCGCCTTGTCGCCTGAGGCCCACGAAGCCCTGGCCGAAGCCATGAACCGCCTGGGCGCGCGTTCCAACTCCGGTGAAGGCGGTGAAGACCCGGCGCGCTACGGCACGATCAAGAGCTCGAAAATCAAGCAGGTTGCCACTGGCCGTTTCGGTGTGACCCCGGAATACCTGGTCAATGCCGAAGTGCTGCAGATCAAGGTGGCCCAGGGCGCCAAGCCCGGTGAGGGCGGCCAGCTGCCGGGCGGCAAGGTCAATGGCCTGATCGCCAAGCTGCGTTATGCGGTACCGGGCGTGACCCTGATCTCGCCACCGCCGCACCACGACATCTACTCGATTGAAGATTTGTCGCAGCTGATTTTTGACCTGAAACAAGTCAATCCGCAGGCCCTGGTCTCGGTGAAACTAGTCGCAGAAGCGGGCGTCGGTACCATCGCCGCCGGCGTGGCCAAGGCCTATGCCGACCTGATCACCATCTCCGGCTACGACGGCGGTACCGGCGCATCGCCGCTGACCTCGATCAAGTACGCCGGCGCACCGTGGGAACTGGGCCTGGCGGAAACCCACCAGACCCTGCGCGGCAACGATCTGCGCGGCAAAGTGCGGGTGCAGACCGACGGTGGCCTGAAAACCGGCCTCGACGTGATCAAGGCCGCCATCCTCGGCGCCGAGAGCTTCGGCTTCGGCACCGCGCCGATGATCGCCCTGGGCTGCAAATACCTGCGCATCTGCCACCTGAACAACTGCGCCACAGGCGTCGCCACTCAAAACGAAAAGCTGCGCAAGGATCACTACATCGGCACCGTCGACATGGTGGTGAACTTCTTCACCTACGTCGCCGAAGAAACCCGTGAGTGGCTGGCCAAGCTGGGCGTGCGTTCCCTGGAAGAACTGATCGGGCGCACCGATCTGCTGGACATCCTCGAAGGCCAGACCGCCAAGCAACAGCACCTGGACCTGACGCCGTTGTTGGGCAGCGATCACATCCCGGCAGACAAGCCACAATTCTGCCAGGTGGACCGCAACCCGCCGTTCGACAAGGGCCTGCTGGCCGAGAAAATGGTCGAAATGGCCGGCTCCTCGATCAACGACGCCATTGGTGGCGAATTCGCCATGGATATCTGCAACTGCGACCGTTCCATCGGCGCACGCATCTCCGGCGAAATCGCGCGCAAGCACGGCAACCAGGGCATGGCCAAGGCGCCCATCACGTTCCGCTTCAAGGGCACTGCGGGCCAGAGCTTCGGCGTGTGGAACGCCGGCGGCCTGCACATGTACCTGGAAGGCGACGCCAACGACTACGTAGGCAAGGGCATGACCGGCGGCAAACTGGTCATCGTTCCGCCCAAAGGCAGCGTCTACAAGACCCAGGACAGTGCCATCATCGGCAACACCTGCCTGTACGGCGCCACCGGTGGCAAGCTGTTCGCCGCGGGTACGGCCGGTGAGCGTTTCGCCGTGCGTAACTCCGGTGCCCACACCGTGGTGGAAGGCACGGGCGATCACTGCTGCGAGTACATGACCGGTGGCTTTGTCGCGGTACTGGGCAAGACCGGTTACAACTTCGGTTCGGGCATGACCGGCGGTTTCGCCTACGTGCTCGACCAGGACAACACCTTCGTCGACAAGGTCAACCACGAGTTGGTCGAGATCCAGCGGATCAGCGGCGAAGCCATGGAATCCTACCGGAACCACTTGCAGCACGTGCTGGACGAGTACGTCGAGGAGACCGGCAGCGAATGGGGTCGTAACCTCGCCGAAAACCTCGATGATTACCTGCGTCGTTTCTGGCTGGTCAAGCCCAAGGCTGCCAACCTGAAATCGTTGCTTTCCAGCATCCGTGCCAACCCGCAGTGATATGCGCCTGAAGAGTTTGATGAGGTTTTAACATGGCTGAACGTCTGAATAACGACTTCCAGTTCATCGATGTCGGGCGCAAAGATCCGAAGAAGAAACTGTTGCGTCAACGCAAGAAAGAGTTCGTGGAAATCTACGAGCCCTTCAAACCCCAGCACTCGGCCGATCAGGCCCACCGCTGCCTGGGTTGCGGTAACCCGTATTGCGAATGGAAGTGCCCGGTGCACAACTTCATTCCCAACTGGCTCAAGCTGGTGGCCGAGGGCAACATCCTCGCCGCCGCCGAGCTGTCCCACCAGACCAACACCCTGCCGGAAGTCTGCGGCCGGGTGTGCCCGCAGGACCGTCTGTGCGAGGGTGCCTGCACCCTGAACGACGGTTTCGGCGCGGTGACCATCGGTTCGGTGGAGAAGTACATCACCGATACCGCGTTCGCCATGGGCTGGCGTCCGGACATGTCCAAGGTCAAGCCGACCGGCAAGCGTGTCGCGATCATCGGTGCGGGCCCGGCGGGCCTGGGCTGTGCCGACGTGCTGGTGCGCGGCGGCGTGACCCCGGTGGTGTTCGACAAGAACCCGGAAATCGGCGGCCTGCTGACCTTCGGCATCCCCGAGTTCAAGCTGGAAAAGACCGTGTTGAGCAATCGCCGCGAAGTCTTCACCGGCATGGGCATCGAGTTCCGCCTGAACACCGAAATCGGCAAAGACGTGACCATGGAGCAGCTGCTCGCCGAATACGATGCCGTGTTCATGGGCATGGGCACCTACACCTACATGAAGGGCGGCTTTGCCGGTGAGGACCTGCCGGGCGTTTACGACGCGTTGGATTTTCTGATCGCCAACGTCAACCGCAACCTGGGCTTTGAAAAGTCGCCGGAAGATTTCGTCGACATGAAAGGCAAGAAGGTCGTGGTCCTCGGCGGCGGCGACACCGCGATGGACTGCAACCGTACCTCGATCCGCCAGGGCGCCAAGTCGGTGACCTGTGCGTATCGCCGTGACGAAGCCAACATGCCCGGCTCGCGCAAAGAGGTGAAGAACGCCAAGGAAGAAGGCGTGAAATTCCTCTACAACCGCCAGCCGATCGCCATCGTCGGTGAAGACCGCGTCGAAGGCGTGAAGGTGGTCGAGACCCGTCTCGGCGAACCGGACGCCCGTGGCCGTCGCAGCCCCGAGCCGATCCCGGGCTCCGAAGAGATCATCCCGGCCGACGCCGTGGTCATCGCTTTCGGTTTCCGCCCAAGCCCGGCGCCGTGGTTTGAGCAGTTCGAGATCCAGACCGACAGCCAGGGCCGTGTTGTCGCCCCGGAACAAGGCCAGTACAAGCACCAGACCAGCAATCCGAAAATCTTCGCCGGTGGCGATATGGTGCGCGGGTCTGACCTGGTGGTAACGGCGATCTTCGAAGGCCGCAATGCCGCCGAAGGGATCCTGGACTACCTGCAAGTCTGACCCTGATCCCAGGTTTAAATGCGATCAAAATGTGGGAGGGGGCTTGCTGTGGTGAGGGGGCTTGCCCCCCGTCGGGTTCACCGCAGATCAAAGGGGCTGCTTCGCAGCCCGGCGCGGGACAAGCCCGCTCACCACAGCAAGCCCTCTCCCACATTTGTTTTGTGCTGTGTTCAAGCTACCGCGACAAATTGACCCGATAGACAAAAGGCACCGCTCTTGCCGTGCCTTTTGCGTCGCGCTCTGAGAAAATGCCCGCACTTTTTTTGCGGATGCCGACATGACTGCCCTCAAGAACGACCGTTTCCTTCGTGCCCTGCTCAAGCAACCCGTGGACGTCACCCCCGTGTGGATGATGCGTCAGGCCGGTCGCTACCTGCCGGAATACCGCGCCAGCCGCGCCCACGCCGGTGACTTCATGAGCCTGTGCATGAACCCGGAGTTCGCCTGCGAAGTCACGCTGCAGCCACTGGATCGCTACCCACAGCTGGACGCGGCCATCCTCTTTTCCGACATCCTCACCATCCCTGACGCCATGGGCCAAGGCCTGTACTTCGAGACCGGCGAAGGCCCGCGTTTCAAGAAAGTCATCAGCACCCTGGCCGATATCGAAGCCCTGCCGATCCCCGACCCGCACAAAGACCTTGGCTACGTGATGGACGCCGTCAGCACCATCCGCCGCGAGCTGAACGGCCGCGTGCCGCTGATCGGCTTCTCCGGCAGCCCATGGACCCTGGCTACCTATATGGTCGAAGGCGGCTCGTCGAAAGACTTCCGCAAGACCAAGGCCATGCTCTACGACAACCCGCAAGCCATGCACCTGTTGCTGGACAAGCTGGCCCGGTCGGTCACCTCCTACCTCAACGGCCAGATCATGGCCGGTGCGCAAGCCGTGCAGATCTTCGATACCTGGGGCGGCAACCTGTCCGCGGCGGCGTACCAGGAATTCTCCCTGGCCTACATGCGCAAGATCGTCAGCGGCCTGATCCGTGAACACGAAGGCCGTAAAGTGCCGGTCATCCTGTTCACCAAGGGCGGTGGCCTGTGGCTTGAAAGCATCGCCGACGCTGGCGCGGATGCACTGGGTCTGGATTGGACCTGCGATATCGGCGAAGCCCGTCGTCGTGTCGGTGGCAAGGTCGCGCTGCAAGGCAACATGGACCCGACCGTGCTGTACGCCAAGCCGGAAGCGATCCGCACCGAAGTCGGCCGCATCCTGGCCAGCTACGGCACAGGCAGTGGCCACGTGTTCAACCTCGGCCATGGCATCACTCCGGAAGTGAACCCGGAGCATGCGGGTGCGTTCCTGCAGGCCGTGCACGAGCTGTCTGCGCAATACCACCCGTAATACTCCCGCCTGAATCGGATCCCCCTTTGCCTGGCGAAGGGGGATTCGCTGCGTTTCAGCGTTCGTTAAGTCCTGCCTTGGTAGTGTGGGTGCTTTGGGGTTCCCCTACAGCCTCCGGTAACTCGCCTCGGTAAAAATCCTACCCGGCTCTTCCTCTCGCCAGTGCATGGCGTTTATTGTCAGGTGATCTCAGGATGAACGCTTCAGCGTATTCAACGAGCCAGAAACTGCTGCATTGGGTTTCGGCTGTCATTATTGTGTGGGCGTTATTGTCGGGTTTTTTCGTGGCGGTATTCAGCGTGCCCGCCTCGGTCAAGGCGTGGGTGGCGTTCTTCAATGTGTCGCTGACCACTGTCTATATTCCGGTGTTTGTCTTGCGGGTCTATTGTTCCTTTGCCCACGGCCTGGACTTTTCCGTCAAGCGAACACTGCAGGAATACCTGGCGTTGCTGGTTCACAAGGCCATGTACCTGGTGCTCGCCGTGGTGTTGGCGACCGGCGTGCTGATGATGGATCGCCCGATCAATATCGTTAACCTGTTCTCCATCGCCCCCCTCGACCACGACCCGGCCCGCATCGCCCTGTATACCCGTGTGCATGTGCTCTCGTGTGTGGGGTTGCTGCTGATGCTGGTCCTGCATATCGGCGCCGTCGTCATGCATGAGCGCCGGGGCAAGCGGGTGATGGCGCGGATGTTGTTCAAGGCGCCGGTTGTTCAAGGGGCGGTCAGCGGCGGCAACTTCGCCAGTTTCAACGCCACCAGCAACGCACCCATCAACAGCGCCACGATAAACGCGCCGATGCCGTTCCATCCGCCGAAGTGCCAGAAGAATCCGCCCGCTGTCCCGGCGATGCTTGAGCCTACGTAATAGCAAAACAGATACAGCGACGACGCCTGCCCCTTGGCTTTCACCGCGCGGCGCCCGATCCAGCTGCTGGCCACCGAGTGGGCGCCAAAGAAGCCGAAGGTGAAGATCAGCATGCCCGGCACCACCAGCCACAGTGGGGTGAACAGGGTCAGGGCCATGCCGCCGAGCATCAGCACGATGGTGGCCCAGAGCACGCGGCGTCGGCCGAGGCGGTCGGCCAGGGAGCCGATTTTTGCCGAGCTGTAGATGCCCGAGAGGTACACCAGCGACAGCAGGCCCACCACGGCCTGGCTCAGGTCATACGGGGCGGCCAGCAGGCGATAGCCGATGTAGTTGAACATCGTCACGAACGCGCCCATCAGCAGGAAGGCTTCAAGGAACAGCCACGGCAGGCCGGCATCCTTGAAATGCATGACGAAGCCATCCACCAGGCTGCGCGGCTTGAGGCTGCTGGCGCGGAAGTTGCGCGATTCGGGGAGGATCTTCCAGAACACCGTGGCGGCAATCAGCGCCAGGGCGCCGATGATCAGCATTGCGGTGTGCCAGCTGACGAAGTCGATCAGTACACCGATGATCAGGCGTCCGCTCATGCCCCCGATGGCGTTGCCGCCGATGTACAGGCCCATGGCCAGGCCGATGTGCTGGGGGTGGATCTCTTCGCTCAGGTACGTCATCGCCACGGCTGCCAGGCCGCTCAAGGACAGGCCTACCAGCGCACGCATCAGCAAAATCCCTTCCCAGGACGGCATCAAGCCGCTGGCGATGGTCGCCAGCGCGGCGCAAAACAACGCGGCGACCATCACCGGCTTGCGGCCCAGGGTGTCGGAAATCGGCCCGGTAATCAGCAAACCCAGCGCCAGCATCGCCGTGGCCACGGAGAGGATCAGGCTGCTCTGCGCCGCATTGATCGAAAACTCGTGGGACAGCGCCGGCATCATCGGCTGTACGCAATACAGCAGGGCGAACGTGGCGAAGCCGCCGGAGAACAGCGCCAGCACCGTGCGCATGAACATCGGCGTGCCTTTTTCGATGTATGCGTCATTGAGCTGCGCCACCACCTCATCCAGGGCGGTGGGCGGGACTTCTTGGGCGAATGGAGCGACAGCAGATTTCACGGAGACCTCGGGGAGGAAAAGCCTGCCAGGACTGGCAATGCAAAAAAGAATATAGCTGGCTAATGATTCTTTCCAATATATTGTTCGACCTGTTTGATAGCTTTTACGACCTAATGAGGCTGGCATGGAATTACGTCACCTGCGGTACTTCATTGCCGTTGCCGAAGAACTGCACTTCGGCCGCGCCGCGCAGGTGCTGGGCATCTCGCAACCGCCGTTGAGCCAGCAGATCCAGGCGCTGGAGCAGGAGGTGGGCGCGCGCTTGTTTGAGCGTACCAATCGTCGGGTCGAGCTGAGCGAGGCCGGACGCTTGTTCCTGCACGAGGCGCGGCTGGTACTGGCCCAGGTCGACAAGGCGGCGGATGTGGCCCGCCGCGCGCAGCTGGGGGAGCTGGGCGAGCTGAAGATCGGCTTCACCTCGTCGGCGCCGTTCAACGCCAGCATCCCCCAGGCGATCTTTGCGTTTCGCCAGGCCTTCCCCGCCGTGCACCTGAATCTGCAGGAAATGAGCAGCACGGAAGTGGCCGAGTCATTAGTGGATGACTCGATTCAGGTTGGGCTGATGCGCCCGTTGCCGCTGCCGGACTCGTTGAGTGTGATCGAGCTGATGCGTGAACCGCTGGTCGCTGTCCTGAATGCCGACCACCCATTGGTGCAAGGCACTGAGCGCGGGTTGCCCCTGGCGCAACTGGCGCAAGAGCCATTCGTATTTTTCCCGCGCACTTACGGCAGTGGTCTTTATGCGCAGTTGCTCAGTCTGTGTCGTGACGCCGGGTTCAGCCCGCACTTCGCCCAGGAAGCGGGGGAGGCGATGACCATCATCGGTTTGGTGGCGGCGGGCTTGGGCGTGTCGGTGCTGCCGGCGTCATACCAACGGATACGGATCGATGGCGTGGTGTATCGCACCTTGCTGGATCAGGAGGCGGTGACGGCGGTATGGCTGGTGCAGCGCAAAGGCGTGCAGACGCCGATGGCGAAGGCGTTTGTGGAGTTGTTGACGCGTAAAGCTGTGATCTAGGCATGCATTGAAATACGGCGTTTGGTGAGTCAGATCCCTGATTTGAAGTGGGCTCCAAAATCGTTTTTTCAGATGGGCTGTTCGTAGTTTTCGTATGGGAAAGCTGGAACCCTTCTTGTGCGAATAGCCACTGATCCTGCCGAAGGTTTCGTATTGAAATACCCGATGTGGGGGAGGTTCATATGATCGCAGGTTCTCGAGGCGCTGGACCCACCGCCGCAAGTTTTGAACGCGCTGAGCTTGACTGGTTGCTGTGGCGACTTGGAATACAGGGTGGGGGTCCAGTAACCCGTTCAGGTCAAAGTGGTGGTGGTGGTGGTGGTGGTGGTGGTGGTGGGAGCCGGCAGCGCGTTGGCGCCACCGCGCATCGTGAGGGGCAAAGCCCTATAGGCTATGGGCAGCAGGGACACACGGGAGCAGGCATTCGCCCGTACGAGGCAGTTCAACGCCAAGAAACCGGCCCATGCCGAAGTGGCGTTGGGGGGCAGCATCGTCAGTCGCAAAATACACCAGGCCAAGAGCAACGGAACAATGTTCGGGGAAATCCGGGTGCAGGCACCCGTCCAAACGAGGCCAACACACGCCAGGGAACTGGTCCTGGCCAGAATGGCATTGGGGCGCAGCGGCATTGTCAGGGGCCAACTACGGCAGGCCCGAATCAGCGAAGCAACCCCCTGGGGAATACCGGTGCAGGCATTCGCCCGAACGAGGCAGATGCTGGTCAGGGAAACAAACCTCAGGCCGTCACGATTAACTATAACGTTAATATAAATATTGGTCAGTTAAGCATAAACACCAATAATGGCAGCAATAGTATGAACGGCAGTAATTTTGGCAACTATGGAAACAATGGTAACAGTGGCAGCAATAGCCGCTATGAAAATCAAGGTGACAACGGTAATAACGGCAATCGCCTGGCTGCCCTGCTGCCAGGCAGCGATAGCGGTCGTCGTATAGGGGTTTGACAAGTCTGTTTCACTTATACGTTATTTTGGAGGTATGACGAGACGCCCTGGATTGAAGGGTCCGTCTGTCACTGTGCGCGTTGTGTTTGTGCAGTGTCGACAGTTTTATTGTTTTCTCATTGCAATTAAGGGTTCGGCCAGCTTGCTGTATCCTAATAAACTTCAATTCTGAGTGTGAGGTGTTAGATGAGTTCGACAGGTCAGGTAGGTCAGGCGGCATACGCGGGATACGGTAACTCTTCGGGGGCGGGTAACTACGGTAATTATGGGAACAATGACAACACCGGGGTGAAGTCTGTTTATGAGAACCACGGCAATAATGGCAATAATAATAATCGTGGGGTGATTGGCGGGAGTGGTAACTACGGCAATTATGGGAATAATGCCAATAGTGGTAATATGAGTAACTATGAAAACCGAGGTAATAACGGTAATAATGGTAACAGTAATGCTGTCGGTGATTACGGTAATTATGGCAACTATGGCAATAATGGAAACACCGGCGGAAATAGCCGCTATGTCAATAGCGGGAACAACGGGAACAACGGGAACAACGGGAACAACGGAAATAACGGCAACAGTATTCAAATCAGCCAGGAAGGCGGCGGAAGCATTAGTTATTGAGGAACGTGCCGTTATCAATGAACCCTGCCGTGGTCGGCAGGGTTTTGCTGCTAATTACCCCGCTCTGCGTGCTACGTAACTCATGGCGTCGCCGGTTCTGTCACGTTCATGCCACTGGCGCGCAATGCGGCCATGATGTCGCGGTCCAGCATGCTCACCCAACGGTTGTAGTTGCGATGGATCTTGCCGTCCTTGTAGCCCAGCTCGCGGCTGTCGCGGTAGGTGATGGCGTAGCTATTGCGGGTGTAGCGGATGTCGATGGCCGCGTAGTACTGGTTGCGCACGGTGATCTCGGCCTGCACCAGCTGCGGGCTCAGGCGTTGCACCGTCCATTCGCGTTTTTGCAGGGCGTTGACGATCACCGTTTTCATTTTCTCTTCACTGACCTGGGCGTTGGCCGGCAGGTCGTGCTGGGTGTTGAGGATCGGTTTACTGGTACAGCCGGCGGTGGTCAGCAGGGCCAGGGTGATCAGCGTAGCGCGTAGCAAGGAAGACATTCCGTATTCTCCAATCGATTAAAAAGTCAGGACCAGCGGCGGAAGATCAGCGACGTATTGACGCCGCCAAAGGCAAAGTTGTTGTTCATCACGTAGTCGTGGTGCATCTCGCGAAACTCACCCTGCAGGTAATCCAGCTCGCCGCATTGCGGGTCGACGGAGTCCAGGTTGAAGGTGTGCACGTACTGGTCGCGGTTCATCATCTCGATGCTGAACCACGATTCCAGCGCACCGCAGGCGCCCAAGGTATGGCCGAGGAAGCTTTTCTGTGAGCTGATGGGCATGCGGTTGCCGAACAGACTGCTGGTGGCCTGGGTTTCGGCGATGTCGCCCTGGTCGGTGGCGGTGCCGTGGCCGTTGACGTAGCCGATGGCGGCAGGCTCCAGGCCCGCATCTTCCAGGGCCAGCTCCATGGCGCGGCGCATGGTTTTCTGCTCCGGGCGCGTGGTGTGCTGGCCGTCGGCATTGCTGCCGAAGCCGACGATCTCGGCATGGATATGCGCGCCCCGCGCCAGTGCGTGTTCCAGCTCTTCGAGCACCAGCATGCCGCTGCCTTCGCCGATCACCAGGCCGTCGCGGCCGCTGTCGTAGGGACGTGGGCTGGTTTGCGGCGCGTCGTTCTTCAGGCTGGTGGCATACAGCGCGTCGAACACCATGGCTTCGGTGGGGCACAGCTCCTCGGCGCCGCCGGCGAGCATCAATGGCAGGCGGCCGAACTTGATCGCTTCATAGGCATAGCCGATGCCCTGGCTGCCGCTGGTGCACGCGCTGGACGTGGGGATCAGCCGCCCGGTGAGGCCAAAGAAGATGCTGATATTCGCCGCCGTGGTGTGGGGCATCATGCGTACGTAGGAGTTGGCATTGAGCCCCTCGGCCACCGAGTTCAGCAACATATTGCCGAAGGCCTTGATCTCATCGGTACTGCCGGTGGACGAGCCACAGGCCACGCCCATGCGCCCATCCTTGATCGACTCGTCACCGAGCAAGCCCGCGTCCTGCAACGCCTGCTCCGCCGCCCACACCGCCAGGCGCGAGACGCGGCCCATGCTGCGCAGCTGCTTGCGCGTCCAGTGGGCGGGCACGACGAAGTCGTCGACCGGCCCGGCCAGGCGCGTGTTCAATTCGGTAAAACGCTCCCACTCGTCCATGCGTCGGATGCCGCTGCGGTTGGCGCGGAAGTTGGCGGCGATGGTGTCCCAGTCGCTGCCCAGGGAGGTCACGCCGGCCATGCCGGTGACGACGACGCGTTTCATCAGCACAGGCCTCCATTCACGGCCAGGACCTGGCGCGTGATATAGCCGGCTTCGGCCGACATCAGGAAATTCACCGCACCGGCGACTTCTTCCGGGGTGCCCATGCGTTGCGCCGGGATCATCTTCATCAGTTCTTCCACCGGTACGTTTTCATCCAGCATGGCGGTGTCGATCAGGCCGGGGGCGACGCAGTTGACGGTGATCTTGCGCTTGCCCAGTTCGATGGCGAGGGCCTTGGCCGCACCGATCAGGCCGGCCTTGGAGGCGCTGTAGTTGACCTGGCCACGGTTGCCGATCAACCCGGAGACCGAGGTGATGCACACGATACGCCCGGCTGCGCGACGACGAATCATCGGCATCATCACCGGGTGCAGCACGTTGTAGAAGCCATCCAGGTTGGTGCGCATCACCACGTCCCAATCGTCTTCCGACAAGGCCGGGAAGGCGCCGTCGCGGGTCAGGCCGGCGTTGAGCACCACGCCGTAATAAGCACCGTGTTGCTCAACATCGGCCTCAAGGATCTGCTTGCACGCGGCGCGGTCCGCCACATCGAATTGCAGCACCCGCGCCTGGCGGCCCAGGGCCTCGATCTCGACCTGTACCGCGCAGGCTTCGGCCCGACCGTTGCGGCAATGCAGCACGATGTCATGCCCGGCCTGGGCCAGGCGCAGGGCAATGGCGCGGCCGATGCCACGGCTGGAGCCGGTGACCAGTACGGGTTCAGTCATGGCGTTTCGTCCTTCGATTCATCTAAATAGTTGGCCGCCTGGGGCGGTCGAAATACATTCAAGCGCGCACTGGCCTGGATACCGCTACCGGTGAGGTGGCATTCGAACACACCCATGCCGTTGTCGTCTTCCAGGGAACGCAGGCCGTGGATGTTCAACTCGGCGCCGGCCGGGAAGTGTTCCACGTTGCACTCGAACTTGCGTGTGCCGAGCAGGAAGCCCAGTTCCACCGCTTCACCCTTTTGACGGGCACGGCAGCCGGCGTAGGCGGCGACGCTCTGCGCCATCAACTCGATGCCGACCCAGGCCGGCAGGCTGCCGTCAGGGCGGTTGAACAGGCCGCCGGGCTTGACGGTGAGGCGGGTGTGAATCTGCTCTTCATCGAACGACAGCACCTGGTCGATCAGGATCATGTCGCCCGCGTGGGGCAGCAGTTCGGCGAGTGGCCAATCGGTCATGGGGCCTCTCCGATTATCAGGCTGACATTGTTGCCGCCGAAGGCAAACGAGTTGCTCATCAGGCAGCGTTTTTCCAAGGTGTCCCCCGCCTGCGCCCATTGCAGGGCGGGCAGCGCGGGGTCGGCCTGGCCGTCCCACACATGGGGCGGCACCCGGCCATGGGCCAGGCTCAGCCAGCAGAACGCGGCTTCCAGCGCGCCGGCCGCGCCCAGGGTGTGGCCGCTCATGGGTTTGGTCGACGAGCAGGTCACGCCGTCGGGGAACAGGCTGGCGACGGCCAGGCTTTCCATGGCGTCGTTGTGTTGGGTGGCGGTGCCGTGCAGGTTCAGGTAGCCGATCTGCCCGGGCTGCACGTTCGCACTGGCCAGGGCCTTGCGCATCGCCTGCAACGCGCCTTTGCCGGTGGGTTCCGGCGCGGAGATATGGTGCGCATCGCAACTCGCACCGCTGCCCAGCAGGGCGATCGCCGCAGGCGCTTTAGTCATCAGGAACAGCACCGCCGCTTCGCCGATATTGATGCCGTTGCGGTTCACCGAAAACGGGTTGCAGCGTTCGTTGGACACGGCTTCCAACGCGCCGAACCCATTGAGGGTCAGCTTGCACAGGCTGTCGACGCCGCCGCAGAGCACCGCGTCGCACACTCCCAGGTCGAGCAGGCGTTGTGCGCTCATCAAGGCCCGGGCGCTGGAGGTGCAGGCGGTGGAAATCACATAGGCCGGGCCGCTCAGTTGCAGCCAGTCGGCGAGAAAATTCGCCGGGGCGCTGAGTTCCTGTTGCTGGTAGTCGTAGTCGCTGGGGAAGTGCTGATCGCGCAGGTACTGGGCGATACCGCGGCTGGCTTCGTCGATGCCGGAGGTGCTGGTGCCGAGCACGACCCCGACCCGCGAGGCGCCATAGCGGTGGATCGCCTGGCGAATCTCGCCCTCGATCTGCAGCGCCGCCTCCAGCAGCAGTTGATTATTGCGGCTGCTTTGCTGGCCGAGTTGCGTCGGGATGGTCGCCAGCTCGCCGTGCACACTGCCTACCGGCAGCGTGCGCTCCGGTACCCAGCCGCTTTCGGCGCGCATCCCCGAGCAGTCGCCGGCAAACAGGCTGCGACTGACGGCGGCCTGGCCACGGCCGAGGGCGCAAATCACGCCGAGGGCATTGAGGTAGGCGCTCATCGGGCGGCACCGAGTGGCGTGATGCGGTAGCTCAAGGGCTGGCCGCTCATGTTCACACTGAAGACTTCTGACGATTGGTAGACGATCTGCCAATGGCCCGGCAGGGTGCGTGTGAGGTCCATTGCCTGGGCGCCGGGGTAGAGCGCGCGCACGTCATCGGCCGAGGTCAAGGCAAACAAGAGTGCGGCAAACAGCTCGCGTGCCTGGGGATTGGGCGGCAGCAGGCCGTCGGCCTGCCACTGGCCATCGATCAGTTTTTGCCGGGCCTGGGGAATGCCCAGGGGGTCCATCATCGACCAGCGGATTGCGCCGCCTTCGCGTTGGATCACCAGCAGCCAGTCCTGGCTCTGGCCGTCCGCCAGGCGCTGCACATGCAGCTGTAGCGGCAAGGCCAGGGTCGGGGTTTTTTCAGGCAGCGGCGCCTGGCTGGCGCAGGCGCTCAGCAGCAACAGGCAACCGATCAACAGGCTGCGCATCATGGTGCGGCGCTCGCCAGGGGTTTGCGCGCCACGCAGTTGACCAGGGTTTCTTCACGCTGGCCCACCGGCGGCGGGTTACGCAGGCCCCAGCGCTCCAGCAGGCCGAAGTCGCGGGAACGGCTCCACCACAGGTAGGGGTACGAAACGTTCTGCGGGCCGAACTCAAAGCCCTGCTCGCGGAGCATCTGCAGGTACTCTTCGGCGCTTTTCTGCACATGCATGGGATGGCGGAACAGCCAGCGAATGACCCAGGTGTCGATATAGGCTTCGGTGGATTCGGCAAACAGCAAGTAACCGCCCGGCTTGAGCACCCGGTAGAACTCCTTGAGTGCGCGATGCTGTTCAACCAGGTGATGGAAGGTCTGGTGGCAGAACAGGATGTCGACGCTGGCGTCCGGCACATCGAGGGTGGCGCAGTCACTGCCGATCAATTCGATGGCCAGGCCCTGGCGCGCGGCTTCGGCCTTGCTCAGTTCCAGGCTGTGGGGGTCGGCATCCAGACCGATCAGGCGCGCGGGGGCAAACACCTGCTGCAAGTACTGGAATGACTTGCCCTGGCCGCAACCGGCGTCCAGCAGCACCGGCGCCTGGGGCAACGGGTCGGTGAACAGGCCACGCAGGTCGTTGATTGCCACGCGCAATACATGGTGCTGCCAGGTATGGCTGCGCAGGAACCAGAAGCCGAAGCGGGTTTCTTCGACGTAGTTTTTACTCAGGTATTGAGACGTCATACCGGTTCACTCGCGCAAATTTCCGACAACATCCGCAAGCGCCGCTTGGGCTCGCTGACAAACGGGTTGCGTTCGTCCCACGCGTAACCGGCGAGGATCGAACTGATCATCCGGCGAATGTCCGGTGAGCTGCCGGGGTGGAAAATCACATCCTGGAAGGTGCCTGCATACCAGCCTTCGACATAGCAGCGGAAGGTGTCGACACCACGCTTGAGCGGCTCGGCAAACTCGGTTTGCCAGTCCACTGTCTCGCCTTTGAGCTGACGATGCAGCACGCCGGCGGCCATGCTCGCCGAGCGCATGGCGATGGTCACGCCGGAGGAGAACACCGGGTCGAGGAATTCCGCCGCATTGCCCAGCAACGCAAAGCCGGGGCCGTGCAGGGTTTTGACGTTGGCCGAGTAGCCGCCGATGGTGCGCGCTGGCGTGTCCCATACGGCGTTGTCCAGCACGCCGGACAAGCTCGGGGTTTCGTCGATAAAGCCGCGCAGGCAGGCGTCGAGGTCAGCGTCGCGACCGTCGAAATGCTCCTTGGCTGCAACCACGCCCACCGAGCAGCGACCGTTGCTGAACGGGATGGTCCAGAACCAGATATCGCGCTTCGTAGGGTGCGTGGTGACCAGGATCTTGGTGCGGTCGAAGCCTGGGTGTTCGATGCGGTCTTCAACGTGGGTGAACACCGCCTGGCGCAGCGGGAAATTCGACGGCGCCTCCAGGTCGAGCAGGCGCGGCAGCACGCGGCCGTAGCCGCTGGCGTCGAGCACAAACTTGGCCTTGATGTGGTACTCGCTGCCGTTCTCACGGCGCACATGCAGGTAGCGGCACTCACCGGAGAAATCCACGCCGACGATGGTTTCGCCGTAGCGGATGTCGACGCCTTGCTGGGCTGCCTGATCGGCCAGCAACTTGTCGAACTCGCCGCGCTGCACCTGGAAGGTAGTGGGCTTGCCGTTGCTGAAGGTGTCACCGAAATCGAACGCGCTGTAACGCTCGCCCCAGGCAAACGCGGCACCGGTTTTTACCTGGAATCCCGCCGCCTGCACGGCGTCGAGCATGCCGGCCTCTTCGATGAAATCGATGCAGTGTGACAGCAGGCTTTCGCCGATCGAGAAGCGCGGGAAATGCTGGCGCTCGATGATCAATACATCATGCCCTTTGCGTTTGAGCAGTGCGGCGGCAATCGCGCCGGATGGCCCGGCACCAATCACCACCACCTGGCGACGTTCCATTTCAACTATGGGCACGAGGGCTCCTTGCCGCTTTGGCGATAACTACATTCATGAGGCGTGTTTCCGTTGGCCGGCCCAGGGCGCCAGCATAAAGCTGAATGCCAGGCCCAGGCTGACCGACAGGCCGAAATTACTCACTGCCGGGGTACTGGACACCGCCAGCAGGCCGAACGACAACCAGGTCGTCAGCGCTGCCAGCAGCGTCCCTAGAAGGCTGACAGCGGGGCCGCCGATCTGTTCGCGCATCAAAATCGCATAGTCGACACTGATGGCCGTGACCAGCAGCAACCCGAACAGGCTGAACAGGGTCAGCGGCTGGCCCAGCCAACCCAGGCTGGCCAGGCTGCACAGCGCCGCCAGCAACGGCAGGGCGACGATGCGCAAGGCCCCGCCGAAGCCGAACGGCAGGATCAGTAACAGCACGATCAGCACGCACGACATCAACTTCAATTCGGCGGCGCTGATCTGCGTGTCGGCGAACACACGGTTCAAATCCCCGAGACGATCCACCAACTGCACGCCGGGCAGGTCCACGGCTTGCACCCGCAGCAGCGCCGGGTTGTTCAAGCCCTGCAGGCTGACCATGGCCGCCACGCCGCCGTCCACCGGGCCCAGCCACAGGGTGCGCCAGGGTTCGGCCAAGGGGCCCACCAGTGCAGCGTCGATGTCTTCGGTGGGCAGCGCTTGCAGTTGCGCGACTTCGGCTTGCAGGGCGCCGGCGGGCACGCCGAGGTCCAGCAGCGGCTGCCAGTGTTGTGGAAGTGTGCTCAGGGCGTCGCGCAGTTGCTGCTGTTCGGCGGGCAGGCTGACCAGTTGGTTGAGCGCCAGGTAACCCTGGAGCTTGTCCATATTCACCAACTGGTCCAGGCGTTGGCCCAGGGCGGCTTTGCGCTCCAGCAACTGCGACTGGTTGTCGGCCCGTATCAGGAAAAACTGGCTGGTGGGCTGGAAACCGGTAATGCGCGCCACGGCCTGTGCCTCTTGCAGCAACTGCGGCGGCGCGCCGATCCACTGGCGGATATCGTTTTTGCTGTTCAGCTGCCAAAGGCCGCCGGCGCAGAACAGCAGCACCCACACCAGCAGCACCGGACTGGGCACACGCTTGAGCAAGGCGGCCCGCACCCGCCACAGGCACTCGGCGACGCGCAGCGGCCATTGTGCCGGGCGCAGTTCGACACCCTTGAGCAGTGCCGGCAGCAGGCACACCGCTGACAGGTAGGCGCCGACCAGGCCCGCGGCGGAGAACACCGCGATTTGCGTCAAGGCCGGGAAGGGCGTCCAGGCCAGCGCCAGGTAGCCGATGCAGCTGGTGGCCAGGCTCAGGCTCAGCCCTGGCAGCGTCAGGCGCAATGCCGGCCAACTGCGCCAGGGGTTCATGCTCCAGCTTTTCGACAGGTAGTGCAGCGGGTAATCCACCGCGACGCCGATCAGGCTGGAGCCGAGCACCAGGGTCATCACATGCATATGGCCGAACAGCGCCACGCAAGCGACGGCACCAAACAGCATGCCTACCAGCACCGGTACAAACGCCAGCAGCACTCGCCAGCGGCGGAACGCCAGCAACAGCAGCAGCAGGATGCCGACGGTGGCGCCACCGCCGACCCAGGTGATTTCCCGCGTGGCCTGTTGCTGGCCGTTCGCCGCGTAAAGCAAACCGCTGGCGGCGAGCAATTGCGCGCCGTGTTCGCCGGCCTGCGTGCGGCTGGCCTGGAGCAGATCCGCCACCTGCAGCGGCAGTTTCATGTCGAAGGCATTGCCGGTGGTGCGTGCCCGCAGCAGCACCCAGCTCTTGCCGTCGGCATCGGCGATCAAGGCGCCGCTGCCGATGTCCAGTTGCACCGAGCCGTGCTGCGGCTGGCTGTTCTGGATGCGCCCGGTCAGGCCCAGCCAGTCGTCCTGGCTCGGCACCAGGCTGAAGCCGGTGAAGGGGTCGAACAGCGACTGCACTCGTTGCTGGATGAACGCGTCGGGGTGGTCGATCAGCTGTTCGCGGTCCTTGGCCGAGAGCATCGCCAGCCGTCCGCGCAGCAACTGCTCACGCAGCGCCGGCAGGTCGGCTTGCAGGTTCCATTGCACCTTCTCGAACAAGCCGCTGGCCTGCCAGCGCTCGCCCAATTGCTGGGCCACGGCCACCGCTTGCTGGCGATCGGCGTGCCCCACCAACACCAGCATTTCGCGGTTGAGCGGCTCCTGCATGCGCTGTTCGGCTTGCAGTTCCAGGGCGTCCGGCGTACTGCCCGGCACCAGCTCCATCAGGTTGGCCGACAGCGGTGCACCCTGGCGCCACTGCCAGCCGGCCAGGGCCAGCACGGCCACCAGCAGGATCAGGAACAGGCGGGGCAGCAGGCGCTCACTGGGCAAAGTCGTGTTGCTCCGCGTCGCTCAATGGCTGGCCGGCGCTGCTGTCCTGCATGCGCAGTACGGTGCTGTCGCCCTGGGTTTCCAGCAGTTCGATCTTCTGCACCAGCTCACCGCCATCGATATTGATCTGGGTGAATACCTGCTTGAGCAGCAATGAGCGCGGGATCAGCGTGAGCTTCCATTGCCGGGCTTCGCCTTGCAGTTGCAGCTCGAAGTCGCGCTGCAAGCCGCTGCTGTCGCCCTGGAGCACGGCGAGGAACAGACGGTTCTGTTCGGCACCGGCGCTCTTGTTCGGCAGCAGTTGCCAGCCGTTGGCGTCACGGCGGGCGATGCCCTGGGCGCTGATGCGGTAGTCCTGTTGCAGCGGGGTTTTCAGCAGCCACAGCAGGCCGTGGTCCTTGGCCAGGACGAAGGTGCCTTTGCTGACCAACGGCTGCGGCAGCGCACGCAGGTGTTTTTCCTGGATGAAGCTGCCGTGAATGACCGTTGGCTTTGCCAGTTGGTCGCTGAGTTGTTGCAGGTCGAAGGCGTGTGCCGCCCCCGAAAAACCAAACAACACCAACACTGTAGGCGCGAGCTTGCTCGCGAAAAACCCGAGAGCGCCGCGGGGGATCAGGAAACCCGCGTTATCGTTGACGATCTTCGCGAGCAAGCTCGCTCCTACAGAGAACGGGGTCAGCATTTCAGGGCCCTTTCGACGGCGTCGGTGAATACTTTGGGGGACGCCAGCTGCATCTCGCGAGTGGCGATGTCCACCGCCACCTGCACAGTGCTGGCGCGGGTCAGGCGCTCGCCGCTGGCCAGGTCGGTGATCAGGTAATTGACCTTCAAGCGGTTCTCCCACTCCACCAGGCTGGCGCGCACGTTGATCGTCTGGCCGAACACCGCACCGCGCACATAGCGCAGTTGCATGTCGATCACCGGCCAGGCGTAGCCGGCTTCGAGCATCGCAGTGTAGTTGTGGCCGATCTTGTCCAGCAGCGCGCAGCGTGCGATTTCCAGGTACTTCACGTAATGCCCGTGCCAGACGACGTGCATGGTGTCGACGTCAAAAAACGGCACCAGGATTTCGGTGTCGCTGTGCAGTACGCCAGGGCTACGCATGCAGCCTCCAGTGTTGCTCGGCGATGCGTTGCAGGCACAGGCGCAGTTCGCCTTCGAGGGCACGGTCTTCGATGACCGGCGGGAAGTCCTGGGCCAGCTCTACATGCATGGCCGCCAGCGCCGGTGGCAACGGGCGTGCGTCGTCGGCCTGGGCGCGCAGCCACACGCCCTGGTTGGCGGCGAGCAGGGTGGCGGCGGCGACCTGTTCGGTCAGCTCCAGCACGCGGATCGCATCGCGGGCGGCGATGGTGCCCATGCTCACCTTGTCCTGGTTGTGGCACTCGGTGGAGCGCGAGAACACGCTGGCCGGCATGGTGTTTTTCAGTGCTTCGGCGGTCCAGGCGCTGGTGCCGATCTGCACCGCCTTGAAACCGTGGTTGATCATCGCGCGGTCCGCCGGTGCGCCGGACAGGTTGCTCGGCAGGCCGTGGTTGTAGCGCACGTCCACCAGCAGGGCGAGCTGGCGGTCAAGCAGGTCGGCGACGTTGGCCACCAGGGTCTTGAGGCTGTCCATGGCAAAGGCGATATGCCCACCGTAGAAGTGCCCGCCATGCAGCACGCGTTCTTCTTCGGCGTCGATGATCGGGTTGTCGTTGGCGCTGTTCAGCTCGATCTCGATAAACGAACGCAGCCAGTTCAGGCTGTCGGCCAGCACGCCGAGGACGTGGGGCGCGCAGCGCAGCGAGTAGCGATCCTGCAGGCGATGCAGCGGCGCGGTCGGCGCGTCGATCGCCAGGTCCTTGCGCAGCCAGGCGGCGACTTGCATCTGCCCCGGGTGCGGCTTGGCAGCGAACAGACGCTCGTCGAAGTGTTCCGGGTTGCCTTGCAGCGCCACCACGTTCAGCGCGGTGATGCGCGTGGCCAGTTGCAGCAGGTAGTCGGCACGGGCAAAGGCCAGGCAAGCGATGCCGGTCATCACCGCGGTGCCGTTCATCAGTGCCAGGGCTTCCTTGGGGCGCAGTACCAGCGGCTCCCAGCCGAGTTCGCGGTGCACGTCGGCTGCCTGGCGACGCTCGCCACGGAACAGCACTTCGCGCTCGCCGGACAGGGTCGCGGCCACGTAGGACAGCGGGGTCAGGTCACCGCTGGCGCCCACCGAGCCTTCTTCCGGGATCAGCGGCAGTACGTCGTATTCGAGGAAGGCATGCAGGCGCTCCAGCAGTTCCACGCGCACCCCGGAGACACCGTGGCACAGCGACTGCAAGCGCGCCGCCAGCACCGCACGGGTGGCTTGGGCGTCGAGCAACTTGCCCAGGCCGCAACCGTGGAAGGTGTACAGGTGACGGGGCAGGGCCTCGACATGTTGCAACGGCACCGCGACCACGCAGGAGTCACCGTAGCCGGTGGTCACGCCGTAGATCACGCCTTCCTTGTCCAGCAGCGAGTCGAGGAACTGCGCGCCCTTGGCGATGCGCTGGCGATACGCGGCATCGCCTTGCAGCTGGGTAGGCACCTGACGGTTGGCCAGGGCCAGCACGTCTTCGATGCGCAGGGGGCGTTCGCCAAAGGTTACCGGCTCAAGATGCGTCGTCATCGGTCTTCCAGAAAGGGTAAAAGTTGAACCATTGTTGGGGCGCTTCCAGGCAGAACTGGCCCAGGCGTGCGGCGTAGCGCGCGGTCCACAGGGCGATGACCTGCTCGCGGGTGCTGCGTTTCCATTCGATCAATTGCGCGAAAGGCTCGATGGTCAGGCGATAGCGGCCCTGGTGTTTCAGGCACATCAGCAGGTTGACCGGGCATTTCAGCAGGCCCGCCAGCAGCCACGGGCCTTGGGGGAAGGCAGCGTCATGGCCGAGGAAGTCCACGCGCACCGTGCGCCCGCCATGCAAGGGCACGCGGTCGCCGGCAATCGCCAGCCATTCGCCGTCGTCCAGGCGCTGGCTGAGCAGCAGCATGGTGGCCGGGTCCAGCTCGCTGACCTGGATCAGGCGCAAGTGGGTGGCACCGGCTTCGCCCAGCAGGCGGTTGAAGCGTTCGGCGTGCTTGGTGTGCACCAGCACGTTCATGGTGACCTGTTCGCCGATTTCCGCCAGCGCGCGGCACACTTCGAGGTTGCCCAGGTGGGCGCCCACCAGCATCTGCCCGCGCCCTCCACGCAGTTGCCCGCGCAGTTTCGCCGGGTCGTTGATGTCGATCTGTTCCAGGCGCAGCTTGCCGTTCCACACGTCGAGTTTGTCGAGCAGGGCATCGGCGAAGGCCATGAACTGGGCAAAGACTCTGCGCTGGCTGGGGCGCAGTTCATCGCGCCCGCTCCAGTCGGCCAGGCGCTGCTGGTATTGCCAGGCGCTCTGGCGCGCGGTGCGGCCGAACAGGAAGAAGTACAACACGATGCCATACAGCACCGGGCTCAGCAGGCGGCGGCCGAGGACCTTGGCGGCGAGGGCGGTGAATTTCATCAGCCAGTAGCTGCCGCGCTCTTCGCGGTCGGCCCAGTGCTTGGTGCTGTCGCTCATGCCTGCCACCGTCGCCACAGGATCAGCGGCGCACGCACCAACATGCCGAAGAACAGGCGGGTGTGCATGGCGCTGATGCGCACGTTGTCGCGGAACAGGCGGAAGTGCGACAGGCCGTCGGCGGGGTAATGCACCTGGGTCGGCAGCCAGCGCATCGGCTGGTTGCGCCAGGCCAGGCGCACGAGGATGTCGGAGTCGAAGTCCATGTGCGTGCCGATATAGGCCGAGTCCATCAGCGCTAGCACCGGTGCCAGCGGGTACACGCGAAAGCCGCACATCGAGTCGCGGATCTGCAGCGACAGGGTGTTGATCCACACCCACACATGGGTCAGGTAACGCGCGTACAAACGGCCCTTGGGCACGCTTTCGTCGTATTCGGGGTAGCCGCAGATGATTGCGTTGGGCTGCCTGCGGGACGCGTCGATAAACGTCTCGACTTCGCGCAGGTCGTGCTGGCCGTCGGCGTCGACCTGCAAGGCGTGGCTGAAGCCCAGGCGTGCCGCTTCGCGAAACCCGGCCATCACCGCGCCGCCCTTGCCCTGATTGGTCGGCAGGGTCAGCAGGGTGACATTGTCCAGCCGCGCCAGTTGCGCCAGCACCGCTGCGCAGGCCGGGCTGCTGCCATCGTCCACCAACAGGCACGGCAGGCCACTGTTCAACAGGCTGTGGACCACGGCGGGCACGGCGGCTTCGTGGTTATAGACCGGGATCAGGGCGCAGGGGTTATGCATGGGAACCCTCAGCGTCTGGTAAATAACCTGTGGCGAGCGGGTTTGTTGTGGTGAGCCGGCTTGTTGTGGTGAGCGGGCTTGCCCCGCGTTGGGCCGCGGAGCGGCCCCAGTAAGGTAACCGAGGCGTGTCAGACAGACCTCCGGCGCAGGTTTTGGGGCCGCTTCGCAGCCCAACGCGGGGCAAGCCCGCTCGCCACAGGATGCCCGTTAGCCATACCAAGCCCGCTCGACACAAAAGCTTATGCATGGGCGGCTTCCAATTGGATGCGGCCGCTGGCACAGGCCGCGACGCCGTTGCGGTAGGCGAAATACAACTTGCCGCGTTCCTGGTCAAAGCGCAGGTGCAGTTCGATACGGTCGCCGGGGCGCACCAGTTGCTGGAACTTGAGCACTTCCATGCCGGCAAAGGTCGCGGGCAGATCGAGCAGTTGTTGGCCGAGGTTGAACGCCCACTCCACCTGGACCACGCCGGGCAATACCGGAGTGACCGGGAAGTGGCCGCTGAAATAGGCCAGGTCCGGCGGCACGCTCAGTTGCAAGGTCCATTCGCCATCGACTTCGACTTGCTCCAGCACTTCCGGCGCCTTGGGCCGGGGCGCCAGCAGCAGCGCGGCCACATCGCCCTGGGGCAGTTTGCCCTGGGCATTCAGCGGCAGCTGGCGCAGCAGCCGCCAGCGACGTGGTAGCGCCAGGGCTTCGCAATGCTGGCTCAAATGGTGGCGCAGGGTCTGGGTGACAGTCCGTCGGCCCTGGTTGCGCAGGGCGTGCAGGCCGTCGGCACTGAGCACCACCAGCGCGCCGAGGGAGGCGCGGTTTTCCTGCACCACCCCCAGGCGCGTTTCGACGACCCACGGGTGGGTCATCAGCGCCTGCTCAAGCATGGGCAGGGAGATGCGTTTTTCTTCCAGCTTGACGATACGGTCCAGGCGTCCGAGCAGCTCGAAGCGACCATCGGCATGGATGCGCGCCGCGTCAGCGGTTTGTTCTATGTGCCCGACGGGCAAGTACGGCGAGGCGATGCGCAGGGCTCCGTCGGCGTCCTGGCTCAGGTGTATGTCGGCGAACGGCTGCCAGGGTTGCGCGCTCTGGCGCCAGGCGATGCCGCCGGTTTCCGAGCTGCCGAGGATCTCGGTTGGCCATTGCTGCAAGCGCTCGTATAGACTGCCGGCCGCCTCGATGGGCAGGGCGCCGCCCGACGAGAACACCCGCGATACCTGGCTCAGCGCCGGCCAATCGAGGTTGTCGCCCATGCGTTTGAGCAGCGCCGGGCTGGCGACCCAGGCGAATTGCGGGTGTTCGCGGCTGGCGCGTTGTATGTCTTCCGGAAACGCCAGCTGGCGGCGCACAAAGCTGCGACCGGCGCACAGCGGCCACAGCACGCGGAACAGCAAACCGTAGATGTGCTGGGTGGCGACACTGCCGATGATGCAGGCGTCTTTCAGGTCGGCGCCCCACAGGGCTTCCAGGGCCTGGACCTCATTGGCCAACTGGCGCAGGGTCTTGTCGATGCGCTTGGGTTCGCCGCTGGAGCCGGAGGTGCACAGGCTCAGTTGGCAGGTGTCCAGGTCGAGGGCAGCCGGGCTCAACGGTGCTTGATACAGCGCGTCCAGGTCTGCCGCTTCAGTCAGCCAGGCGTCGACAACCGCCTCCCAGCGTTGGCGGGTCTGGGGTTGCAGATCGGCGGGCAGCAGTACGCTGGCCCCGGCGCGCCAGGCGCCCAGCAGTGCAATCGCCAGCAGGCCGGCGTCTTCCAGGTGCAGGGCCAGGCGCTGGATGCCACGGGCTTGCAGCCCGGCGGCCAGGCTCAGGGAGTGCTCCCACAGCTGGGCGTGATTCATTGCAGGTTCGGTGGTCACCAAACGCTGTTCCAGCGGCTCGAGCAACAGATGCTCAAGATTCAACCCATTCATACGCGGCCTCGAACCCTTTGTCGTACCAGCCATTCCACGGCAAACAACAGCCCCATCAGCCCGTAGGCGATCAAGCCGTTGTACAACGTCCACCAGCTCAACGGCGCCCATAGGGTGAGGGCGGCGGCGAGCAGGCCATTACACAGAAAAAACACGCACCACACCACGGTGACCTGGCGCGTATACACAATCGCGTGCGGCGGCAGCACCGGGTCGGTCATGCGCGCCAGACGCTCCACCATCGGCGGGCCGTATTTCAGGCTCAGGCCGAACAGCGCCAACATGAACGCACTGACCAGGCTCGGGTACCAGCGCAACAGGTGCGGGTTGTCGAACCAGGCCAGGGCCAGGCAAAACACGATCACCGCCAACGCCATCCAGCGGCTGCCGGGGCGTGCCGCACCCGTGACCGCGCGCAGCAGCCACAGGCTGCCCAGCAGCAGGCCGAATTGCCAGGGCGCAAAGTGCTCGGTGCCGTAATACACCGCAAACGGGTACAGCAGCCCCGCCAATAACAGGCCAAGGCCGATCAGCCGGCTCATGCGGCAGGCTGGACCAGACGGTACACCGCCTCAACCACGTCGTTGACGGTGCGCACGGCCTTGAACTCTTCGGCGGCGATCTTCTTGCCGGTCTGGCGCTTGATATGGTCGATCAGGTCCACGGCATCGATGCTGTCGATCTCCAGGTCCTGATACAGGTTGGCGTCGAGGGTGACGCGCTCCGGGGGCAGTTCAAACAGTTCCACCAAGGCATCGCGCAGGGTGTTGAAAATATCGTCACGAGTTTGCATGGTCCGGTCTCAAGCTGCCTGTCTGGCCGTGACGAACGCCGCAAGGCTGGCCACGTTGGTGAAGTGATTGCGGGTGTCCTTGGCGTCGGCATCGATTTTGATGCCGTACGTTTTCTGGATCGCCAGGCCCAATTCCAGGGCGTCTACCGAATCCAGGCCCAGGCCTTCGCCGAACAGGGTTTGGTCGCTGCCGATGTCGTCGGCGCTGATGTCTTCCAGGCCCAGGGCCTCGATGATCAACAGCTTTATGTCGTGCTCAAGGCGGTGTTGGTCGCTCATCTTCGGCGAGCTCCTTAATGAAATAGTGGTGCAGGTAATCGTTGAGCTTGCGTGAGGCCTGGGGCGCGGGCCCCAGTGTTGCGAACGCCTGTGGTTCTATATCGGCCCCCACGCGCAAACTGAAGTGAAAACGGCATTTAGGGATGCGATACCAGGGTTCGGCCTTGGTCAGAGTGGTGGGGCTGACCTTGATCACTACCGGGGTGATGATTGTCGCACCGCGCAGGGCAATGGCGGCGGCCCCGCGATGAAAGGCGGGCGCCACGCCGGGTGTGGTGCGGGTGCCTTCGGGAAAGATGATCAGCGTCTGGCCTTGGCGCAGGGCGTCGGCGGCGGCGTCGAGCATGTCTGCGCTGCCGTCGTTGCTTATGTAACCCGCGTCGCGCACCGGGCCACGGGTGAACGGGTTTTGAAACAGGCTCTGCTTGATCACGCAATTGGTCTGGCGCATCAGGCCGATCAGGAACACCACGTCGATCAGCGACGGATGGTTGGCGATGATCATCTGGCCTGGCTGGCCGAGCCGTTCGGCGCCTTCGACGCTGTAGGTCAGCACGCCGGCGCGCTGCATCAGGCGGATAAAGAACCAGAACAGCTTGCTGATGGTATGGCGGGCGCGGCGCTGGTGCCTTTCTACGTTGCCCGGCAGGCAGCTGAGCAGGGGAAAGACCAGCAAGCGCAGGCACAACCCGCCGACGCCGAACACGAAGAAGCTCGCGGCAGTGGCGAACAGGCGCCAGTAGTAGGCATCCCGTGGCTTATCGTTCACGACTTGCGTTGCCAGTTCCATACACGGTTCTTCCAGGCATGTTGGCAGGCGCCCTGTTCGGTAAGCAGGGCGCGCAGCAGGTTCAGGGCGTGGGGCCACTGGGTTTGAGTGGGTTGGACAGTGCCGGCGCTGAGTTCCAGTTGCCACTCGTCGCCTGGTGTCAGCAGCAGGCCGAGGGCGTAGGGAAACGGCACGTCAACGATCCAACTGGCGTAGGCCTCGGGCGGCTGTTCTTCGGTGATGACCAGTAATACCGCCGGAGCGCCTTCGTTGAGCAGGGCCGCGGCTTCGAGCATGCCGTGCTCCAGGCCATCGCCGGCGGCGGCGAGGGCTGTCATTTCGCTGGTTTCATTGCGCAGGATCGACCACAGGCCAATCACCGCGTTATGCACCGACAGGCTGAATTGGGTCGGCGACAGCGGCTGGTCGTTGGCCAGGTCGCTGAGGATGTCGAGGGTGCGCGGGGTTTCGCCATGCCGGGAAATAAACACCAGCGGCAAGTCTTGCAGGCCGTCGGCCAGCGGCCAGCCTACGCTGAACGCCATGCGCGCCAGGCGGCTCAGGCGGCGGCGCTGCATGGCCGGCAGGAACGACACGTCGGGCGAGGCATCGCTGGCAGGCAGCAACACCGGGGCCTGGCACCAGGCGTGCCAGTCGTCCGCGCTTTCCAGGCCGGGGGCCCAGGCGCGCCATTGGGCGATGTTGAAGTTGATCACTGAGAAGTTATCCCGCCCCTGCGGGCTTCCATGTGCGGCTTTTGGCCCCGAATACCGGGACAAGGAGCAATCGCCGAGTGGCGCGCATTATCCCGGTGCTGCGGGGTTCTAGCAAACTTTGGTAAAGAATTGTGCAAGGCCGATTACAAATAAGTCGGGAAGGTTTACAGATTGTCCTTCAACGAGGGGCAACTTGGATCGTCGGACACTTCCTTTTCATTTGTACGCGACATATGACAGACCCGATGCAATGCAGCAATGCATCGATGAACGAGGTAGCTAACAGGCGCTTTTGCCCTCTACACTCGGACATTCATTGATACACGGAGGTTTTTCCATGCGGCGCGTGGTGTTCAATCAAAAAGGCGGTGTTGGCAAGTCGAGCATCGCCTGCAACCTGGCGGCGGTCAGCGCCAGCGAAGGCTATCGAACCCTGTTGGTGGACCTCGATGCACAGGCCAATTCAACCCAATACCTGACGGGGCTGACTGGCGACGACATCCCCATGGGGATCGCGGACTTTTTCAAGCAAACCCTGTCTTCCGGGCCGTTTTCGAAGAAGAACAAGGTCGATATCTACGAAACCCCCTTCGACAACCTGCACGTCATCACCGCCACCGCCGAACTCGCGGACCTGCAGCCCAAGCTTGAGGCCAAGCACAAGATCAACAAGCTGCGAAAGCTGCTCGATGAACTGAGCGAAGATTACGACCGGATCTACCTGGATACCCCGCCAGCCCTGAACTTTTATGCGGTTTCTGCGCTGATTGCCGCTGATCGTGTGTTGATTCCCTTTGATTGCGACAGCTTCTCGCGCCAGGCCCTGTATGGCCTGCTGGCTGAAATCGAAGAATTGAAGGAAGACCACAACGAAGGCCTCGAAGTGGAAGGTATCGTGGTCAACCAGTTCCAGGCACGGGCGAGTTTGCCGCAGCAGATACTCGATGAGTTGATTGCCGAGGGCTTGCCGGTGTTGCCGGTGTACCTGGCCAGCTCGGTGCGCATGCGCGAGTCGCACCAGGAGAACAAGCCGCTGATCCACCTCGACCCACGGCACAAGCTCACGCAGCAATTCGTGGAGCTGCATAACCTGCTGGAAAATGCCTGATTTTGCTGGCGACACAAAACCTCTGTGGGAGGGGACAAGCCCCCTCCCACACTGTCCAGCATTGTTCTCCAGGTCCGGTTACACCCCCTGGCTTCGCAACCAGCTCATCAGCTGCGGCAACGGAAACGCCCCGCTCTGGCGCGCAACCTCGCGGCCGTTCTTGAACAGAATCAGACTGGGGATCGAACGAATCCCCAATTGTGCCGACAGCTGCTGATTGGCCTCGCTGTCCAGCTTGGCCAGCCTGCACTTGCCTTCCAGCTGCCCGGCCGCCTGTTCAAACACCGGCGCAAACGACTTGCATGGTCCACACCAATCGGCCCACACGTCCACCAGCAGCGGCAGGTCGCCCTTGATCTGGCTGGCGTAGTCGCCTTGTTTCAGCTCGAAAGGCTTGCCCAGTAGAACCGGTTGCTTGCAGCGCCCGCACTTGGGCGTATCACCCAGGCGTTCTGCGGGGATGCGGTTGAGGCCGTTGCAATGGGGGCAGGGGATAACGAGAGGTTCGGACATGGTGGGCTCCGTGGATGTGGCCAATGCTCCCTATCTGGAGTCAGGCATCAGCTTTATCAAGCTTGGGGGTAGCGACGCATGTGCTAACAGATTCGCAAATGTCGATTGGCGCGTGCCTATCTAGGCTGGAAGTGCTTGTTCGAAATAGCACCATCGGTCCGTTCGGCGCCATAGCAAATTGCGATAGCCGGCGTTCGGGTTTAACCTTCATAGCAATATGCGATAGGGATGTTGCATGCGTGTAATCAGTGCGAAACAAATCAGAAGTGCCAAGTTGAAGTGGCCTCATTCAGCCAGTGCTTTGGATGAGTGGTATCGGAAAGTCAAAGTTCTCAATCCTGAGGAATTCGCGGCGTTGAAATCGATTTTCCCGCAGTGGATAAGGTGGGGGCGCTACCGAATGCAGCGGCTTTATATTCGGCATGTGCTGGACCATCGGGAATACGACAAGGGTAAATGGAAGGAGTGATTGAAAATGAGTGTGCTGATTGAGCAGGTGGCCGAGCATTGGCAATTCGTGTCGCCCCTGTTGCGCAAGCCCAAAACCGAGGCTGACTACGATGTTCTGGTGGAGGCGCTCGACGAATTACTGGACATCGTCGGGGATGACGAAGCCCATCCGTTGATGGGCGTGGTCGATATCATCGGTGACTGGGTCGAGGCTTATGACCTGGAGCATTGGCCGATGCCTGAGGCGAGCGGTGTCGACGTACTGCGATCAATGATGCAGGAGCATGGCCTGACTCAGAGTGATTTGCCGGGTGTGGGTGCTCAATCGGTGGTCTCGGAAATCCTCAGTGGAAAACGCCAGCTGAACGTGCGACAGATTCGTTGGCTGGCGGATTTTTTCAAGGTGCCGGTCGACCTGTTCATCTAACTGTGGGCATGGCGCGTATCACGACGAACAACTGATCTCCAAATGCTTGCCCCAATCCGGCGGCCGCTGCGCGTACCGTTCCATCCCTGGCTGCTCCTCGAACGGTTTGGAAAGCACCTCATGCAGTCGCTGCACTTCGCTGTAGTCGCCTGATTCGGCGGCGGCGATAGCGTTCTGTGCGAGGTAGTTGCGCAGGATGTACAGCGGGTTCACTGCGTGCATCCGCTCACGGCGCTGCTCTTCGCTATAATCCCCGTCCCGCGCAACACGGGCCGTGTACAGCTCGGCCCAGGCATCGAACCCGGTGAGGTCGACAAAGTCATCGCGCAGCTTCGCCACCGCCAGCGCTGCCGATTCGTCGCCCAGGCGTCGGAAGAACAAGGTGTAATCCACGCCGCTGTTCTGCATCAGCTTCAACAACCTCTCCACCAGCTTCTGGTCGTCGTCTTCGGCGGTGGTCAGCCCCAGTCGGCGGCGCATCAGGTCCAGGTAGTGGGCCTGGTACAGCGGCAGGTACAGGCCAAGGGCTTCTTTCAAGGCATCGACGCTGATAAATGGCGTGAGCGCCTGGGCCAGCGCGCTGAGATTCCACTGGCCGATGGGCACCTGGTTGCTGAAGGAGTAACGTCCTTCATGGTCCGAGTGATTGCAGATGAAGTGCGCGTCAAAGTCGTCGAGAAACGCAAACGGCCCGAAGTCGAAGGTGATGCCGAGGATCGACATGTTGTCGGTGTTCATCACGCCGTGGCAGAAACCATAGGCCTGCCATTTGGCGATCATCTCGGCATTGCGCTCGACGATTTCGCGGAACATCGCCAGGTAGGGCTCGGGCTGTTCGCGGCACTCGGGGTAATGCAGGTTCAACACGTGTTCGGCCAGCTCGGCCTGCTGTTCGGGCTTCTTGGTGTAGTAGAAATATTCGAAATGACCAAAACGGATATGGCTGGGCGCCAGGCGCAGCACCATCGCCCCACGTTCCTGCTTCTCACGCCAGACCGGGGTGCTGGAGCCAATCACGCACAACGCACGGCTGCTGGGGATACCCAGTGCATGCAGCGCTTCGGAGGCCAGGAACTCCCGAATCGACGAGCGCAGCACCGCGCGGCCATCGCCCATGCGCGAGTAGGGCGTCATCCCGGCACCCTTGAGGTGCAGGTCCCAATGCTCGCCGGCCTCGTTGTATACCTCGCCCAGCAGCAATCCCCGACCATCGCCCAGCTGCGGGGTGTAGCCGCCGAACTGGTGCCCGGAGTAGACCATTGCCCGCGGCTCGGCTTCGGCCCACAGCTTATGGCCGCTGAACAGCTCGGCGAATACCGGCGTTTGCGCCACGGCAGGGTCGAGGTCGAGCAGGGCCATGGCGGCATTGCTTGCCACCACCAGGCGCGGTTCGTCGAGGGGCTCGGGCAGTACGTGGGTTGAGAACGCGTCGCCCAGTCGTGCGAAGCGGTTGTCGAAGGTCAGTTCGTCGAGGGCTTTCACCGGCCATCTCCAGCAGAATGTCCGAGCATTCTGCTGGGGATAGGGCGTTTAGTCGAGTTTGCTGGGCGGTGGCTCGGGTGCATCCGCCACTTTGCCGTCCGGCGGCTCCGGCACATCTTGCGCCTCGGTCGGTCCGACGATGGTTCTCTTCTCGTCCTCCACCGGCACCAGCTTGTACTCCTGGCCGTGGAGGTTTTTCAGGTACACCTCCATCTGCCGGAACGAGATGTTGATGTGGTGGTTCTTGAACTCGCGGTTGATAAAGCGGTTCACTTCGTCGATCACCGGGTTGCGGTCACCGAGGTCGCGCACGTGCATGCGCAGTTCGTGGTCCAGCGTACTTTCGCCGAAGTTGAGGAAGTACACATGGGGTTCCGGTTCCTTCAACACCCTTGGGTTTTCTCGGGCAGCCTTGAGCAACAATTCCTTCACCAGGTCCAGGTCGGAGCCGTAGTCCACGCCCAGCTTGAGGGTGACGCGGGTGATGGTGTCGGTCAGCGACCAGTTGATCAGTTGCCCGGTAATGAACGTCTTGTTCGGGACGATGATGTCCTTGCGGTCGAAATCGGTGATGGTGGTGGCGCGGATGCGGATCTTGCTTACCGTGCCCGACAGGTTGCCGATGGTGATGGTGTCGCCGATCCGCACCGGGCGCTCGAACAGGATCATGATGCCGGAGATAAAGTTGGCGAAGATCTCCTGCATGCCGAAGCCCAAGCCCACCGACAGCGCGGCCACCAGCCATTGCAACTTGTCCCAGCTCACGCCGAGGGTGGACAGGGTCGAGACAAAGCCCACGCCGGCAATGATGTAGGACAGCAAGGTGGTCGTGGCGTAGGCACTGCCCTGGGCCAGGTCCAGCTTGGACAGCACCAGCACTTCCAGCAGGCCGGGCAGGTTGCGCGCCAGGGCGAAGGTGATGCCGATGATGATCAGCGCGCCGAGCAGGTCGCCGATGCTGATCGGCACCATGCTGATATTGGCACCGGTGCCGCTGGTGTATTCGTAGAGGGTGACGTTGTCCAGGTAGGAAAATACCGAGATCAGGTCCGACCATACCCAGTACAGCGCCGCGATAAAGCCGCCGAGCAGCGCCAGGCGGATCAAGCGCA
The DNA here is from genome assembly GCF_001702295.1 of Pseudomonas sp. S3E12. Lineage (NCBI taxonomy): Bacteria > Pseudomonadati > Pseudomonadota > Gammaproteobacteria > Pseudomonadales > Pseudomonadaceae > Pseudomonas > Pseudomonas sp. S3E12. The sequence continues at coordinate 165,481 of NZ_MBDT01000029.1, forward strand.
TCGATTGTTCGTTGACCTGTTCGATATCCAGGGTCGGCTCTTCGATCACCGCTTCGCCTTCGCCGGCTTCCTTGGCGGCCTGGCGTTTGGCCAGGGCGCGGGAATAGGCCAGGCGTCGGGCGGCAACGCCCAGGCCGCGGACGAAGGTGGCTTCGATGACCAGCCAGAACATCAGCAGGTACAGGGTGTTGATCAGCCGATCGCTGAGCTTGAGGGCGGTGTAGTAGTAGCCAAAGCACACGGCAATGAACAGCGCGATAGGCAGGGCGGTAAACAGCAGGCCCACGGCTTTGCGGAACAGCGAGGCTTTTTCGTGGGTCGGGCTGTGCAGCAGCAGGCGTCCCAGCAGCCAGGCCATCAGGGCGTAGCAGGTCAGGACCACCCCAATGCCCAGCACGTCGTCGGCCAGCGCCGCCGGTTGATGCTCGGCAATCGCCACCACGGCCACCAGGGCCAGCACCACCAGCCCGAGCTTGCGCACCCAGCCCTGTAGGAATTCGACCTGGGGCTTTTCCCAGCGGAAGTGCAGCTCAGCCACGCCGCCCGGTGCCAGGATGCGGTAGGCGGTGTAGAACACCAGCCACGCCTGGGCAATCTGCAACAGCGCCGCACCCAGGTTGGCGTTCTGCCCACGTGCGTCGATCTGCAGCGCGTAGCCGCACAGCGCCAGGCCCAGTGCTACCGGCATCGCCAACAGGATATTCACCAGGATCGCCTGGGGCGTGTGCCATTGGCTGTCGCGTTTGAAGTGGCCGATGTCCAGATGAACTCTTTTCAGGCGCGCGTACAACGCGTTGCGGCGCCACAACAGGGCACCGATCAACAGCAGCAACGGCAAAAACAGCAGCGGACGCTGGGTCAGGCCGTCGTACAGCTCGCTGACGCTGGAGGCCCAGGGCAGGGTGGTGACTTGCTTGCTCAGGTGCGCCGGCACGGTTTCCAGCCACTCGGTGTCCAGCGGCTTGTTGCTGGGGATCCAGAACATCTGTTCATCGAGCGTCGCGCGCAGGGTGGTGGCGGTGCTGAGCAGTTGTTTCTGGTTCAGTTGCAGGGTGATGGATTCGTTGAGCAGCGCGCTCAGCTCGCGGCTCAGGCGCTCCAGCAGGTCGCTGCGGGTGATCGCCAGTTCCAGCAGGGCGCGGCGCAGTTGCGGGGTGACGTCGGCCGGCGGCTGGTTGGCCAGCAGGTTATCCACATAGGTGCTGGGGGAGCTGATCAGCTCGCGCTGTTGGTTGACCTCGAACTGGTACAGGCGAATGTTGGCGATATCGTCCGCCAGGTCGCGGTCCACCGTCAGGCGGGGCAACGCTTGTTTCTGCTTATACAGAATCTTCGAGAGGAGCAGGCTGCCCTTGAGCACATTGATCTGCTCGTCCAGGGCCGAATCGCTCTGGGTCACGGTGTCCAGCTGTTGCTTGGTCTGCAGGTTCTTCTGGGTCAGGTCGTTGAGGCGGTCGGTGCTCTTGAGCAGGTAGTCGGAGAGCTTCAGGTTGGCCGCGCTTTCCGTGGCCAGCAGGCTGCTGCCGCCGGCTTTCTGTGCTTCGATGGACTGTTGGGTGACGGTCTGCTGGGACTGGGCCAGGCGTTTCTGGTTGATCAGGGTTTGCAGGTCCTGGATCTCCTGTTCCAGGCGCGCGGTTTTTTCCTGGATCAGGTCGTGCTGGCTGTTGCCCAGGTCCTGCAGTTGGCTGTTGCCGGCCAGTTCCTGGCGACGCAGGGGGATCAGGGCATTCAGGGAGGCCAGTTCGGCATTCAGCTGGTTGCGCTGGTCGCTGCTGAGGGCTTTGCCATTGTCCTTGCCGGCCTTGAGGGTGGCATTGATCTGCTGGATGCGCGTCTGGCTGCTGCTGATTTCGGTCTGGGCGCGCTCGGGACGGGTCTGGGCGGCGATGGTCAGGCTGTTGGCGTCGGCCAGTTCCTTTTGCAGGTCGCCTTGCTGGGTGCTGCGCTGCACCAGCAATTGCTCGAGCTGCGGCACCGGCAGGGTGGCGTAGCGTTGGGCCACCGGAATGACCTTGGTGGCCTTGAGCCGGGTCAGTTCGCGCTGGTTCTCGCTGGTCTGGCGCGGCGCGTCTTCCAGCTGGCGCTTGAGGTCGACCAGGCGCTGCTCGTAATCCTGCTTGTTGCCCAGGTAGGTCAGGGTCTGTTGCAGGATCGACTGCAGCGCCTTCATGTCGGCGTCGGGCAGTTTGCGATCCGGCAGCTTGTCCAGGGTTTGCTGGATGGCGTCGGCGCTGGGTGGGTCGGCGGCGTAGACGCTGCCGACACAAAGGATCAGGCCCAGCAGGGCAGTGGCGAGAAAAGTGCGCAGGGTTGGCATAGAGACCGATCGAGCAAGGTGAAGAATCGGGGGCGTGCTGTCGCCCCGCAGTTTAGAGGAAGAGTCCGGGGCCCGGGCGACTTCCTTCGGGGAATCTGACGCCGACTTTGCCAATCTTGTTCCCGTCCATGACCGCGACGGTCCAGATGGTGTTGTTCCACTCCACCTGGTCGCCCACGACCGGCGCGCCGCCGACTTTCTGGGTGATGAAGCGGCTCAGCGGCATGTCCGGGTCGATCCCTTCAAGCTTGAGGCCATACAGCGCCGAAACCGCGCCCAGCTGGGCGTCGCCTTCGAGGACGAAGTCGCCGAAGAAGCGCAAATCGAGGCCGCGTTGCGGTGCCTGGCTGAACAGTTTGCCCAGGGCCGGCAGGTTGTGTTCATGGCCGATCACACAGAGCAGATCGCCGACTTCCAGCACCGTACTACCCGACGGATGGAGCAGTTGCTGGCCACGGAACAGGGCCGCGATGCGCGTGCCTTCGGGCATTTTCAGCTCGCGCAGGGCCGCGCCGATGCACCATTTTTCTGCGCCGAGGCGGTAGACGAACAGCTCCCACTCGCTGGTGACGTGCACTTCCAGGGCTGCGCGGGAGATCGGCGCCGGGTCCGGCGGCACGGTCACTTTGAGCAGCTTGGCCACCCACGGCAGGCTGGTGCCCTGTACCAGCAGCGACACCAGGACGATAAAGAACGCCAGGTTGAAGTACAGCTGCGCATGGGGCAGGCCGGCCATCAACGGGAACACCGCCAGGATGATCGGCACCGCGCCGCGCAGGCCGACCCAGGCGATAAAGGCCTTTTCGCGGCCATGGAAGGCTTTGAACGGCAGCAGGCCGACCATCACCGACAGCGGCCGCGCAAACAGGATCATCCACAGCGCCAGGCCCAGGGCCGGCAGGGCAATCGGCAGCAAATCATGGGGCGTGACCAGCAGGCCCAGCACCAGGAACATACCGATCTGCGCGAGCCAGGCCATGCCGTCGAGCATATGCAAAATGCCATGACGGCTACGCACCGGCCGATTGCCGATCACCAGGCCGCACAGGTACACGGCGAGGAAGCCGCTGCCATGGAAGGCGTTGGTCAGGGCGAACACGAACAGGCCGCCGGCGATTACCAGGATCGGGTACAGGCCGGTGGCCAGGTTGATGCGGTTGACCATTTGCAGCATCAACCAGCCGCCGCCGAGGCCGACGATGCCACCGATGCCGAACTCGCGCACCAGGTGGGTCAGCAGGCTCCAGTGCAGGCCGGTCTGGCCGCTGGCGAGCATGTCGATCAGGGTGACGGTGAGGAACACCGCCATCGGGTCGTTGCTGCCGGATTCGATCTCGAGGCTGGCGGTCACCCGTTCGTTCAGGCCCTTGCCGCCCAGCAGCGAGAACACCGCTGCGGCGTCGGTCGAGCCGACAATCGCACCGATCAGCAGGCCCTGGATAATATTCAGGTCAAACAGCCAGGCCGCCGCCATGCCGGTGAGGCCGGTGGTAATCAACACCCCCACCGTGGCCAGGGACAATGCCGGCCAGAGTGCCACGCGGAAACTCGCCACCCGTGTACGCAAACCGCCGTCGAGCAGGATCACTGCCAGCGCGAGGTTGCCCACCAGGTAGGCAGTCGGGTAATTGTCGAAAATGATGCCGCCGCCATCGACGCCGGCCACCATGCCCACGGCCAGGATGATCACCAGGATCGGGATACCCAGGCGCGAGGAAAGAGAACTCACCAGAATGCTCGCACTCACCAGCAACGCGCCGATCAAGAACAGGCTGTTGATGGTCGTCGCATTCAAAGGCAGTACTCCATGGGCAAACAAGACGGGACGCAAACTGACCATGCAGTCTACGTGCCAGGGATTCTAACCTGTTGAATTGCGGTACTGTCAAAAAGCTTTTTCTGATTCACGCATAACTAAATGTGGGAGGGGCAAGCCCTAATGCCGTTCAGTTAAGCGAAAGTGATTCACTGTAGGAGCGAGCTTGCTCGCGAAGAACTCAGGGTCACCGCGCTTATCGAGAATGAACGCGTTGCCTGGGCGTTTTTCGCGAGCAGGCTCGCTCCTACAAAAAGCCTTAACTGACCGGCATTAGGGCAAGCCCCCTCCCACATTTCAAGCCAGTGCAGGCAGTTAGAGGCGGAAGCGGCCAACCATCCCATTCAAATCCACCGCCAGGCGCGACAGCTCACTGCTCGCCGCACTGGTCTGGCTGGCGCCGGTGGCCGACTGCACCGACAGGTCACGAATGTTCACCAGGTTGCGGTCCACTTCCCGCGCCACCTGCGCCTGTTCTTCCGCCGCGCTGGCGATCACCAGGTTGCGCTCGTTGATCTCGACAATCGCCGTGTTGATGGTGTCCAGCGACATTCCCGCGCCTTTGGCGATGTTCAGCGTCGACTCCGCCCGCTCGGTGCTGTTGCGCATCGAGTCCACCGCGTGCTCGGTGCCGGCCTGGATACTGCCGATCATCCGCTCGATCTCGCTGGTGGACTGCTGGGTACGATGGGCCAGGGCCCGCACTTCATCGGCGACCACCGCGAACCCGCGACCGGCTTCACCGGCACGTGCGGCTTCAATCGCCGCGTTCAGGGCCAGCAAATTGGTCTGGTCGGCCAGGCCGCGAATCACGTCCAGCACTTTGCCGATATCGCGCGACTCATTGGCCAGTTCGCCGATCAGCGTGGCGGTTGCTTGCACGTCGCCGCTCATGCGCTCGATGGCGCTGACGGTTTCCTGCACCAGGTCGCGGCCGTCGCCAGCAGACGTGGTGGCGTTGCGCGAGGCTTCAGAGGTGCTCACCGCATTGCGTGCGACTTCTTCAACGGCGCTGGTCATCTCGTTGACGGCGGTGGCGGCTTGTTCGATTTCGTTGTTTTGCCGGGTCAGGCCACGGGCACTTTCGTCGGTGACGGCGTTCAGTTCCTCGGCGGCGGAAGCCAGTTGGGTGGCGGAGCCCGCGATGCGTTGCAGGGTGTCGCGCAGTTTGTCCTGCATCTTGGCCATGGCGGCGAGCAGGCGCCCGGCCTCATCGTTGCCGTCGACTTTTATCGGCCGTGTCAGGTTGCCTTCGGCGACTTCTTCCGCCGCTTCCAGTGCCAGTGAAATCGGCAGGGTGATGCTGCGGGTCAGCAGCCAGGCAAACAGCAGGGTCAGCAGCGTGGCGATCACCAGCAGGCCCACGACCAGGTTGAAGGCCGCGTTGTACTGGTCTTCGGCCTCCTGATTGGTGGCCAGGGCCATCTTGTTATTGAGGTCCAGCAGGCGCGTCAGCACGGCGTTGACCTGCTCGGAGTTGCTCAGCAATTCGGTGTTAAGCAGGCTGCGCAGCTCATCCACCTGGTTGGCCCGTGACAGGCTCTTCATGCGCTCTTCAATCTGATGGTACTGGCCCAGCAGGCTTACATATTCGTTGTAGGTGCTACGTTCTTCGCTGCTTTCAATCAGTTTCTCGTAGACGCCCTGGGCGGTGCGGATCTGCTGGTTGCGCAGTTCGAAGGCTTCCAGGGTCTTTTGCTGCACATCCGGCTCGCGGTTGGTCAGCAAGCGGTAAGACAACACGCGCAGGCGCAGGGTCAGTTGGGTGAACTCATCCAGGGCGCGGATGCTTGGCACGCTGGACAAGGTGATGTCTTCGGTGGCGCCACGGATCTTGCTCATCTGGTTCAGGGCGAACACGCCTAGAAACAACATCAACGCGCCAATAAACGCGAAGCCGAGGAAGGCCCTCGGGGCGATATTCATATTACGAAGCGACATGCGGAAATCCTGGGAGAGGCGCAATCCGTGCGGTCATGAGACGGGGTGTGCCTCTCTATCGGACGTACGACTAAAGTCTAAAGGGGGCTGTGCGTTTTTGTCGCATCTGACGAGGGGATGCGCGGATTCAGGAACCAGATGGGGGAAATGCAGTCACTAAGGCTCGAAAGCGTGGCCCGGCCCATGAAAACGGGCTGCGCGCCGGGGATAACCCTGGCATCCGAGGTGAATTTTCTTTATCGTCACCGCCCTTTGAAAAAGCCCGAGAAATCAAAATGTTAGAAGCATCCCTCAGCCAACTGGAACAACTGGTCAGCGACCTGGTACAGCAGAATCAGGAGCTACTGGGCAGCAACGAATCCCTCAAGGCCGAACTGGCTCGCGCCAAGGATGAGAACGACAGCCTGCAACTGAACCTGATGGAGCAGGAAGAAAAGCACGGCGCCACCGCAGCGCGGATCCAGGCGCTGGTTGAGCGCGTGAGCGCAGGCCCTGTCAGCGCATGAATGAAGGGATAAAGGTCGTTTCGATTCTCGGAGAGGATTACTCGATCAAGGCCCCGGCCGGGGAAGATAAAACCCTGATGCACGCCGTGACCATGCTCAAGGCCTCCCTGGCCACCACCAAGAAAAAGTACCCGACCCTGATCGGTGACAAGCTACTGGTGCTGGCGGCGCTGAACCTGTGCGCCGAGCAGATCGAAATGCAGCAGGCTCACCAGCAGGAACTCGACCGTTACCAAGAGCAAGTCAGCGCCACGGTCGAGGTGATTTCCAAGGCGATCCAGCCCTAGAACCACTCATCCTGCATCCCCAGGCACGTATCATCCCGTGCCTCCAGAATCGCCAGTTCATGATGGCAGCCCGGAATCTCCCAAGTCAGGAAGTACCGGGCGGCCTGGAGCTTGCCTTTATAGAAGGCGACATCGGCCACATTGCCCTTGGCCAGCCCTTCTTCGGCGCGAATCGCCTGTTCCAGCCAGCGCCAGCCAATCACCGTATGCCCGAATACCTTCAGGTACAGCGCCGAGTTCGCCAGGCTGCTGTTGACCTTGCCCTGGGCGAGATCCGTCAGCAGGCCGATGGTCACGCTTTGCAGGCGGCTGACCAGGTGCTCCAGCGGCTCTCTCAATGCCGTCAGGCCTGGATATTCCTGTGCTCGCGCGCCCGTGTCGGCGATCAGCCGGATCAACTGCTTCAGGCCTGCGCCGCCGTTCTGCGCCAGCTTGCGCCCCAGCAGGTCCAGGGACTGGATGCCATGGGTGCCCTCGTGGATCGGGTTCAGGCGGTTGTCGCGGTAGTACTGCTCTACCGGGTATTCGCGGGTATAGCCGTGGCCGCCGAGGATCTGGATCGCCAGTTCGTTGGCCTTGAGGCAGAACTCCGAGGGCCAGGATTTGACGATGGGGGTGAGCAGGTCCAGCAGTTCATGGGCCTGTTTGCGTTCGGCCTCGGTCTCCAGTGTGGTGGTGTCATCGAATAGCCGCGCGGCGTACAACCCCAAGTCGAAGGCACCTTCGACGTAGGCTTTTTGCGTCAGCAGCATGCGCTTGATATCGGCGTGCTGGATGATCGAGACCGGTGCGGTGCCTGGGTCCTTGCTGTCGGGCAAGCGGCCTTGCGGGCGTTCGCGGGCGTACTCCAGCGAATAGAGATAGCCGGCGTAACCGAGCATCACCGCGCCCATGCCGACACCGATGCGCGCCTCGTTCATCATCTGGAACATGCAGCTCAGGCCTTGGTGCGGTTTACCCACCAGATAGCCGACGCAGTTGCCGTTATCGCCGAAATTCAGTGCCGTGGACGTGGTGCCGCGCCAGCCCATCTTATGAAACAGCCCTGCCAGCAGCACATCATTGCGCGCGCCGAGGCTGCCGTCGTCGTTGACCAGGAATTTGGGCACGATAAACAGCGAAATGCCCTTCACCCCAGCGGGCGCGTCCGGCAGCTTGGCCAGCACCATATGCACGATGTTTTCCGACAGCGGGTGATCGCCGCCGGAGATGAAGATCTTGTTGCCTTTGAGGCGATAGCTGCCGTCAGCCGCGGGCTCGGCGCGGGTACGAATATCCGACAGGGACGAGCCTGCGTGGGGCTCGGTCAGGGCCATGGTGCCGAAGAAGCGGCCTTCGATCATCGGTTGCAGGAAGCGCAGTTTTTGCTCCTCGGTGCCGAAACTTTCGATCAGGTTGGCGGCGCCCATGGTCAGGAACGGGTAAGACGTCGAGGCCGCGTTGGCGGATTGGAAGTGAGCGAAGCAGGCCTGGGACAGCAGGGTCGGCAACTGCATGCCGCCGGCTTCGAAACTACGGGCCGCATTGAGAAAGCCGGCTTCAAGGAACGCATCCACCGCCGGTTTGACTTCCGGAATCAGGATGGCTGCGCCGTTTTCGTAGCGCGGTTCGTTTTCGTCGTTCTTACGGTTGTGGGGGGCGAAGTGCTTTTCGGCGATGCTGCGCGCGGTGCTGATCGCGGCATCGAACGTTTCGCGATTGTGCTCGGCAAACCGCTCGCGCTGGGTCAGGCCCTCGGCATCGAGGACTTCATACAGCTCGAAAGCCAGATTGCGGGAACTGAGCAGCGTCTCGGACATGGCGGCTTACCTTTGGGGGAATTGGCCTGAGTCTAAGTGCGCGAATAAAGACTGGATAGCAAGATTGATCTGGGTGATGAAGAGGCAGAACAAGGGGAATTGAAATGCGATCAAATGTGGGAGAGGGCAAGCCCCCTCCCACATTCAGTTAGCCGATGGTCATCAGGCTGGCATTACCGCCTGCAGCAGCGGTGTTAACGCTCAACGCACGCTCGATCACCAGGCGCTCCAAGGCAATGGATGTTTCGCCCTGAGACAAACCATGTACCCCGACAATCGCCCCGCCACGCTGCGCCACTTGCTGGCACACCCCACGCAGTTGGTCGGAATCGCCGTGGTGCAGGACGGCGTCAAACACCACCTCGTCCTTGCTCCAGTCGGCCACGCGCTTGATTTTCGCCTGAATCTCCTTCGGCAGGCGTGGGAACACGGCCTTGGTCAGGTCGGTTTCCGGCCACACCGCCGAACCGCCGACCGCCAATACTGCCGCCAGTTGAGTCAACAGATCGCCTTCCACGTCCGCCAGGCACAGTACGTGCTCGCGGGGCAGGATGGCGTAGCTGTTGCGCTCGCCGGTCGGGCCGGCCAACTGACGGGTGATACCGCTTTGGGATTGCGCGGCGAACTGGCTGCACAGCGCACTCAGCTCGCTGAACTTATTGCTGTCGGCCCAGGTTTTCAGGGCGGTCAGCGGTTGGCTCATGGCGTCGCGCAGGCGTACATCCGGTGCCGCCAGCTTGTCGCCACGTACGAAGGATTGCTCGATCGCATCGGTAGGACGGGTCGACAGCAAGCGGTACAGGTACAGCGGACCACCGGCTTTCGGGCCTGTGCCCGACAGGCCTTCGCCGCCGAACGGCTGCACGCCGACCACGGCACCGACAATGTTGCGGTTGACGTAGACGTTACCGGCATTGACGTTGTCGATCACCTTGGCGATGGTCTCGTCGATACGGGTGTGTACGCCCAGGGTCAGGCCATAGCCGGATGCGTTGATCTGGCCGATAAGCTGGTCGATCTCCTTGCGCTTGTAGCGCACCACGTGCAGCACCGGGCCGAAGATCTCCCGTTGCAGTTCGTCGAAGCTTTCCAGCTCGATCAGGGTGGGCATCACGAAGGTGCCGCGCTTGATTTCTTCACCGTCGGCAATCGCCACCTGGTACACATTGCGGCCTTTGTCGCGCATGGCCTGGATGTGTTTCTCGATGCCGGCCTTGGCTTCGGCGTCGATTACCGGGCCGATGTCCACCGACAGGCGCTCCGGGTTGCCCAGGCGGCATTCAGCCATGGCGCCCTTGAGCATTTCGATCACGCGGTCTGCCGAATCTTCCTGCAGGCACAACACGCGCAGGGCCGAGCAACGTTGACCGGCGCTGTCGAAGGCCGAGGACACCACGTCGATGACCACCTGCTCGGTGAGCGCCGAGGAATCGACAATCATCGCGTTCTGGCCGCCGGTCTCGGCGATCAGCGGGATCGGACGGCCCTGGGCATCCAGGCGTCCGGCGACATTGCGTTGCAGCAGCCGCGCGACTTCGGTGGAACCGGTGAACATCACGCCCTTGACGCGATCATCACCCACCAGGCGCGCACCGACGCTTTCGCCCTGGCCCGGCAGCAATTGCAGCACGCCTTGGGGAATACCGGCTTCGAGCAGGATGCGCACGGCTTGTGCGGCGACCAGCGGGGTTTGTTCGGCTGGCTTGGCCAGGACCGGGTTACCGGCGGCCAGTGCGGCAGCCACTTGCCCACTGAAAATCGCCAGCGGGAAGTTCCACGGGCTGATGCACACCACCGGGCCCAGTGGGCGGTGGGCGTCATTGGTGAAGTCGTTGCGCGCCTGTACCGCGTAGTAGCGCAGGAAGTCCACGGCTTCACGCACTTCGGCGATGGCGTTGGCGAAGGTCTTGCCGGCTTCGCGGGCCAGCAGGCCCATCAGCGGCTGGATCTCGCCTTCCATCAGGTCGGCGGCACGTTCCAGGATCGCGGCGCGTTCGGCGGGCGGGGTGGCCTGCCAGATCGGGCCGGCGCTGATGGCGCACTGGATCGCGTTGTCGACGTCTTCGACAGTGGCTTCTTGCACGTGACCGACCACGTCACGCAGGTCGGACGGGTTCAATACCGGTGCCGCCGCTTGATCGCTGGCGGCGCAACCGAGCATCGGCGCGGCCTTCCAGTTGTTGTGCGCGGTGGCCAGCAGGGCGCAGGACAGCGATGCCAGGCGGTGTTCGTTGGCCAGGTCGATACCGGCCGAGTTGGCACGGTCGCTGCCGTACAGGTCACGGGGCAGCGGGATACGCGGGTGCGGCAGGCCGAAGCCGCCTTCCAGCGTCGCCATCTGCTCGATGCTGGCCACTGGATCGGCCACCAGCTCCTGGATCGAGATGGACTGGTCGGCGATGCGGTTGACGAACGAGGTGTTGGCGCCGTTTTCCAGCAGGCGACGCACCAGGTAAGCCAGCAGTGTTTCGTGAGTGCCGACCGGTGCGTACACGCGGCACGGACGGTTCAGCTTGCCTTCGGAAACCTTGCCTACTACCTGCTCGTACAGCGGTTCACCCATGCCGTGCAGGCATTGGAATTCATACTGGCCGGGGTAATAGTTCTGACCGGCGATATGGTAAATCGCCGACAAGGTATGGGCGTTGTGCGTAGCGAACTGCGGGTAGATGACTTCCGGTACCGACAGCAGCTTGCGTGCACAGGCAATGTAGGAAACGTCGGTGTACACCTTGCGGGTATACACCGGGTAGCCTTCCAGGCCTTCGACCTGGGCGCGCTTGATCTCGCTGTCCCAGTACGCGCCTTTTACCAGGCGGATCATCAGGCGATGGCGGCTGCGGCGTGCCAGGTCGATGACGTAGTCGATCACATACGGGCAACGCTTCTGGTAGGCCTGGATCACGAAGCCAATGCCGTTCCAGCCGGTCAGCTGCGGCTCGAAGCACAGGCGCTCGAGCAGATCCAGCGACAGTTCCAGGCGGTCGGCTTCTTCGGCGTCGATGTTCAGGCCGATATCGTATTGCTTGGCCAGCAGGGTCAGGGACAGCAGGCGCGGGTACAGCTCATCCATCACACGTTCGTACTGCGCACGGCTGTAACGCGGGTGCAGGGCCGACAGCTTGATGGAGATGCCCGGGCCTTCATAAATCCCACGGCCGTGGGAGGCTTTGCCGATGGAGTGAATGGCTTGCTCGTACGAGGCCAGGTATTTCTGCGCGTCGTGTTCGGTGAGGGCGGCTTCACCGAGCATGTCGTAGGAATAGCGGAAACCCTTGGCTTCGAATTTGCTCGCGTTGGCCAGGGCTTCGGCGATGGTTTCGCCGGTCACGAACTGCTCGCCCATCAGGCGCATGGCCATGTCGACGCCCTTGCGGATCATCGGCTCGCCGCTCTTGCCGATGATGCGGCTCAGGGATGAGGTGAGGCCGGCTTCGTTATGGGTAGCGACCAGTTTGCCGGTCAGCAGCAGGCCCCAGGTGGCGGCGTTGACGAACAGCGACGGGCTGTTGCCCAGGTGCGGATGCCAGTTACCGGTGCTGATCTTGTCGCGGATCAGCGCGTCGCGGGTGCCTTTGTCCGGGATCCGCAGCAGTGCTTCGGCCAGGCACATCAGGGCTACGCCTTCCTGGGACGACAGCGAGAATTCCTGCAGCAGGCCCTGAACAATCCCGGCACGGCCGCCGGCACTCTTCTGATTGCGCAGTTTTTCCGCAATCGACGCGGCGAGCTTGTTGGTGGCTTCGGCCATTTGCACCGGCAGGCGGGCCTGCTCGATCAGCATCGGCACCACTTCCGGCTCGGGGCGGCGGTAAGCGGCGGTGATCGAAGCACGCAGTACGGATTGCGGCAGGATGCTCTCGGCGAACTCAAGGAAGCACTGGTGGGCGTGGTCGCTCTGGACTTCGCCTGCGTCGTCAGCGTCCTTGCTGCTCAAGCCGTTGAGTTCGGTCAGGGTTGCACCACCCTCGAGTTTCTCCAGGTAATTGAAAATCGCCTGCTTGATCAGCCAGTGCGGCGTGCGATCAATGGAGGTCGCGGCCGCCTTGAGGCGTTCGCGGGTCGGGTCGTCGAGTTTGACCCCAAGGGTGGTCGTAGCCATTTTCTTATCCTCATGGGTGCCACTACCGAGTGGCATCAGCTGGCGGCAAGATTAGCTTTGCTCAGGGAGAGGTGCAACCGGGTGCAACCCATTTTGTCGATGAATTTTTCGTCCTTGATCGGAAAAAAATTGGCCGGCGACGGAATCCGCTTCGGCTTGGTGCATTTGCTTCTGAGATCGGCTGTTCTTGCTCCGAAAAGGAGCAAAAAAGGAGCGTTTTGCGGGTTTTACACTTGGGTGCAACTTATTCCCAAGAAACTGGTTGCACCTTATTTGCTTTGTTGAATAGCATTCGCGCCCAAGGTGCAACCGGCTTTAGGGTTTGGTTCATCGGCTGGCGGCTTTCCTGGGGAAACGTCAGTCATAAATGCGCGGCACGCAGTTACGTTTACCTACTTCCAGTAGGTGGCCGTCTGACAGACCGCCGCTACATAAAAACAAAGCCAGGGCGTCACTCCTATGAGCGTTAGTAATCCAACCCTGATCACGTTCGTGATCTACATCGCAGCAATGGTGCTGATCGGCTTCATGGCCTATCGCTCCACCAACAACCTTTCCGATTACATCCTCGGCGGTCGCAGCCTCGGGAGCGTGGTGACTGCCTTGTCAGCCGGTGCTTCCGACATGAGCGGCTGGTTGTTGATGGGCCTGCCGGGCGCGATCTACATGTCCGGCCTGTCGGAAAGCTGGATCGCCATCGGCCTGATCGTCGGTGCCTACCTCAACTGGCTGTTCGTGGCCGGTCGCCTGCGGGTACAGACCGAGCACAACGGCGACGCCCTGACCCTGCCGGACTACTTCTCCAGCCGTTTCGAAGATAAAAGCGGCCTGCTGCGGATCATCTCTGCGGTCGTGATCCTGGTGTTCTTCACCATCTACTGCGCGTCCGGCATCGTGGCCGGTGCCCGCCTGTTCGAAAGCACCTTCGGCATGTCCTACGAGACCGCGCTGTGGGCCGGCGCTGCGGCGACGATTGCCTACACCTTCGTGGGTGGTTTCCTGGCCGTCAGCTGGACCGACACCGTACAAGCCACGCTGATGATTTTCGCGCTGATCCTCACGCCGATCATCGTGCTGCTGGCCACCGGTGGCGTCGACACCACCTTCCTGGCTATCGAAGCCAAGAATCCCGACAACTTCAACATGCTGAAAAACACCACCTTCATCGGCATCATCTCGCTGATGGGCTGGGGCCTGGGTTACTTCGGCCAGCCACACATCCTCGCGCGCTTCATGGCGGCGGATTCGGTGAAGTCGATCGCCAACGCGCGTCGCATCTCCATGACCTGGATGATCCTGTGCCTGGGCGGCACCGTGGCCGTGGGCTTCTTCGGCATCGCCTACTTCTCGGCGCACCCGGAAGTCGCGGGCCCGGTCAACGAGAACCATGAACGCGTGTTCATCGAACTGGCCAAGTTGCTGTTCAACCCATGGATCGCGGGCGTACTGCTGTCGGCCATCCTGGCTGCGGTCATGAGCACCCTCAGCTGCCAGTTGCTGGTGTGCTCCAGCGCCCTGACCGAAGACTTCTACAAGACCTTCCTGCGCAAAAGCGCTTCCCAGATTGAACTGGTCTGGGTCGGCCGCCTGATGGTACTGCTGGTGGCCTTGATCGCCATCGCCATGGCCGCCAACCCGAACAACCGCGTCCTGGGCCTGGTGAGCTACGCCTGGGCCGGTTTCGGTGCTGCATTCGGCCCTGTGGTGCTGATCTCGGTGATCTGGAAGAACATGACCCGTAACGGCGCACTGGCCGGGATCCTGGTCGGCGCGGTCACCGTGATCGTGTGGAAGCACTTCGAACTGCTGGGCCTGTACGAAATCATCCCAGGCTTCATCTTCGCCAGCCTGGCGATCTACGTCGTGAGCAAGCTGGGCGCACCGACAGCCGGTATGGTCGAGCGCTTTGATGCGGCGGAAAAAGACTACAACCTCAACAAGTGATTCGCCGGGCGCTGAGCGCTCGATGAATTAAAAGAAGGCCCGCGTCCTACGGATGGCGGGTCTTTTTTTGCGTGCGATTCGAGCTGGACTGAGTAGGACTCCTACGCACACACGTAGGGTTTTACTGATTTGTTAGGACTGTGCCCGGCAGGGTGAGGCAGTGGTGCGGAATCTCCCGCCCACCCCTCGCAGAGAAACACCGGATGTTCGCTCCTGCCAATCAAAGTGCCTTTACCCTGACCCTCGACGGTGTGCCAAGTGAACTCAAGGTGTTTGAGTTCCAGGGCTGCGAAGCCATCAGCCAGCCGTATCGTTTTGATCTTGAACTGGTCAGCGAACAGCCCGACCTGGACCTGGAAAGCCTGCTGCATCGCCCGGCATACCTGGGCTTCGATGCTCACGGCCGTGGTGTCCATGGCCTGGTTTATCGGGTCGCGCAGGGCGATTCCGGGAGGCGGCTGACGCGTTACCAGATCAGCCTTGTGCCGCAGTTGGCCTATCTCGCGCACAGCAGTCACCAGCGGATCTTCCAGCACAAGACGGTGCCGCAGATCATTGCGCAGGTGCTGGCGGAGCAGCGGCTCCATGCGGACCAATTCGAATTTCACCTCAGTGGTGCCTATCCCGAACGCGAGTATTGCGTGCAGTTTGGCGAGAGCGACCTGGCCTTCATTCAGCGCCTGTGTGCCGAACAGGGGATTCACTATCACTTCCAGCATTCGCCCGAAGGACACCTGCTGGTGTTTGGCGATGACCAGACCGTTTTCGCCCCGCCCGATCAGCCTACGCCCTACATGCCGGGCTCCGGGATGGTGGCGGATACGCCGGCCATCAAGCGCTTTGCGCTGCGGTTGGAAACCCGCACCACCGCGGTCAACCTGCGTGACTACGACTTTCTCAAGCCAAGCCTGGTGCTGGAGAGTGGCGTGGTCGGCGAACAGCTTCCACGGTTTGAGGCGCAGGCCTACCCCGGTCACTTTTCCGATCGCCCCCACGGCAAATATCTCGCGCAACGTGGCCTGGAGCGGCACCGTAGCGACTATCGAATAGCCCGTGCCAGCGGCGATGACCCTGCATTGAGCAGCGGCCGGTTCTTCAAGTTGACCGGGCATCCGCGGGACGAATGGAATGACGTGTGGCTGGTGACGCAAGTGACCCACGAAGGCAGGCAGCCCCAGGTTCTGGAGGAGGCTGTCACCGAGGTTGGCGGTGGAGATTTTCTTCAGGGGTATCGCAATGAATGTGTGGCGACTCCGTGGGACGTGATCTTCCGCCCACCCTTGCCTGAGCAGGCGCGGCCGGCGTTGTCGGGTTATCAAAACGCAGTGGTGACCGGCCCCGTCGACAGTGAAATCCACTGCGACGAATACGGCCGGGTCAAGGTGCAGTTGGCCTGGGATCGCGCTGGGGCGCATGACGATCATTCCAGCTGCTGGCTGCGGGTGGCCAGCGGTTGGGCCCATGACCGCTATGGCTCGGTACTTATCCCGCGAGTGGGCATGGAAGTACTGGTGGGGTTCGCCAATGGCGATATGGACATGCCGCTGGTGATGGGCTGCCTGCCGAACGCGGCGACCCCGGTCCCCCTCGACCTGCCGGCAGACAAGACCCGCAGTATCTTCCGTAGCCAGAGCAGCCCCGGTGGCGGTGGCTACAACGAACTGCGCATCGAAGACCGCAAGGGCGCCGAGGAGATCTACCTGCGCGCCCAGCGGGATTGGACCCAGCATGTGCTGCATGACCAGCAGGTGCAGATCGACCATCGGCGACGCATCAGGGTGGGCGGTGAGTCGCACCATGAGCTGCAAGGCGAAGAGCAGCGCATCACCCATGGCAACCGTTTGACGGAACTCAAGCAGGACGATCATCTGGTGGTCGGCGGTTCGCAGCAGATGCGGGCCGGGCGGACGATCCGGATGGGCGCCGGGCAGAGTGTTGTCATTGATGCGGGCGCAAGCGTGACAATCCAGGCCGGTGGGCAGTCGATCACGCTGTCGGCAGAGGGGATTTTCAGCAGCACGCCCATTCAACTGGGAGGCGCGCCTGCTCCGGCGGCGTCGCCATTGATGCCTGGGGTGAAAGCGGCGTTGCTGGCGGTTATACCTGCACCGCTGAGCCGGATACAGGTCGCCAGCCTGAAACGGAGCGCGCCGTTTTGTGAAGAGTGCCAACGCTGCAGTGACGGGCAGTGTGCCCTCCCATTCCATTCAACCTTAAAAGGAATTTACCCTGATGTCCCAACCCTTGAGCCCCGATGACTGGCTGGCACAATTCCCTCTACTCCCCAATGAGCGGCTTTACGTGGTACTGAGCAGTGCCAGCGACGCGAAGCCGCTGGCTGCGTGGCAAGTCTCGGCCGGCGGGATGTTGCCTCAAGCGCTCTGGGCAGGCACGGCCTATGCCGGGTGGGATGAGGTGATGCCCTACGCAGGGATTGTCGAACCCGACAGTGCCTTCCTCGATTGGATCGCAGCCACTGACGCTTCGGACTGGGGTTGGCTGGCGGTATCGTCCAGCCCGCTGGAAGTCGTGGTTGCTCACCTGCAAGGCCTGACCAAGATAGTGCTTCCCGATGAGCGGAGCGTATTCCTGCGCTTCTGGGATGGCGCCCAGTTTCTGCCGATTGTGCAGAAACTGGGCGATGAAATCGGCGCAGTACTGCCCGTGTTCCAGCGCTATCTGATCAATGGCCAGCCGTTGAGCGTGGCGACGCCATCGGTCACTGCGGCCAAGGCTAGCCCTTGGTGGCGAGTGCCTGACGCGTTATTGGCGCACTTGGCCGCGCAGTCGCCGCAGACCCTGATCGACAACCTGCTGCAGTGGCTGGAAGAACAGCGCCCCGACCTGTATGCCGCCTTCACGCCGGCGACCTTGCGGCACAAGGTCGCCTACTTCGTACGCAGCGCGGATATCAGCCCTGAAGCGTTGGCGGGCTACCTGGACTCAGAGTTGAGTTGAGGCCAGCGCCTGTTGCAGGTCGTCGATCAGGTCTTCGACCGCTTCGATACCCACGGACAGGCGAATCATTTCCGGCTTTACGCCGGCCTTGGCCTGTTCCTGCTCGTTCATCTGCCGGTGAGTGGTGGAGGCAGGGTGGCAGGCCAGGGACTTGGCGTCGCCGATGTTGACCAGGCGCTTGAAGATTTGCAGGGCGTCGTAGAAGCGCACACCGGCATCAAAGCCGCCCTTCAAGCCGAAGGACAGGATCGCCGACGGTTTGCCCTGCATGTATTTCTGCGCCAATGCGTGGTGCGGGTGGTCCGGCAGGCCGGCGTAGCTGACCCATTCCACCTGGGCATGGCCTTGCAGGAATTGCGCGATTTTCAGGGCGTTTTCGGTGTGGCGCTCCATGCGTAACGCCAGTGTTTCCAGGCCTTGCAGCAACAGGAAGGCATTCATCGGGGCCAACGCCGCGCCGGTGTTGCGCAGTGGCACGGTACGGGCACGGGCGATGAAGGCGGCGGGGCCGAATTTTTCGGTATAGACCACGCCGTGATAGGCCGGCTCGGGCTGGTTGAGGCCGGGGAATTTATCCGAGTATTTCGTCCACGGGAACGTGCCGCTGTCGACAATTACACCGCCCAGGGAGTTGCCATGGCCGCCGACGTACTTGGTCACCGAGTGCACCACGATGTCGGCGCCGAACTGGATCGGTTTGCACAGGATCGGCGTGGCCACGGTGTTGTCCACCACCAGCGGCACGCCGCGGGCATGGGCGACGTCGGCCAGGGCTTCGATGTCGATGATATTGCCCGCCGGGTTGCCGATGCTTTCGCAGTACACCAGCTTGGTGTTGTCGTCGATCAGTTCGGCGATGGCGGCGGCGCTGTCGTCCCGGGCGAAGCGCACCTCCACGCCAAAGCTCGGCAGCAGGTGGGCGAACAGCGTGTAGGTGCCACCGTAGAGTTGCGGTGTGGTGACGATATTGTCACCCGCACGGGTCAAGGTCTGGATGGCGTAGTGGATCGCCGCGCTGCCGGCCGAGACGGCCAGCGCTGCGATACCGCCTTCAAGGGCGGCGATGCGCTGCTCCAGCACATCGTTGGTGGGGTTCATGATGCGCGTGTAGATATTGCCGGGTACGTCCAGGTTGAACAGGTCGGCGCCGTGTTGGGCGTTATCGAATTCGAAGGCGACGTTCTGGTAGATCGGCACGGCGACCGCCTTGGTGGTCGGGTCCGACTTGAAACCGTGGTGCAGTGCGATGGTGGCGTCTTTCATGATTGTTATTGACCTCCCTGGAGTTGTGGATGGCAACAATAAATCCGCCTCGCCGTCGACATTTAGATTTTTTTCAACGGGCTGCCTGCGTTTGCGGCATAAGCACCGCCCGGCATGCGGCCCTGCACCTTTGCGCCCGTAGAAGGTAAACTTCGCCCCCTGCGCAGGAGCAACCATGAATTATCGTCACGCCTTTCACGCCGGCAACCACGCCGATGTCTTCAAACACCTGACCTTGACCCGCCTCATCGCCCTGATGTCGCGTAAGGAGCAGCCGTTCGCTTACCTCGACACCCATGCCGGGATTGGTCTTTACGACCTGCAAGGTGATCAGGCCAATCGCACGGGTGAGTACCTGGAAGGTATCGCGCGTTTGTGGGGCGCCGACGATCTACCAGCGTTGACCGCCGATTACATGCGCGTGCTGCACGAGATGAACCCCGATGGCCAGTTGCGCTACTACCCGGGCTCGCCGGAGCTGGCGCGCCGCCTTACGCGCCCCCAGGACCGCGTGTTGCTCAATGAAAAGCACCCGGAAGACGGCGTGTTGCTCAAGGACAACATGAAGGGCGATCGTCGGGTCAAGGTTCATTTGGGCGAAGGCTGGCATGTGCCGCGTGCCCTGTTACCGGTGCCGGAAAAGCGCGCGTTGATGCTGATCGATCCGCCGTTTGAAAAACTCGACGAAATGCAGCGCTGCGCTGCGTCCCTCAAAGAAGCCGTCAGCCGTATGCGCCAGACCGTCGCGGCGATCTGGTACCCGGTGAAGGACCAGCGCATGCTGCGTCGCTTCTACCAGGACCTGGCCGGCACCGGTGCGCCGAAGTTGCTGCGCGTGGAATTGCTGGTGCATCCGCTGGACACGCCCAACACCCTGACCGGCTCGGGCCTGGCGATTGCCAACCCGCCGTGGGGCCTGGAAGAGGAGTTGCGCGAGCTGCTGCCGTGGCTGTCCAAGAAGCTTGGCCAGACCCAGGGTGGGTGGCAGATGGATTGGCTCATAGCTGAGTAGTTGTAAGTTGCAAGCCTCAAGCTGCAAGTGAGATCAGAAAACACCACTTGCAGCTTGAAACTTGCAGCTCCGATCTTCAGATCGGGCAAGTCACGCCGGTGCCGCCGATCCCACAGTAGCCCTGTGGATTCTTCGCAAGGTACTGCTGGTGATACGCCTCGGCGAAGTACACCGTCGGCGCCTCTTCGATTTCGGTGGTGATGGTGCCCAGGCCGGCCTTGGTCAATTCGGCCTGATAGGCCTCGGCACTGGCCTGCGCCGCCGCCAGTTGCTCAGGCGTGGTCGCATAGATCACCGAGCGGTACTGGGTGCCGATATCGTTACCCTGGCGCATGCCCTGGGTCGGGTTGTGCAGTTCCCAGAACATCTTCAGCAGGTCTTCGTAGTTCACCTTGGCCTGGTCATATACCACCAGCACCACTTCGCTGTGGCCGGTCAGGCCCGAGCAGACTTCTTCATACGTCGGGTTCGGCGTGAAACCACCGGCATAGCCGACCACGGTGCTGACCACGCCATCGCGCTGCCAGAACTTGCGCTCGGCGCCCCAGAAACAACCCAGGCCGAAGATCGCGAAGCCGACGTCGTCGACGAATGGGCCCAGCAGCGGGTTGCCGTTGACGAAGTGCGTCTGCGGCAGGTTCATCGGGGTTTCACGACCGGGCAACGCTTGTTCTTGAGTAGGCAGCACGTTTTTGTTCACCAGAATTTCCGAGCGCAAGACCATGAGCAGTCCTCTCGTCAGGTTGGGTTAGCGGTAAATTTCAGACAACCAGTGTGCCCGAGTGTTACAGCGCTGTCAGGCGATTGGCCCGCGCGGATAGCGTCTAAGCTTCTCGAGCAGCTCTGCACCGGGGATCGGCCGGTCGAACAGGTAGCCCTGGCCAACGTCGCAACGGTGCCGACGCAGGAACGCCAGTTGCTCGGCGGTCTCGATGCCTTCGGCCACCACCTTGAGCTTGAGGTTGTGGGCCATGGCGATCACGGCCGAGGTGATTTCCATGTCGTCCTGGTTGTCCGGGATTTCGTGGATAAAGCTGCGGTCGATCTTGATGATGTCGATGGGGAATTTTTTCAGGTAGCTCAGCGACGAGTAGCCGGTGCCGAAGTCGTCCATGGCCAGGGTCAGGCCGAAGCTCTTGAGCTGGTCCAGTTGCAGGCGCGTGTCTTCGGTTGCTTCCAGCAGCAGGCCTTCGGTCAGCTCCAGTTCCAGCAGGTTGGCCGGCAGCTGTTCTTCCTTGAGGATCGTGGCGATCGAGGCCACCAGGTCCGGGTCGGAGAATTGCTTGGGCGACAGGTTGATCGCCACCTGCAGATTGCCCAGGCCGGCGGCGCTCAGTTGCTTGCTCATGCGGCAGGCCTGGCGCGCGATCCATTTGCCGATCGGGATGATCAAGCCGGTTTCTTCGGCGACGCTGATGAACTGATCGGGGCGGATCATGCCCTTTTCCGGATGGTTCCAGCGCAACAGCGCTTCCATGCCCAGCAAGCGGCCGCTGCGCAGGCACAGTTTGGGCTGGTAAAACACATCCAGCTCGTTCTGGGTCAGGGCACGACGCAGGTTGTTCTCCACAAACAGCTTGTAGCTGGCCTCGGCATTCAAGGCTTCGGTGAACACCTGTACCTGGTGTTTGCCGTTGGCCTTGGCTTTGTGCAGCGCCAGGCCGGCGTTGCGCATCAGGGTCTGCGGGTCGCGGCCGTGCAGCGGCGCACAGGCCAGGCCCACGGAGCCGGTGACGCTGATCAGTTGGTTGTCGACGAACATCGGTTTGTCTAGGGTCGCCAGCAACTGGCTGGCCACCTGCTGGCCGGTTTCCAGGTCAGTGTCGTCCAGCAGCACCGCAAACTCGTTACTGGCAAAACGCGCCAGGCTGCCGCCGGCACTCAGGCTGTTGCGCAGGCGGCGGGCCAGGCTGATCAGCAGCTTGTCGCCGGTCTGGTGGCCGAGGCTGTCGTTGATGCGCTTGAAGTTGTCGATGTCCACCAGCAACAGGCTGATCGGGCTGTCGCTGTCGCGGGCAAAGCGCTCATCGAGGTTGCGGATGAATGCCGGACGGTTGCCCAGGTTGGTCAGGTTATCGGTGTAGGCCAGGCGTTCGATGCGCTGCTGGGCCAGCTTGTTCTGGGTGATGTCTTCGTAGATGCCGATGTAGTGGGTCAGCTCACGGTTGTCGCCATACACCTTGGAAATCGACAGCTGGCCCCAGTAGGGTTCGAGGTTTTTGCGTCGGCTCTTGAACTCGCCCTGCCAGCTGTTGCTCTTGGCCAGGCTCGACGGTGCGTCGAACAGCAGTTCGCTGAGGTTTTCCAGGGCCGGCAGCTGGGCCAGGCGGTGGCCGTGGACCTCTTCGGCGCTGTATTGGGTAATCGCGGTAAAGCTTGGGTTGACGTACTCCACCACGCCGTCGCAGTTGACCAGCAAAAAGGCATTGGCACTTTGCTCCACGGCACGTTGGAACAGGTGCAGGGCGCTGGTGGCGGTACGGCGGTTGTGGTTGTTGATCACTTGCGCGAACTGGTCAGCCAGTTCGCCGGCAAAGGCAATTTCATCGGCCTGCCAGACACGTGAGCTGCCACCCTGTTCCAGGCACAGCACACCGACCACCTGGCCATCGACGCGGATGCTCGCATCGAGCATGGCGTGGATATCCTTGGCGCGCAGGTTCTCGGCCATTTCCCGGGTGCGCGGGTCTCGCATCGCGTTGGTCGCGTCGATTGCCCGGCTGGTGTGCAGGGCTTCCAGGTAATCCGGAAAGCAACTGGCGTCGATGGGCTCAGGCAGGTGGTGCTGCTGGTCATCGCGGTGGTAGGCCGAGATCGGTACCAGGCGCTGGCCTTCGAGGTTCCAGATGCTGGCGCAGTCGATCTGGTAGATGTCACAGGCGCTGCGGGTGATCAGCTCTGCGGCTTCCTGCAGCGAATTGTTGGCGGTGTAGCGCTGGCGGGCCAGCAACAGGATCAGCTCCTGCTGGGCGCGCACCCGCTCCAGGTGCTGCAGTTGTTCCTGCTGGGCGCGCTGGTTGAGCTCCAGGGCGATCTGCAGGCGGCTGTTCTGGCTTTCCAGATCCTCCGTCGGTGCGGGCAGGGAGATTTCGTTGAACAGGCCGTCGACCACCATCAGGTAGCCGCGCAGCAGGTGGCGATTGTGCTGTTTGTAGGCTTCACCCATTTCCAGCAGGCTCAGGGGACCATCGTTGGTGTGCAGGGTGTAGCGCACCAGGTAGTGAGGGCTGTCGCTCAGTTGCTGTTGGATGGTGTCGTGCAGTTGGTAGCGCGCCTGAGGCTCCATCAGGCTGGCGAAGGGGGTGCCGAGCAGCGCACACAGCTCGACCGCCGACAGGCCGAATTGGCGCTCGCAGTTAGGGTCGAGGTACAGAAGGGCCCAGCTTGCCTCATTAAGCCGCTCGAAACGCAGCATACCGAGGCGCGAAGGCACCGGTAACTGCGTCACTACCTCGGCCGCCATACGGGCGACATCGGGTTGGCTTTTCATGGGGGGAACTCACTTCAAATAACGCGCACGGCGCCGGGCTCACGCCCTCTTTACTGTTGCCTGCGGCAAGGTTGCATCATGCGGCGCGGGCTGACAAGAGAGGATGAAGGCTAAGTGCTATAAGGGGGTTATCGGCCGGGCGGGGGAATTCTTCAGTCAGGATGACAGAAGGTGTACAACCCTGTTCTGTCTGTAGAGAAAAGCAAAAAAAGCCCCGCCAAATTGACGGGGTTGAGGTACGAGCGTGGCGCTCGGAAATCGGTGCAACCAGGCCTCCCCGATGAAAGGGAGGCCGCTTTGGCTTATAGCAGGATGGTGCGGATGTCGTTCAGCAACTGGCTCAGGCGCTGGGTGAAGCGTGCAGCGGCCGCGCCGTTGATCACACGGTGATCGTAGGACAGCGACAGTGGCAGCATCAGCTTGGGCTGGAATGCTTTACCGTCCCAGACTGGCTGGATGGTGGCCTTGGAAACACCCAGGATCGCCACTTCCGGCGCGTTGACGATTGGCGTGAAGCCTGTACCGCCAATGTGACCGAGGCTGGAGATGGTGAAGCAAGCGCCTTGCATGTCGTCTGCGGTGAGCTTCTTGTCACGGGCCTTGGCCGCCAGTGCAGCAGCCTCGGCGGCAAGCTGCAGCAGGCTCTTCTGGTCGACGTTCTTGATGACCGGTACCAGCAGGCCATCCGGCGTGTCGACGGCAAAGCCTACGTGCACGTACTTCTTGCGGATGATCGCCTTGCCGCTTGGCGCCAGCGAACTGTTGAAGTCCGGCAGCTCCTTGAGCAGGTGCGCGCAGGCCTTGAGCAGCAGCGGCAGCACGGTCAGTTTCACGCCGGCCTTCTCGGCCACGGCTTTCTGCGCAACGCGGAAAGCTTCCAGGTCGGTGATGTCGGCCTGGTCGAACTGGGTCACGTGCGGGATGTTCAGCCAGCTGCGGTGCAGGCTCGACGCGCCGATCTGCATCAGGCGGGTCATCGGCACTTCTTCGGTCTCGCCGAAGCGGCTGAAGTCCACCACCGGGATCGGTGGAATGCCCGCGCCGCCAGTAGCAGTGCCGGCAGCCGGAGCTTCCTTGGCTTTCTGCATCATGGCTTTGACGTAGACCTGCACGTCTTCCTTCAGCACGCGACCGTGGGGGCCGGTGGCCGACACAGCGTTCAGCTCGACGCCGAATTCACGCGCCAGTTGGCGAACCGCCGGGCCTGCGTGAACCTTGGCACCGCTTGGCGCCGGTGCGGCAGCCGCAGGGGCCGGAGCGGCTTCGGCTTTTGCAGCAGGCGCAGGGGCGGCAGCGGCCGGAGCGGCTTCAGCCTTGGCCGCCGGAGCAGCAGCCGGTGCTGGAGCAGCAGCAGGCGCAGCGCCCTGTACTTTCAGCTTGAGGATGAAGTCGCCCGTGCCGACTTCGTCTTCCAGCTTGACCGCGATGCTTTCCACCACGCCGGCAGCCGGCGATGGGATTTCCATGGAGGCCTTGTCGGACTCCAGGGTGATCAGCGACTGGTCGGCTTCGACGGTGTCGCCGACCTTGACCAGCAGCTCGATGATCTTGGCCTTGCCCGACGAGCCGATGTCCGGAACATGAATGTCCTGGACGGTGGCTTCGGCCGGCGCGGCAGCCGGAGCTGCAGGAGCCTCGGCAGCGGCGGCAGGTTTTTCCGCGGCAGGTGCCGGAGCAGCAGCGGCAGCAGGAGCCGCCGCAGGGGCCGCATCAGCGGCACCTTCGATTTCCAGTTCCAGCAGTTCGTCGCCTTCTTTCAGGCGGTCGCCCAGCTTCACTTTCAGGCTCTTGACCACGCCGGCCTTGGGAGCAGGGATTTCCATGCTCGCCTTGTCCGATTCCAGGGTCAGGATGCTCTGGTCGGCTTCGACGGTGTCGCCGACCTTTACAAACAGCTCGATTACTTCACCTTCACCGCTGCCGATGTCAGGTACGCGAATGAGTTCGCTCACAAAAAGTCTCCTCAGCAGTCCAGTGGGTTGCGTTTTTCCGGGTTGATCCCGAACTTGACGATAGCGTCAGCTACCACCTTGGGTTCGATCTCACCGCGGTCAGCCAAGGCTTCCAGGGCTGCCAACACCACGAAGTGACGGTCGACTTCGAAGAAGTGACGCAGCTTCTTGCGGCTGTCACTGCGACCGAAACCGTCAGTGCCCAGGACTTTGAATTCCTTGGACGGGACCCACTGGCGAATTTGTTCAGCAAACAGTTTCATGT
This sequence comes from Pseudomonas sp. S3E12, assembly GCF_001702295.1. Classification (NCBI taxonomy): domain Bacteria; kingdom Pseudomonadati; phylum Pseudomonadota; class Gammaproteobacteria; order Pseudomonadales; family Pseudomonadaceae; genus Pseudomonas; species Pseudomonas sp. S3E12. The sequence continues at coordinate 191,136 of NZ_MBDT01000029.1, forward strand.
AGTCGGTAGAGGCAATGACTGGACCTTTACGGCCGGCCAGGCACTCTTCGACATAGCTCTGCGCAGGCTTCTGGCCCGGGTGCAGGCGGTTGTTGCGCTCTACGGCCAGGCCGTCGCGACGCAGTTCGTTGAAGCTGGTAACGCTCCAGACGTCGGCACCGACGTTGAACTCTTCACGCAGGATCTTCGCCGCTTCACGGACTTCACGCAGGATGGTGCCGGAGCCCATCAGCTGCACGTGGTGCGCCGCTTCCTTGGTGTCTTCTTCGAGCAGGTACATGCCCTTGATGATGCCTTCTTCCACGCCGGCCGGCATGGCTGGCTGCTGGTAGGACTCGTTCATCACGGTGATGTAGTAGAAAACGTCCTGCTGCTCTTCGGTCATCTTCTTCATGCCGTCCTGGATGATCACCGCCAGCTCATAGCCGTAGGTTGGATCAAAGGTGCGGCAGTTCGGGATGGTGGCAGCCAGGATGTGGCTGTGACCGTCTTCGTGTTGCAGGCCTTCGCCGTTCAGTGTGGTGCGGCCGGCGGTACCGCCGATCAGGAAACCACGGGTACGGCTGTCGCCCGCTGCCCAAGCCAGGTCGCCGATACGCTGGAAACCGAACATCGAGTAGAAGATGTAGAACGGCAGCATCGGCTGGTTGTGGCTGGAGTACGAAGTACCGGCAGCGATGAAGGAGCTCATGGCGCCCGCTTCGTTGATGCCTTCTTCGAGGATCTGGCCCTTCTTGTCTTCCTTGTAGAACATCACCTGGTCTTTATCGACTGGCTCGTAGAGCTGGCCGACGGAGGAGTAGATGCCCAACTGACGGAACATGCCTTCCATACCGAAGGTACGGGCTTCGTCCGGGATGATCGGCACGATACGCGAGCCGATTTCCTTGTCCTTGACCAGCTGCGCGAGGATCCGCACGAAGGCCATGGTGGTGGAGATTTCACGGTCGCCCGAGCCGTCCAGGATTGCCTTGAGGGTATCCAGCGGAGGTGTCGGGATGTTGAAGCTCTTGGCGCGGCGCTGTGGCACGAAACCGCCCAGTGCGGTACGACGCTCGCTCAGGTAGCGGGCTTCGGCGCTGTTTGCCTCAGGCTTGAAGAACGGCAGGTTCTCCAGCTCTTCGTCCTTGACCGGGATGTCGAAGCGGTCGCGGAACAGCTTCAGGCTTTCAACATCAACCTTCTTGGTGTTGTGCGCAGTGTTTTTCGCTTCGCCGGCACCGGTGCCATAACCCTTGATGGTCTTGGCCAGGATGACGGTCGGTTGTTCTTTGTGGTTGACCGCTTCGTGGTACGCAGCATAGACCTTGTACGGGTCGTGGCCGCCACGGTTGAGTTTCCAGATCTCGTCGTCGGACAGGTCGGCAACCATCGCCTTGAGTTCAGGCGTGTTGAAGAAATGTTCACGTACGAACGCGCCGTCTTTGGCCTTGTAGTTTTGGTACTCGCCGTCGATGACTTCGTCCATGCGACGTTGCAGGATACCGTCGACGTCCTTGGCCAGCAGTGGGTCCCAGAAACGGCCCCAGATGACCTTGGTCACGTTCCACTGGGCACCGCGGAACACGCCTTCGAGTTCCTGGATGATCTTGCCGTTGCCGCGAACCGGGCCGTCGAGGCGCTGCAGGTTGCAGTTGATGACGAAGATCAGGTTGTCCAGCTTCTCGCGGCCGGCCAGGGAGATGGCACCCAGGGATTCCGGCTCGTCGCACTCGCCGTCGCCCAGGAAGCACCAGACTTTCTGCTTGCCTTCCGGGATGAAGCCACGGGCTTCCAGGTACTTCATGAAACGTGCCTGGTAGATCGCCTGGATCGGGCCCAGGCCCATGGATACCGTCGGGAACTGCCAGAAATCAGGCATCAGCCAAGGGTGCGGGTAGGACGACAGGCCCTGACCGTCGACTTCCTGGCGGAAGTTGTTCATTTGCTCTTCGCTGATGCGGCCTTCCATGAACGCACGGGCATAGACGCCTGGCGAGGTGTGGCCCTGGAAGTAGATCAGGTCGCCGCCGTGTTCTTCGGTCGGGGCCTGGAAGAAGTAGTTGAAGCCGATGTCATACAGGGTTGCGCTGGAAGCGAAGCTGGAGATGTGACCGCCCAGGTCAGAATCTTTCAAGTTCGTGCGCATTACCATCGCCATGGCGTTCCAACGTACCAGCGAGCGAATGCGGCGTTCCATGAACAGGTCGCCAGGCATGCGTGCTTCGTGGGTGACGGGGATGGTGTTGCGGTATGGCGTGGTGATGGCGTAGGGCAGTTGCGAGCCGCTGCGGGTCGCGAGTTCGCCCATACGGGTCATCAGGTAGTGAGCACGGTCTTCGCCTTCTTTGTCGAGAACCGATTCCAGGGCGTCCAGCCATTCCTGGGTTTCGACGGGATCGAGGTCTTGCATGGCTTGCTCCAGGGCGGAAAGGCTACCAGAATCGGTTGCCTGAAGTTTGCGACTGGCCTTGTGGGCAGACGACATAAATTCTTGGATGGCCGAAGGTTGCTTCGGCGTCCTGTAGTTTTACTACAAATCGTCGGCCATTTCAGCCTTTCGAATGTATATACGAGTAGTAAAACTACACAAGACCGAGCGGATTGCTCGGTCTGGCTGGTGAGCATAATCGTTATTGTTGATCTTTTGCGAACAAGAAAAGGTAGAAGTTTAATGTTGCCTGCCAAAAATTACATATTTTCAGCTATTTATCACCTTTGTTCGACAGTCCTTCATCGAGCGCGGTGCCTGCCTTCACAGCAGCAGGCCATTTACACGCCGACCAAGGATAGACCATGAGCCTTCCAACGCTGGCCGAACTGCCGGCCATTCTGTTGCCAAAAGCCCAGCGGGCCGAGCAGTCATTTCGTGACGCCGTGGCCGCGCTGGACGACGATCATGGCCTTTCTGCGTGGACGCCGCAACGGTGGGCCGACTTCGCCCGGGTGTGCGCCGCCAGTGATTTCGTCATTGAACAGAGTGTTCGTGACCCTTTGATGTTGCTCGAACTGGTGGCCTGGGGCGAGCTGGACCGCGGCTTTGCGCCGGGCGAGCTGTGCGGGCAGATTGCCGGTGCCGTGCAACAGGCCGAAACAGAAGATGAGCTGGGCCGCGTACTGCGTCGCCAGCGTACCCGTCAGCAAGTGCGCATTATCTGGCGCGACCTGACCCGCCAGGCCGACCTGGTGCAAACCTGTCGTGACCTCTCCGACATGGCCGACGCCAGTATCGACCAGGCCTACCAATGGCTGTACCAGCGCCACTGTGTGCAATTCGGCACGCCGACCGGGCGGCGCAGCGGCGAACCGCAGCACATGGTCATCCTCGGCATGGGCAAGCTCGGCGCGGTGGAGCTGAACCTCTCGTCGGATATCGACCTGATCTTCGCCTACCCCGAGGGCGGCGAAACCGTGGGCGTGAAGCGCTCCCTGGATAACCAGGAGTTCTTTATTCGCCTTGGTCAAAAATTGATCAAGGCCCTCGACCCGATGACCGTCGACGGCTTTGTGTTCCGTGTCGACATGCGCCTGCGCCCCTACGGTTCGGCCGGTGCCCTGGTGCTCAGCTTCAATGCGCTGGAGCAGTACTACCAGGACCAGGGTCGCGACTGGGAGCGCTACGCCATGATCAAGGCGCGTGTGGTTGCCGGTGACCAGGTGGCCGGTGCGCAACTGCTCGATATGCTGCGGCCGTTCGTGTACCGCCGTTACCTGGACTTTTCCGCCATCGAGGCGCTGCGCACCATGAAGCAGCTGATCCAGCAGGAAGTCCGGCGCAAAGGCATGGCCGACAATATCAAGCTGGGCTCGGGTGGCATCCGCGAAGTGGAATTTATCGCCCAGGCGTTCCAGCTGATCCATGGCGGCCGCGACCTCAGCCTGCAGCAACGGCCGCTGCTCAAGGTGCTCGGCACCTTGGAAGGCCAGGGCTACCTGCCGCCGGCGGTGATCGCCGAGTTGCGCAATGGCTATGAATTCCTGCGTTACACCGAACATGCGATCCAGGCGATTGCCGACCGCCAGACCCAAATGCTGCCGGACAGCCCTGAAGACCAGGCGCGCATTGCCTTTATGCTCGGGTTTGCCGACTGGGCGGCCTTCCATGAGCGCCTGATGCATTGGCGTGGCCGTGTGGACTGGCACTTCCGCCAGGTGATTGCGGATCCTGATGAAGAAGAAGGCGCGGAAAGCGAGTTGGTCGTGGGCGGAGAATGGCTGCCGCTGTGGGAAGAGTCCCAGGATGAAGAGGCCGCTTGCCGTCAATTGGCTGAAGGCGGCTTCACCGACGCCACCAAGGCCCTTAAAGCCTTGGCCAGCCTGCGCAACAGCCCGCAACTGCGGGCCATGCAGCGCCTGGGGCGTGAACGCCTGGATGCCTTTATCCCGCGCTTGCTGGCCCAGGCTGTCGAGCACGCCAACCCGGACTTGGTGCTGGAGCGTGTACTGCCGCTGGTGGAGGCCGTCGCCCGGCGTTCCGCCTACTTGGTGCTGCTGACGGAAAACCCCGACGCCCTGCGCCGCCTGCTGACCCTGTGCGCCGCCAGTCCATGGATCGCCGAGCAGATCACGCGCTTCCCGCTGCTGCTGGATGAGTTGCTCAACGAAGGCCGTTTGTTCAAGCCACCGCTGGCGCCGGAACTTGCCGCTGAGTTGCGCGAGCGCCTTACGCGCATCCCCGAGGATGACCTTGAACAGCAGATGGAAGCCCTGCGGCACTTCAAGCTGGCCCACCGCCTGCGCGTGGCCGCGTCGGAAATCGCTGGCAGCCTGCCGTTGATGAAAGTCAGCGACTACCTGACCTGGCTCGCCGAAGCCATCCTCGAACAAGTGCTGGCCCTGGCCTGGCGCCAGACGGTCGCGCGCCACGGCTCGCCGCAGCGCTTGGACGGTACCTTGTGCGATCCTGGGTTCATCATTGTCGGTTATGGGAAAGTCGGCGGCATCGAACTGGGGCATGGTTCGGACCTGGACCTGGTGTTTATCCACGATGGCGACCCGCAGGCCGAGACCGACGGCGCCAAGCCGATCGACGGCGCGCAGTTCTTTACGCGCCTGGGCCAGCGGATCATTCATCTGCTGACCACCCAGACCAACTCCGGCCAATTGTATGAAGTCGACATGCGCCTGCGACCATCCGGCGCATCCGGGTTGCTGGTCAGTTCCCTCGGGGCGTTTGACCGCTATCAACAAAATGAAGCATGGACCTGGGAACATCAGGCCCTGATCCGCGCGCGGGTGCTGGTGGGCAGCCAGGATGTGGGCCAGGCATTCGAGCAGGTACGGGCTAAAGTGCTGGGGCGTGAGCGCGACTTGGCGAAGTTGCGCCAGGAGGTCAGCGAGATGCGCGCCAAGATGCGTGACAACCTGGGTACCAAGGCCACGGCGGCCGGCACCGGCGCCAATGCCTTCGACGCCACGGTGCTGTTCGACCTCAAGCAGGACGCCGGAGGTATCGTCGATATTGAATTTATGGTGCAATACGCGGCTTTGGCGTGGTCTGCGCAACATCCTTCGTTGCTGCGCTATACCGACAATATCCGCATTCTGGAAGGCCTCGAGCAGGTGGGCTTGATGCCCGCCGCCGATGCCCATCTGCTGCGCGAGGTGTATAAGGCCTACCGTTCCGCCGCGCATCGCCAGGCCTTGCAGAACGAGGCCGGTACGGTACCCGGTGATCAGTTCGCTGACGAACGGCGCCAGGTGATGCGAATCTGGCAGGCGCTGGGGTTGGGTTGAAACACTATTAGGGCGGGGAGGCATAAGCCTCCCCGCATCGTTTGTGGAAACTACATGAATATTCTGATCGTTGGGCCCAGTTGGGTCGGTGACATGGTGATGGCACAGACACTGTTCCAGAGCCTGCGTATGCGCTACCCGGACTGCCAGATCGACGTGCTCGCCCCCGAGTGGAGCCGGCCGATCCTCGAGCGCATGCCCGAAGTGCGCAAGGCCTTGAGCTTTCCGCTCGGCCACGGAGCCCTGGAACTGGCGACCCGCCGCCGCATCGGCAAATCCCTGGCGGGCCAGTACGACCAGGCGATCCTGTTGCCCAACTCGCTCAAATCGGCGCTGGTGCCGTATTTTGCCGGTATCCCCAAGCGCACCGGCTGGCGCGGTGAGTTTCGCTACGTCCTGCTCAACGACGTGCGCACCCTGGACAAGGCGCGCTACCCGCTGATGATCGAACGCTTCATGGCCCTGGCCTATGCGCCGGGCGCCGAGCTGCCCAAGCCGTACCCGCGCCCCAGCCTGCAGATCGACCCGGTGACCCGCGATGCGGCACTGGCCAAGTTCGGCCTGGCCCTGGATCGTCCGGTGTTGGCCCTGTGCCCTGGTGCGGAGTTTGGCGAGTCCAAGCGCTGGCCGTCGGACCACTACGCCAAAGTCGCCGAGATGAAGATTCGCGAAGGTTGGCAGGTGTGGTTGTTCGGTTCGAAAAACGATCACTCGGTGGGTGAAGACATTCGCCAGCGCCTGATCCCGGGCCTGCGCGAAGAGGCCGTCAACCTCAGTGGCGACACGTCCCTGGCCGAGGCCATCGACTTGCTGTCCTGTGCGGACGCTGTGGTGTCCAACGACTCCGGCCTGATGCATGTGGCCGCTGCGCTGAACCGCCCGTTGGTGGCGGTGTACGGCTCCACCTCGCCGGGCTTTACCCCGCCGCTGGCCGACCAGGTCGAAGTGGTGCGCCTGGGGCTGGAGTGCAGCCCGTGCTTTGATCGCACCTGCCGCTTCGGCCATTACAACTGCCTGCGCCAATTGCTGCCGCAGCCGGTAACCGATGCCTTGCAGCGATTGCAGGGCGACGTGGTCGAGGTTCACTGAGTTGCGGGTACTGGTAATCAAGACCTCATCCCTGGGCGACGTGATCCACGCCTTGCCGGCACTGACCGACGCGGCACGGGCGATCCCCGGCATTCGCTTCGACTGGGTGGTGGAAGAAGGCTTTGCTGAAATCCCCACCTGGCATCCGGCGGTGGACAAGGTGATCCCGGTGGCGATCCGCCGCTGGCGCAAGAACCTCTGGCAAACCTTCAAGAGCGGCGAGTGGCGGCGCTTCAAGCAGCAAGTCCAGTCGACCAAGTACGATCTGGTGATCGATGCCCAGGGCCTGTTCAAAAGCGCCTGGCTGACCCGCTACGTGCGGGCTCCGGTGGCTGGTTTCGATAAACACTCGGCCCGTGAGCCGATTGCGGCGCGCTTCTACTCGCGGCGCCTGGCCGTGGCCCGTGGGCAGCATGCGGTGGAGCGTTTGCGTCAACTGTTCGCCGTGGCCCTCGGCTATGACTTGCCCAAAGGCTTGGGTGACTACGGCCTCAGCACCGAAAAACTGCTCGGCCTGCCGCCGAAAAAGCCCTTCGTCCTGCTGCTGCACGGCACCACCTGGGACACCAAGCATTGGCCCGAAGCCTACTGGCGCGAGTTGGCTGAACGCATGGGCCGCCTCGGCGTGGACGTGAAGTTGCCCTGGGGCAACGCCGCCGAAAAGGCCCGGGCTGAGCGCTTGGCCCAAGGCCTGAACAACGCCGAAGTGCTGCCCAAGCTGAACCTGGCCGGCGTGGCCCGGGTATTGGCCGGCGCCCGCGCCTGCGTGGCGGTGGACACCGGGCTGGGGCATTTGGCGGCGGCGCTGGATGTGCCGACCATTTCCCTGTTCGGCCCCACCAATCCCGGCCTGACCGGCGCCTACGGCAAGGGCCAGATTCACCTGGCCAGCGACTTTGCCTGTGCGCCGTGCCTGCAAAAACAATGTACCTATCAACCGACGGCCGACGACCTGCGTCGGTTCGACATCAAGCGCGAGTCGCCCCTGTGTTTCACGCGCCTGAACCCTGAGCGTGTGGCAACCCGGCTGAGCACGTTGTTACTGGCTGAGGAGCTGCACTGATGCAACTGGCTTTTGTTCTGTACAAATATTTCCCCTTCGGCGGCCTGCAGCGCGATTTCATGCGCATCGCCCTGGAGTGCCAGCAGCGCGGCCATCAGATTCGTGTCTACACGCTGATCTGGGAGGGCGACATTCCGCCCGGCTTCGAAGTGCTGGTGGCGCCGGTCAAGGCGTTCTTCAACCATCGGCGCAACGAGAAGCTCAGCGCCTGGATGCAGGCCGACCTGGCCAAGCGCCCGGTGGACCGCCTGATCGGCTTCAACAAGATGCCCGGCCTGGACGTGTACTACGCTGCCGACGGCTGCTTCGAAGACAAGGCACAAAACCTGCGCCATTCGCTGTACCGCAGTTTTGGCCGCTATCGCCACTTTGCCGAGTACGAGCGCGCGGTGTTTGCCAAGGGTGCCAAGACCGAAGTCTTGATGATTTCCGAAGTGCAGCAGCCGCTGTTCATCAAGCATTACGACACGCCGCTGGAGCGTTTCCACCTGCTGCCACCGGGCATTGCCCAGGACCGCCGCGCGCCGCCGAATGCGGCCGAGATTCGTGAAGGCTTCCGCAAGGAGTTCAACCTGGGCGATGACGACCTGCTGCTGGTGCAGATCGGTTCCGGCTTCAAGACCAAGGGCGTCGACCGCAGCCTGAAAGCGCTGGCCGCATTGCCGGCTGAGCTGAAAAAACGCACGCGCCTGTTTGTCATCGGCCAGGACGACCCCAAGGTATTCCAACTGCAAAGCGCCACCCTCGGGCTGGGCGATAACGTGCAGTTCCTCAAGGGGCGCAGCGATATTCCGCGCTTCCTGCTGGGTGCCGACCTGTTGATCCACCCGGCGTACAACGAAAACACCGGCACCGTGTTGCTCGAAGCCCTGGTGGCCGGGTTGCCGGTGCTGGTCTCGGCGGTGTGTGGTTATGCCCATTACATCGCCGAAGCCGACAGCGGCCTGGTGCTGGACGAGCCGTTTGAACAGGCTCAGTTGAACCAGTACCTGGCGCAGATGTTGACCGATTCTGCACAGCGCGCGGCCTGGGGCCGCAATGGGTTGGCCTTCGCCGAGACGGCCGACCTCTACAGCATGCCGCAGCACGCTGCGGATGTGATTCTGGCGGAGCCAAAACGATGAAGTTGATTCTTGCCGAACCGTTCAAGACGTTATGGGCCGGGCGTGATGCCTTCGCCGAAGTCGAAAAACTGCAAGGCCAGGTATTCCGTGAACTGGCGGCGCGTCGCACGCTGCGCACCGAGGTGGATGGCCGCCCGTATTTCGTCAAAATCCACCGCGGCATCGGCTGGGCGGAAATCTTCAAGAACTTGATCACCGCCAAGCTGCCGGTGCTCGGCGCCGGCCTGGAATGGGATGCCATTCACCGCTTGCAGGCGATCGGCGTACCGACCATGACCGGCGTGGCCTTCGGCGAAAAAGGCAGCAACCCGGCGGACCAGCACTCGTTCATCATCACCGAAGAGCTGGCGCCGACCATCAGCCTTGAAGACCTGACCGTCAACTGGGTTGCCGAACCGCCCACACCTGCACTGCGCCATGCGCTCACGGCCGAACTGGCGCGCATGGTCGGCGACATGCACCGGGGCGGCGTGAATCACCGCGACTGCTACCTGTGCCATTTCCTGCTGGACACGTCCAGGCCGATCGACCCACGCAACATCAAGCTCTCGGTGATCGACCTGCACCGGGCGCAAATGCGCGCCCATCTGCCGCTGCGCTGGCGCGACAAGGACCTCTCCGCGCTGTATTACTCGGCGTTGGACATCGGCCTGACCCGGCGCGATAAATTGCGCTTCCTCAAGGGCTACTTCCGCCAGCCGCTGCGTCAGATCCTGGCCGAGCAATCGGCGTCCCTGAGCCTGATGCAGCGCAAGGCCGACAAGCTCTACGCGCGCAAGCAACGTTATGGGGATGCGATCTGATGGCGGGTTGGAACCTGGAGCCTGCCTACGCCGCCCTGGCGGATGATTTTGGAAGCCTCGAAGCGGTATTTGCCCTGCAAGGCGAGCGGCTGACCCGCGATCCGCTGTCGGAAGTGATCCGGGTGGAGCGTGGCGGGGTCAACTACTACGTCAAACGCTACACCGGCGCCGGCAAGGGCCTGCGGCGTTACCTGGGCAAGCCGCGGGTCAAGTCCGAATGGCAGAACCTCAAGCGCTTCGCCAAGTGGGGCATTCCCACCGCCGATGTGGTCGCCTGGGGCCTGGAGCGCAGCGGCCTGGCCTATGATCGTGGCGCGATGATCACCCGCGAGTTGCCGAGGACCGAAGACCTCTCTGTCCTGGCCGAACGTAAAGATGCGCGCCTGCGCGACCCCAAGTGGGTCAACGCGGTCAGCCGCCAGCTCGCCGAATACACGCGCACCATGCACGATCATCGCTTTACCCATAACGACTTGAAGTGGCGCAACCTGCTGATCGACGATCGGGCCACCCTGTACCTGATCGATTGCCCCAACGGCGATTTCTGGCGCGGTTTCTGGCTCAAGTACCGCATCACCAAGGACCTGGCCTGCCTGGACAAGGTGGCCAAGTATCACTTGTCGGCCACTCAGCGCCTGCGCTTCTACATGCAGTACCGTGGGTGTCGGCACCTGAGTGAGTCGGACAAACGGCGGATTCGCCACGTAGTGAAGTTTTTCGAGGGACGTGAATGAGTGATTTCCTGGCGGCTGAAGATCGCGCCCTGCTGGAGCGCCACGGCCTCGCGACATTCGACGCCCTGTGGGCCCGGCAACTGGACGCGGTGGACGAGCCGAACACCAGCCGTGGCGGCTGGAGCAGCGTGTTTCGCCTGGAACTCGACGGCCACGGCTATTACCTCAAGCGCCAGAGCAACTACCTCACGCGCAGCTTGCACCGGCCATTGGGCGAGCCCAGTTTCTCCCGCGAGTTCCGCAACATCAGCCGTTACCGCAAGCTCGGGATCCCGGCGCTGCAGGCGGCGTTCTATGGCGAGCGCAAAGTCGCCGGTGAGCACCGCGCGATGCTGCTGACCCGTGCCCTGGACGGCTGGAATGACCTGGATTCATTGCTGGAGCAATGGGCGCAACTCAGCGATGCCCAGCACCGCGCGATCCTGCTGGCCTGCGGTCAACTGGCGCGCCGGTTGCACAGCGTCGGCCAGGTGCATGGCTGTTTCTACCCCAAGCATATTTTCCTGCAGGCCACCGGGGACGGCTACGCCGCGCAGTTGATCGACCTGGAGAAAACCCGCCCGCTGCTGTTCGGCTGGCGTGACCGGGTCAAGGACCTGGAGCCGTTGTTGCGCCGGGCACCGCAGTGGTCGGACGCACAGGTGCGTCAATTGCTGGCGGCTTACCTCGATCAGCCCGAAGGCAGCGCCCTCGTCACCACCTGGCTGCAACGCCTGACGAAGCGGCGTAGCCACAAGGAGAACCGCTGATGCGCCTGTCCGAGTTGAAAAGCGCCGGTCGCACGCCAAGCCTGCCCCTCACTGTCGATCTCGCGGATGCCGCCGGCCCTGGCCAACTGCAACTGCTGAGCCTGTTGCGGGTGTTGCCGGGCGAGCGTTACGTGGGCGCGGCGGTATGGCGCGGGCGTCCGGTGTTGGCCAAGTTATTGGTGGGCGGCAAGGCCGCGCGGCATTTCCAGCGTGAACTCAGCGGCGTACGCCTGCTGGCCGAGCAAGGCCTGACCACCCCGCTGTTGCTCGCCGATGGCTTGCAGGACGGCGAGGGCGGCTGGCTGCTGTTCGAGTTTATCGAAGGTGCCGAGAGCCTGGCCGATGCCTGGCACGCCGTTGAAGCGCTACCGCCACTGGCCGACGAGCAAACCGCCGTGCTGGCCGAGGCCCTGGGTGCGATCGGCCAGATGCATGCCAAGGGCCTGTGGCAGGACGACCTGCACTTGGACAACCTGCTGCGCCGGGACGGCAAGCTGTACTTGATCGATGGCGCCGGCATTCGTGTTGAAGAGGCGGGCAAGCCCCTGTCGCGCGACCGCGTGCTGGAAAACCTCGGGGTGTTTTTCGCCCAGTTGCCGAAAAACCTCCAACCGTTTACCGAAGAACTGCTGGTGTACTACCTGCTGAGCAACGGCGAGCACGCCTTGCCCCTGCAAGCCCTGGAAAAACAGGTGCGCAAGGTCAGCGCCTGGCGTTTGAAGGACTTGTTGAACAAAGTGGGCCGCGACTGCACGCTGTTCAGTGTGGTGCGTGGCGCCTTTGCCTTGCGCGCGATCCGTCGCGAGGAAGAGCCGGCGATGCTGCCGGTGCTGGCGCAGGCGGATGCGTTGCTCGACCAGGGCCACCTGTACAAGACCGGTGGTGCGGCCAGCGTGGCCAAGGTCGATGTGGCCGGCCGGCCATTGGTGATCAAGCGCTACAACATCAAGGGCGTTGCCCATTGGCTCAAGCGCTTCTGGCGCCCGAGCCGCGCCTGGCATTCCTGGCGCGAAGGCAATCGCCTGGCCTTCCTTGGCATCGCCACGCCCAAGCCATTGGCCGTCCTGGAAAAGCGCTTTTTCTGGCTGCGCAGCCGCGCTTACCTGGTCACCGAATACCTGCCGGGCCCGGACATCATCGAGCGTTTCGCGCCCTATATCGAACACGGTGACGCGCCGGAAAACGAACTGCTGGCGCTGGACCAGTTGTTCGCCGAGCTGATTCGCGAGCGCATCAGCCATGGCGACTTCAAGGGCCATAACCTGTTCTGGGATAAGGATCGCTGGTCGCTGATCGACCTCGACGCGATGCGCCAACACAGCTCTGCCGCCAGCTTCGCCCCGGCGTATGCCAGGGACCGTGCGCGGTTTATGCGGAACTGGCCTGAGAGTAGTGCGTTGTATCAGCTGATTGATCAGCGTTTGCCGAAAGGGGTCCAGACTGGTGGCCCTCTGTAGCAGAGCTTGAGGGCAATATGAACGTAGAGGGGCGACCCAGAAGAACCTAAAACCTAGGATTAAATATCCCATGGCAGATGAAGAACTAACCTCTCCGCAGTTTCTGCTCTTTGAAAGTGAGAGTGAGGCGGAGCGTGTTGCAGAAGTTGTGGCAGCGAAACCGCCAAAAGGGGAGTTCAGCGACTTCATCGTCTATGTGGATGAAAGTGGCGATCACGGGATGCAGACACTTGATGTCAACTACCCCATGTTTGTTTTAGCTTTCTGTGTTTTCCATAAGAGGCACTATTGCGAAAAGGTCATCCCTGCCCTTCAAAAGTTCAAGTTCAATCATATGGGGCATGACCTTGTTGGCTTGCATGAGCTGGAAATCCGTAAGGAAAAAGGGGCGTTCTCCAGTATGTTTGTCTCTCGCCAACACAAGCATGTTTTCCTGGAGGAGCTGACCAGCATCATTGAGTCGAGCAATTTCGTCTTGATCAGTTGTGTGATTGATAAAGCTACGCTTAGAGAGCAGCAAGGCCCAATACACAACCCCTACCATCTGGCTTTGGGCTTCTGTCTTGAGACGCTTCACGAGTTTTTACATGAGAAAAATCAGCAGAGCGCACTGACGCATGTGATTTTCGAGCGTCGAGGTCGTAAAGAGGATAACGAGCTTGAGTTGGAGTTTCGTCGGATGTGCGATGGAGCCAACCGTCCAGGTATCCGCCTACCATTTGACATCGTGTTTGCCACGAAGCAGGTCAACTCTACGGGGTTGCAGCTTGCGGATCTTGTTGCGCGCCCCATCGGCATGAGCGTTTTACGACCGGGCCAGGAAAATCGTGCCTTTGACGTGCTCAAACGCAAGTTTTATTGCAGTGGAGGGCGGAGCAAGGTGGGAGAGGGCTTTGAAAATTGGGGGCTGAAAATTTTCCCTACTGCTGAAAGCGAAAAGCCCCGGTGAGACTCACCGAGGCTATAACGCCGACCGGGATCCCCCAGTCCATTTGCGGCAAATTCTATGTCCGCGATTTTAGAGTGTCAACGCGCAGCACCTGAGTAACCGACGGCCGTGGTTGTGCGAGTCTACTGACGCGTTCAATAGTAAGAACTGTTGCCTGAGCAACAGTTAACAGACAGTTGTTGCCCCAGAACGACAGTCTGCCTTCATGCGGAAACGTTATCCCATTGATTTTACGTAATAAAAATCCTGGCACGGGCTCTGCAACGCCTCCTGGTGAACCCTTTCACCGGTCGCAGCGGAGCCCTGTATGCCTTCCAGCTTTTCCTCGCTTTCCCGTTTGATCTGCCTTGGCGCCGCGCTGTTGCTGGGCCATGTCGTCAGTGTCCAGGCCGCCGAGGGCGATGAGGCCGTGCCGTCCCTGGCCGGCAAGCGCATTGCCGTGAGCATGACCGGCACCAGTCACTATTTCGATATCAAGGCGTTCCAGGCCCAGGTCGATGAGATCAAGCGCCTGGGCGGCACGCCGATCACCCTTGATGCCGGGCGTAACGACAAGAACCTGGTGACCCAGCTGCAAACCGTGGTCACCCAGAAACCCGACGCCGTGATCCAGACCCTCGGCACCCTCAGCGTGATCGACCCCTGGCTCAAGCGCATCAGCAAGGCCGGCATCCCGCTGTTCACCATCGATGCACCGTCCCAGTACAGCCTCAACAACACCACCTCCGACAACGTCGCCACCGGCAAGGCGTTGGCCGATCAGTTGATCAAGGACGCCGGCGGCAAAGGCAAGATCCTGGTGTTCAACGGTTTCTACGGCGTGCCGGTGTGTGCGATCCGTTATGACCAGTTGAAGCTGGCGCTCAAGGATTACCCCCAGCTGGAAATCATCCAGCCGGAGCTTCGCGACGTGATCCCCAACACCGTGCAGGATGCTTATTCCCAAGTCTCGGCGCTGCTCAACAAATACCCGGCGGGCAGCGTCTCTGCGATCTGGTCGGCGTGGGACATTCCGCAGTTGGGCGCGAGCAAGGCGCTGATCGATGCCAAGCGCACCGAGATCAAGACTTACGGCGTCGACGGTACGCCGGAAGTGCTGGCGCTGCTCGGCCAGGCAAATTCGCCGGTGGGGGCGGTGGTGGCGCAGCAACCGGCGTTGATCGGCAAGACCGCTGTGCAGAACGTGGCGCGCTACCTGGCCGGGCAACGTGACCTGCCGAAGGAAACCCATGTGGCCACGCTGCTGACCACCGCAGCCAACCTGGACCAGGTTCAGCAACTGCGGGGTGACTGATGCCGGCATTGCACCTGCAACACCTGCATAAACGCTTTGGCGCCACCCTGGCGCTGGATGACGCAAGCCTTAAAGTCGAACGCGGCAGCATCCACGGCCTGGTGGGGGAGAACGGTGCGGGCAAGTCGACCTTGATCAAGATCCTGGCCGGCATCCACAGGGCGGACGCGGGGCAGGTGAGTATCGACGGCCAGTCGTACGCCGCCTTGTCGCCGCGTCAGGTGGATGCGCTGGGCGTGCAGTTCATCCATCAGGAGCGCCTGTTGCCCGCCAGTTTTAACGTGGGCGAGGCGCTGTTTTTCGGGCATGAATTGCGGCGCGGGCCCTTTGTGGATCGACGCCGGCAGCAACGTGAAGCCGAGCGACTGCTGGCGGAATATTTTGATCTGCAATTGCCCGTCGGTGCGCTGGTGAGCGAGCTGAACAGCGCCGAACGCCAGGTACTGCAAATCACCCGGGCGTTGATTCGCCAGCCGAAGATCCTGGTGTTCGACGAGCCCAGCGTGGCCTTGGTCAAGCGTGAAGTCGACCAGTTGCTGCGCATCGTCAAGCGCCTGCGCGACCAGGGTTTATCCATCCTGTACATCTCCCATTACCTGCAGGAAATCGACAGTCTGTGCGATGAAGTCACGGTGCTGCGCAATGGCCGTGACGTGGCGGTGGTGCAGCCCCGGTATACGTCCAGTGCCGAGATTGCGCGGCTGATGGTCAATCGCGAGGTGCAGGAGATGTACCCCAAGGCCAAGGTTGCACTGGGAGCGCCGCTGTTGCAGGTACGCGGGTTGAGCCTGGCGCGGCGCTATCGGCAGATCGACCTGGACGTGCGGCGCGGAGAAATCGTCGGCCTGACCGGGCTGGTTGGCTCGGGAGCCAAGGAGCTGTTCAAGACACTCTTCGGTGTCGAGCGCGCCGACAGCGGCAGTGTGCATCTGGACGGGCGTTTGCTGCGCCTGCGTTCGCCGGGCCAGGCGATTGCCGAGGGCCTTGCGCTGGTGCCGGAAGAGCGGCGCAGCCAGGGGATTTCGCCAGTGCTTTCGGTACTGGAAAACCTGACGCTGGCGGGGCTCGGGCGCTTCAGCCGCTGGGGGGTGTTAAGCCGCCGCAAGGAGCAGGCGGAAAGCCTGCGGCTGATCGACGAATTGGCAATCAAGGCGCCGGGGCCCCAATCGGCCGTCAGCCAGCTCAGTGGTGGCAACCAGCAGAAGGTCGCCCTGGGGAAGTGGCTGAGCCGCCGCTCCGCGGTGTACCTGCTGGATGAGCCCTGCGTGGGCGTGGATGTGGGCGCCAAGGTGGAGATCTACCGCTTGATCGGGCGCTTGGTGGAAGAGGGGGCGGCGGTGTTGGTGTTGTCGTCGGATTTGCCGGAGTTGTTGGGGATCAGTGACCGAATCCTGGTGCTGCATCGGGGTGAGATCGCCGGTGAATTCCGTGCCGGGGAGGCGGACAGCGATCAGTTGCTGGCCTGTGCAACGGGAGCCGTGGCTGCGGCGGCTTTAAGCGCTCGAGAGGTGGAACATGCTTGAAGCGGCGACGCCTGGGTTATCGCAGCGGTTATGGGTGCTGGTGCTGCGCCGTGGGTCGGTGGGCGTGTTTGTGGCGATCCTGCTGGGGTTTGCCGTGGCTGCGCCGAATTTTCTGTCGGTGGGCAATCTGGCCAATGTGTTCAGCCAGTCGGCGATCCTCGGCGTACTGGCCTTCGGGCTCACCTGCGTGATTATCGGCGGCGGCTCGAACGTGGTGTCCGGAGGACTGGACCTGTCGCTGGCGGCCAACCTGGGGTTGTGCGCGGCGGTATTCAGCCGCCTCAATAATGCCGGCCTGGATCTCGGGTTGACGCTGCTGCTGACCCTGGGCTGCGGTTTGGCGGTCGGCTTGCTGAATGGGCTGGCCGTGGTGGTGCTGCGCTTGCCGCCGTTGCTGGCGACCCTGGCGAGCATGAATGTACTGGCCGGGCTGGAGTTGGTGCTGACAGAGAACACGGTGGTCTCCACGGACTCGCCGCTGCTGGACCTGCTCAGTGGCGGCGCCTGGTTGGGCGTACCGGCCCTGGCCTGGGTGCTGCTGGTGACGGCGGGCGTGCTGACGCTGCTGATCCAGCACTCGGCCTATGGGCTGCGCCTGCATGCGGTGGGCGAATACCCCCAGGCGGCCGAAGCGGCGGGCATTGGGGTGCCCGTCTATGTGTTGTCGAGCTATCTGCTGTCCGGTCTATGTGCCGGCGTGGCTGCGCTGTGTTCGGCGGCGTTCTTCAGCGGCAGCACCACCGGTTCCGGCGACATGCTGCTGTCGGTGGTGGCGATCGCTTTTCTCGGGGTGGTGTTTTCCCGCCGGCTGGTGGCGAGCATTCCGGGGACTTTGCTGGCGGCGCTGTTGATCGGTTTTCTGATCAATGGCTTTCAACTGCTTAACCTCTCCAGCTTCTGGGTCAATGGTGTGCAGGGCGTGTTGATCCTGCTGGTCGTCGCAGCCTCCAGTGCAGTGAACCGAGGGGCGACGGCATGAACGCACGCGCAGTATTGCCGCTGACATTGCCACTGGTGTTCACCCTGATTGTCGTGGTGTTTGCGCTGCAAGCGCCGGGCTTCCTCAGTGCGGGCAACCTGCAAAGCCTGGTGCTGAACAACTTCGTGCTGCTGGCGATTGTCGCCATCGGCATGACCTACGCGGTGGCGGCCGGTGGCATCGACCTGTCGGTGGGCACGGCGCTGGACTTTGCCAGTTTCAGCTTTGTGGTGCTGCTCAATGGCGGCCATGGCTGGGCGGTGGCGGCCACGGGCGCGCTGGCGGCGGCGCTGCTGGTGGGGCTGGTCAACGCCGGCCTGATTGCCGGGCTGCGAATCAGTCCGTTCCTGGCCACCCTGGGCACCCTGTTTATCGGCACCAGCGCCCAGCAACTGCTCTCGGACGGCGGCCAGCCGATCTATATCAGCCAAGGCTTGAAGCCTGAGCTCACTGGGCTGACGCCGCTGCTGGTGGTAGTGGGGCTGGCGCTGTTCTACGGCCTGGCCCTGGCGCGCGGACGCCTGGGCCGCGAGTTGCTGGCCCAGGGCACCCAGCCGCTGCTGGCGTATTACTCGGGGTTGTCGGTGCGGCGGATCGTCACCGTCGTGGCCCTGGCTACCGCCCTGGCCTGTGGGGTAGCGGGCGTGTTGCTCAGCTCGACAGTCAGCGCCTATGTGCCGCTGTCCGGTAACGCGTTTTTGCTCAATGCGATTGGCGCGGTGTTTATCGGCACCACCTTGAGCCGACAGGGCCGGGCAAATATTCCCGGGACGCTGCTCGGAGTGCTGTTTATCAACGTGATCGCCAACGGGCTGCTGCTGATCGGCTGGAATTTCTACTGGCAGCAGGTGGCGACCGGGGTGCTGATCTTTATCGTGCTGAGCTTCAGTTTCGCCAGCCGGCGGATGCTGGAGCGCGTCTAGTGTTGCACCCCGAAAGCTGGACTCCATCCGATGCTTGGGGTCATGAGCAAACTCCCCTTATTGCATAAACAGTTTCAGGCGACCGCATTCCGGTGGTGAGCGGCTTGCCACAGGGGGGGCCGGTTTGCTGCGCGACAGCGCGGGGCCTCCCGCATTGAAGGTGTGGTGCGTTCAGAATTGATACGCCGCACCCGCCCCGGCATACCACGAGCGCCCAGGCGCCGCCTCGTAGTAGCGGCCATTGCCATCGCCGACGATCACCGAACCGACGTACTGGCGGTCCAGCAGGTTGTCCAGGCGCAGGGTCTGGTGGAAGGTCCAGTGTTCGACCTTCTGCTCGAACCGTACGCGCCAGTTGAACACGCTGTAGCCCGGCGCGGCGTGTTGGCTGTTGGTGTCTTCGACGTAGACCTTGCTGCGGTACAGGCCTTCGACAGCGGTACTGACCCAGTCCCGGGGTTTCCAGTTCATCTCGGCGAACAGCGTGGTTTGCGGCACGCCGGGGAGATAGTTGCCTTTGTCGACGGGTTTTGCGCCGCCGACGAAGTCGCTGTCGTAGGTGGCTTGCAGGCGCGTGTAGGCGAGGTTGGTGCTCCACTGTTCGCTGAGTTGGCTTTCGATACCCAGTTCGAAGCCGCGACGCAGGGTGCGGCCGGCGTTTTGGTAGCTGGTGCGGCCGCCGAGGGACTGGTCGACCACCAGTTCATCCTCGGTGGTGATCTGGAACACAGCGGCGTTGATCCGGGTGTCGTGCACCTGGGCCTTCAAGCCCACTTCGTATTGGGTGCTTTCGGACGGTTTCAGGCCGAAATTGAAGCCCTCGACAGTGCCTGGCGCGTAGGCCATTTCGGCCTGGGTCGGCGTTTCGAAGCCTTTGCCTGCGCTGACGTAGCCGTGCAACTCGGGCGTGAACGCATACATCACGCTCATGGATGGGGTGTTTTTCCGATAGGTCTTGCTGCCGCTGGCGTCGCCATTACTCAGGAATTGATCATCGACATCCATCTGCATGGTGCTGTGACGTACGCCCGCTTGCAGGGTCCAGCGGTCGAGCGCCCAGTTGGCCTGGATGTAGGGGTCAAGGCTGCGCGCCGTGTCGATTTCATCGCGGCGTAGCTGGCCTTTTACGCCAAGGGTATTGCCGCTGTAGTTCTGATAGCCATGGCGGCTGTCTTCGCTCTGGTCGAAATCCAGCCCGGTGATGATCATCAAGTCGCCCGGTGCGCTTTCGACGGGCTGCATCCAGCGCACGCTGCCGCCGTAGAACTTGCGGTCGAATTGCACCACGCCACCGCCACGTTCGTTGGCCGGAGTGCCTTTGGGTATCGACAGATACTGAACCACACTCCGCCGCCCGGTATAGCCATTCACCTGCAGCGTCGCATCGCCGAAGTACCGCTCATAATTCATGCCCAATTGCTGATGATCGATACTTTTGCGCGTGTTGTACGTCAGCGCATTGCTGCTCACCGAACGCGGGTCGGCCTTGTAGGCGTCCCAGGTCTGCCCCAGTGGATCCTGGGTACCATTCTGTTCCAGGCTGCTGTAGATCAGCGCCAGCTTGCTGTCGTCATCCGGTTGGAAGTTGAGCTTGGCGAAGGTCTGGTCGCGACGGGCACTGCTATGGTCGCGGTAGCCGTTGGTGTCCATGCGCGATGCGTCGAGTACAAAGCCTGCCCCGTTCGCCGCGCCTTCGGCGCTCAGGTGGTTCTTGTTCAGGCCGTCGCTGCCCACCAGGGTTTCGGCGCCGATGCGTGGCGGGCCTTCGCCATCGCGGGAAAACATCTGGATCACGCCGCCGGCATTGCTGCCATACAGGGTGGCGGCCGGGCCGCGCAGCACTTCGATACGCTCGGCGGTGTCGAGGTTGAACGTGGCGGCCTGGCCCTGGCCGTCCGGGGTGCTGGCGGGGATGCCGTCGGCGATCAGCTTGATGCCACGCACACCGAAGGCCGAGCGGGCGCCGAAGCCGCGAGAGGAAATCTGCAGGTCCTGGGCATAGTTCTGGCGGTTCTGCACCACCAGGCCGGGCACGCGGGCCAGCGCTTCGGAGGCGTTGATGCCCAATTGGCCGTCGCTGATCTGCTCGCGGCCGATGCCGTCCACCGAGTACGGCAGGTCGAAGGTCGGGCTGGCGCTGCGCGAGCCGGTGACGACGCTGGGGTCGAGGGTCAGGGCTGTGTCGTCTGCCTGGACGGTGTTGCACAGGGCGAACAGGCCGGGCAATAACAGGGTGAGGCGGGTGAGGTGGTTCATGAGTCGGCCGGAATCCGTGGCGCTTAGTGTGTAAGCGCGCAAAAGGCCGCGAGTTTAGTGACTCGAGCGATTTTTATCATTTAGGAATCCGCCTACGTTGCAAGTCGGTGTTACTGCACTGGGGCTCCAGGTTTGTCGATGTTAGCGTGATCCGTTTCGGCAAATGACAATGGCCTGGGTCAAAAGGAGTGGTTCGTGAGGATTGCATCGGAAGTCTTGTGTCTGGTCGCCGGGTTGGCGCTTGCCGGTTGCGGAAGCATCAATACCGTGTTCCGCCCTGATGTCGTGACCAGCAAGAACCTCAAGGATTCACGCAGCCACTGTGAAAACGTGCCGCGTATCTACAGCGGGGTGATGTACGGGTTTTGCACCCTCAATGGCGAGCCCAAGCCTGATAAAAGCCTGAGCGACATCAGCCTGATCGACCATGGGCCCGGTGCCTTGCCGATCATCGCCATCGAATTCGCGGCCTCCGGGGTGCTGGACACGCTGATGCTGCCCTATACGATCTACCGCCAGAACAAGGACGGCAGCATCGAGATCTTCCGCTAGCCCCTCTTGCCGCTTGCCGCTAACAGCTTCCCACTGCTTTTGAGCTATAATCCCGCCCTTTAGCTGTTTCCTGCCCAGGCGGGAAGCACACTTTTTTCAGGCGCAACCCGCCTGCATGCAGACTAAAAGAGGCTAGACCCCTGTGGCATTGACGATTCTTGGCCTGTCCGGCGCCCTTAGCCATGATCCTTCCGCAGCCTTGTATATCGACGGCAAGCTGATCGCGGCCGCCGAAGAAGAGCGCTTCGTACGCGACAAACATGCAAAGAACCGCATGCCCTACGAGTCGGCGAAGTTCTGCCTGGAACAGGCCGGCATCAAGCCTTCCGACGTTGATGTGGTGGCGATCCCGTTCGCCCCGATCAGCCTGTTCGGCGAGGCACGCTGGCACTACGCCAAGCGTTACTGGTACGCCCCGGACCGCGCCCTTGACGCGATCCTGATGGGCAACCGTCGCTACAAACGCTACCGCAACAAGATCGTCTGGTGCCTGGAGCAACTGGGCTTCGACCCGAAGAAAATCAAGATCGAACCGGTTGAACACCACCTGGCCCACGCGTCCAGCGCCTACCACTGCTCCGGCTTCCAGGAGAAGACCGCGATCCTCGGCATCGACGGCAAGGGTGAGTACGCCACCACGTTCTTCGGCTACGGCGAGAACGGCAAGATCCACAAGATCAAGGAATTCTACGATCCGGACTCCCTCGGCGGCCTTTACGGCGCGATCACCGAGTTCCTCGGTTTCGAGATGCTCGACGGCGAGTTCAAGGTCATGGGCATGGCGCCGTACGGCGATGCCAGCAAGTACGACTTCTCGCGCCTGGCCTCGTTTGAAAACGGCGAGTTGGTGATCAACACCGACTACGCCAACGTCATCGGCCTGCGCCGTTATAAAGAGAAGGGCAAGGGTTTCTACTTCTCGCCGAAACTGATCGAGTGGCTGGGCCCCAAGCGCGAAGGCGACATCGCCGACGAGCCGTACATTCACTACGCCGCCAGCATGCAGGCGCTGTTTGAAAAGCTGGCCTTGCAGATGATCGACCATTACCTGGGCGATATCCTCAAGGACACCGGCAAGCTGGCCTTCGCCGGCGGCTGCGCGCTGAACGTCAAGCTGAACCAG
This sequence comes from Pseudomonas sp. S3E12, assembly GCF_001702295.1. NCBI lineage: Bacteria > Pseudomonadati > Pseudomonadota > Gammaproteobacteria > Pseudomonadales > Pseudomonadaceae > Pseudomonas > Pseudomonas sp. S3E12. The sequence goes on from NZ_MBDT01000029.1 coordinate 213,469, forward strand.
AAGATCATTGCCCGTGACGACGTGAAAGAGCTGTTCGTGCAGCCGGCGTCCGGCGATGCCGGCACTGCTGTCGGTGCCGCCGCGTACGTGTCCCACGCCCGTGGTGTACCGGTGGAGAAGATGGAGCACGTCTACCTCGGTCCGTCCTACAGCAACGAAGACGTAATCGCCGCCTGCGCCAAGCACGAGAGCAAGCCGAACTGGCGCAGGATCGAGAACATGCCCAAGCGCATTGCCAAGATCATGGTCGACGGCAACCCGGTGGCCTGGTTCCAGGGCCGCATGGAGTTTGGCCCGCGCGCCCTGGGCGGTCGTTCGATCATCGGTTGCCCAAGTGCGACCGGCGTGGCCGACCGCATCAACCACCAGATCAAGTTCCGCGAGCGCTGGAGGCCTTTCTGCCCGTCGATGCTCGACACCGTGGCTCCGCAGATGATCAAGGTCGATCACCCGGCGCCGTTCATGACCTTCACCTTTGAAGTGTCGGAAGAGTGGAAGACCCGCGTGCCGGAAGTGGTGCATGAAGACGGCACCTCCCGCGCCCAGGTGCTCAAGCGCGAATACAACCCGCGCTACTACGACATGATGAAAGAGCTGGAAGTACTGACCGGCAACGGCGTGTCCCTGAACACCTCGCTCAACCGTCGTGGCGAAGCGATGATCTGCTCGCCGACCGACGCGCTGAACATGTTCTTCGGCTCCGACCTGCAGTACCTGATCATGGAAGACATCCTGGTCGTCAAAGACGGCGTGGACCCTTATGACGCGCTCGGCTGAACGCCACGTCCTGCAGTTCTGCCATGGCTATGACGGTCCGTTCCTGGACTGCGCGCGGCAGTACGCCAGTTTGTTCGCAGGCTCCGGCTACAAGGTGACCACGGTGTTTCTCACCGGGGTCGCCGACCCGCACGTGGCCGCCGGTTGTGCGTCCGATGAAGTGTTGTTCATGGAATTCAGCTCCAAGGCCATTCGTGGCCTGAAGCTGGGTGCCATTCGTGAACTGCGCAAGATCGCCGCGTCGCGCAACTTCAGCTTTTGTATCGCCCACCGTTTCAAGCCGATCTACATCGCCTTGCTTGGCACACGGCTGCCGGTGATTGGCGTGCATCACGCCTTTGGTGACTACCAGCGTCGCAGTCGCAGGCTGTTTGCCGGGATCTTCCGCAAGCGCCTGAGCCTGCTGGGGGTTTCCGACGCGGTGCGTGACGATATGCGCCGCTGCCTGCCGACCTGGCCGGCGGCGCGCATCCAGACGTTGTACAACCGCATCGACGTTGACGCCTTGCAGGCCACCCAGGTAACTGCGCATGAGGCTCGCGACGCGTTGGGGTTGTCGCCGGACGAATGGGTGGTCGGCAATGTCGGTCGCCTGCACCCGGACAAGGACCAGGCCACATTGCTCAAGGGCTTTGCCCAGGCGCTGGCGCACTTGCCGGCCGAAAGCCGCCTGGCCATCCTCGGCAGCGGGCGCCTGGAGCAGGACCTCAAGGCCCTCGCACGGGAGCTGGGCATTGCCGACAAGGTGCTGTTCCTCGGCCAGGTGCCGGATGCGCGCCGCTATTTCCGTGCTTTCGATGTGTTTGCTCTGAGCTCCGACCATGAACCCTTTGGCATGGTGCTGCTGGAAGCCATGGCGGCCGGCGTCCCGTTGCTGGCCACGGCCTGTGGCGGCGCGAAGGAAGTGGTCGAAGGCGTGGGTATCCTGTTTCCCTTCGGCGATGCCGAACACCTTGCCCAGGGGCTGCGGCATCTGGCAGCGATGGATCAACACCAGCAACGGCAGTGCGCCGAGATGATGCTGGAGCGGCTGCGCGAGCGTTTCTCGGATCAGGCGGTACGCGATACCTTCTGGCAACTGCCGCACGTTATTGAACTGACCGCGGGGGCTTGATGCTCAATCGATTCCAAGGCTGGCGCGAGCGTGGCTGGTCCGTCGTCGACGCGCCGGTCTACAGCGATGCCTGGCAACGTTTTGGCGGCAGTGTCGCGACCCACCCGCAAGTGATCGAACGTCTGGCCGGGCTGGCCGACATCCCGGTGCGTTACCTGGCCTGGGAGCAGGGCGGCGAGCTTCAGGCCTGCATCGCGACCTGGGGGCGCGACCTGGCCTTGTCCAAGGATGTGCTCAAGCAGCGCGGCAAAAAAGGCCTGTTCGACCTGGGTAACGCCGAGTTGATCCTGCCCGCTGCGCCTGCAGCCCAGGCGCCCTTGCGGCACCGTGCACGCTATTTGTCGGCCCTGAATGAAGGCCGTTTCAGCGGCCTCAAGCCCCAGGCCGAACAGTTGGCCATGGCCCGCACCCCGGAAGAACTGTCGAAGAAGTTTCGCTACAACCAGCGTCGCGAACTGCGCTTGCTGGAAGAGGCCGGTGGGGTGGTGCGGCCGGTGAGCGAGTTTTCCAGCGAGGAGCTGGCCGCGATCTACTGCGATCTGTTCCTGCGCCGCTGGGGCTTTGTCGCCACCGGCGCCGAACGCATGGCCGAGGTGATCGAGCTGCTGCGCGAATGGCTGATCGGCTCGGTGATTTTCCTCAATGACGCGCCCATCGCGGTCCAGTTGGTGTACCGGGTCGAGTCGCCGGAGTGGATCAGCGTGGAGTACGTCAATGGCGGCGTCGACCCGCAAACCCGTGCGTTCAGCCCGGGCAGTGTCCTGAGCTTCCTCAACACCCAGGGCGCCTGGGAACAGGCACGTGAGGTGGGCAAGCCGCTGCGTTTCTCCTTCGGGCGTGCCGACCGCGAGTACAAGGACCGATGGTGCAACCCTGTGCCGGTGCTGACCGTATGAGCCGCAAACAGCAATTGCTCAAGCGCCATCGGCGCAACAAACGGGTCGGTTTGCTGATCGGCTTGCTGTTGCTGGTGGTGATCGGTATCTGGGTGGCGTGGTGGCTGCCGCTGGTGCTCGGTGTGCTGGCCTGGGTCGCCCACGAAGCATGGTTTGCCGACCATCTGTTTTATGCGCCCAACGAAGACTACCAATACCGGTTTTCGACGGATGCCGAGGTGGCCGGGGTTCGCTTCGACGGTGACCGGCTAAGGGTGGATTCGCCGCTGCAGGCCGAGGCGACCCTGGTATTGGCTATCAAGGTCAAGAGTGGTTGGTTGGGACGTTTCCTGGATCCGGCCATTGAGATTCTGGGCGGCGAGAGCACTGATCGACAGGCCTTCGAGCGCGGGGTGAATGGCGTTCGCTACCTGAACCTCAGTGGCTGGGCGCCGGCCCTGATGTCCGGTGAGCTGCGCTTGCGCGGGCGTTTTTGTACTGTGCAGGGCGCTCCTCGGCTGTGGGCCTGGGGCACGCCGGATTATTCGGCGCAGCGGGTCATGGTTATCGCGCCTCATGCCGACGATGCCGAATTGGCTGCCTTCGGTCTTTACAGCCAGGCCGACAAGCCGTGGATCGTGACCCTTACCGCCGGTGAAATCGAAGCCGAGCACTATCAACGCATGGGCCTGGATCCGGTCGAGGCCGCGCGGACCAAAGGGCGCCTGCGTGCCTGGGACAGCATTGCCGTGCCGCTTTGGGCCGGCGTACCACAGGCACACTGTGTGCAGCTGGGTTACTTCTGCCTGCAACTGCCGGCGATGCGCGCTGCGCCTGATCAGCCGATCGCTTCGCGCGAGGCCGACCTGTCGGATACCCGCCTGTTCCGTCAATTCAACCCTTTCCCGTTGCCGGCGGATGCCGATGGCCTGCCGACCTGGCAGAACCTGCTCGCCGATCTGCGTCAGTTGCTGCTGACTGCACGCCCTGAAGTGATCGTCTTGCCCCATCCGGTCCTGGATCCTCATCCGGACCACATCTGTGCGCAGCAAGCGGTGATCGAAGCCTTGCAAGGTCTGGAATGGCAGCCGACCACCGTGCTCGGTTACGCCAACCACCTGCATGACAACGACCGCTGGCCCATGGGCGACGCGGGCGCCGGTATTGCCCTGCCGCCGCTGTTCGATGACACGCTGGAACTGTGGCCGTGCAGCCTGTCGCTGTCGCCGGCCCGGCAGCGCGACAAGGCCATGGCGCTGGGCATGATGCATGACCTGCAACCCGCCCCGCCGTTCAAGCGCCGTGTGCGGCGCTGGCTGCAACGGGTCTTGGCGGGGCGGTCGCGGTCGCCTTATGGTGAGAACGAATTTTTCCGCAAGGCCGTACGACGGCATGAGTTGTTCTGGCGTCTGTGACGGCATTTGTGAAAGGGAAGGTCATGAAAGTTTTGTTTCTGGTACAGAAAGAACAGCGCGCGATTCTCGATCGCCTGTACGAAGGCATTGCCGAGCACTGCGAGTGCGATACCCGCTGGCTGAGCAGTGCTGAGCAGCGCAACCTGCGCGGTTACTTCAAGCGTGAAGTCGACGTGACCCGTTATGACCGCATCGTGTTCTTCCTGCGGTTCAAGCAGGAGATTCGCCAGGCCGGCTTTATCCGTACGATCCCGAACCTGGTGATCCTCGAACACGATGCCTACCAGAACTACATTCCCTGCAAGTACACGGGCAAGTTCAGTGCCCACTACCGTCGATTGCCGTGGGCGCGGGTCATCAGTTCGGGGCATATGGTGACCGAACGCCTGCGCGCGGAAGGCTTCGATGCGGTGTTCGTGCCCAAGGGCTACGATCAGGCGCTGTTGCAGGCCCAGGGGCTGGAGCGCGACATTGAGCTGGCCTTTGTCGGCAGCACCAACAGCGTGGCCTACAGTGGTCGCAAGGCATTGCTCGATGAGTTGGCCCGCGTTGAACCTTTGGTGGTCACGCGCACCAAATCCGGTGAGGAATACTGCGCAACCCTCAACCGGATTCGTTTTTTCGTCAGTGCCGACGTGGGCATGGGCGAGTATATGATCAAGAACTTCGAAGCCATGGCCTGTGGTTGTGTGCTGCTGGCGTTTGACCAGGGTGCTGCGGAAAACCAGGCCCTTGGCTTCAAGGACATGGTCAATGTGGTGTTCTACAAAGACATTCCCCAGTTGCAGGAAAAACTCGCTGCATTGCGATCCAATCCTCAACTGGCGGCCGAGATTGCGCGCAACGGGCAAGACCTCGCGGTCAGTCAGTTCAGCTTTGCGCGCATCGGACAGCGCATTGTCGAAGCGCTGAAGCCGCCGCTGCGTCCCCGAGCCCCGTTGAGTTTGCTGGAAAAGTTGCGCTTGAAACTGGGCGTTTGATATCTGCCAGGTGGCCGCACTTAGTGGCCTTATGATATTTTGAGGCTTGAATGCAATTCTCCGCTCAAAGCGATATAACGCTCGTCGTGACCAGTTGTGGTCGCTTCGATTTGTTGAAGCGCACGCTCACGAGCTTCGATCTGTTCAATACAGCGGCCATTCGCGAAGTCTTCATTACCGAAGACTCTGGCGATGACGCGGTCCGCCTGGCGATTCCTGAGCATTGGCTCGGCCATTGCACGTTCCTGATCAACCGCCCGAAGCTGGGGCAATTGGCATCCATCGACTTGGCCTACGGGTCGGTCAAGACCGCGTACATATTCCATTGCGAAGATGATTGGGCGTTTTATCGACCCGGTTTTGTCGAGGATTCCAAGACGGTCCTGGAGCAGCGTCCCGATATTCTGCAAGTCTGGTTGCGTAATTACGTCTACGATTTGCAGGTGCACAGTCCCTATATTCATCTGGGGGCGCGTGAGGTGATTGGTGGGGTGCCTTGTTATCCTTTGCTGTCCGATAAGCCTGACTGGCAGGGGTTCTCGCTGAACCCGGGCCTGCGGCGTATCAAGGAATATTGGTTGTGCGCGCCCTATGCCGGGTTTGAAGGTGAGAAAGGGCTTTCCAGGCGTTACGCGCAGCTGAACCTGGCCGCCGTTACCCTGGAAGGTGATGCCGTTTTGCACACCGGTTTTGGTTTGCATGTGGCGACGGCAGGAGAGCGCTTGACCAAGGAGCGGCGTAAGCGACGAGAGCGGGTCAAGCTGGCCGTCATGCTGATCCTTGGGGTCGGTATCGGCTGGTTGATCCATTAGTAAGTACGACGAGCCGCACCCACACCGCATAAGGTTTTTTCGATGAGTATTCTCAACATCATGTGGGCTGGTGGCTCTGCATTCGCTTCGGTGCAGAAGGTTCATCAGCAGATATTGTCCCAGGCCGACAGCGATGTACGGGTGCACACCTGGTTGCTTCAGGGCCGCGCCGAGGGTAACGATGGCTTGGTCAAAGAGGCCGTCGAGTGGAACCTCTCATCTGCCAGGCTCAAGGGGCGGCACCTGTGGAAGTGGCTGATGCCCTGGATGCGTGCGCGTTTCCAGAAGGCCCTGCCTGAAGATGTGCAGGTTGTGTTGCTTGATGGCGTCGGTGTCGCACGCGTGCTTTTACCGGTGCTAAAGCATTTGCCGCAGGTGCGCGCCGTGGTGATTTTTCATGGTGTCACGCGCTTGCGCAAAGCTGATCGCAAGCTCGTCGAGCAGCTTCCAGCGTCGCAACTGACCCTCGCGGCCGTGTCGCAAACCCTCGCCAGCTCCCTTGAGCGTTACCTGCAACGGCCTGTGGCGGTGCTGCGCAGTGCCTTCGATCCTGCTGTGTTCCGTGCCGCAGTGCTTACCCGTGAGCAGGCGCGCTCCCACCTGGGACTGCCATTGGATGGCTCGCTGGCAGTGGGTGCGGTAGGTCGACTGGTAGACGGCAAGGGGTTTGGCTGTTTGCTGGAGGCCTTTGCCAGTGCGACGGCCGATCAGCCGGATGCGCGCCTGGTGATCATCGGCGAGGGGCCGGCGAGGCCCAGGCTTGAGGCGCGTATCGAGGCGCTTGGCTTGCGCGACAAGGTGTCCCTGCCGGGGCATTTTCCTGAGGCGGCGACCCTTTATCGGGCATTTGACTGGGTTGCCATTCCGTCCACGGAAGAGGGCCTGGGGTTGATCCTGCAAGAGGCGGTGATGGCCGGTGTGCCGGTATTGACCAGTGAGCTGGCGGTGTTCCGCGAACAATTGGGTGATGCCGGCTGGTACGCGCCCGTAGACAGCACCGCGTCCTGGGCTGACCTCCTGAACCGTGCGTTCATGAGTTCCAGTGCGCAGGTTGTCGAGGCTCAGTCGCGGGCGTTGGCACCGGAGCAAGCCTGGAATGATTTCACCGAAACCACCCGGCGGCTGTTCTCATGCCGCTAGCAGCGCTTGCTCCAGTGCTTGCATTGGAAAGCGTTCGTTCAGCTTCTCGCGCGCAATATAGCGCGCGAAATGTTGCAGGTTGCGCCTTGCCAATTCAGGGTTCAAGGGCGCGCGCAGGAAGCGCATGTCGGCCACGTCGATCAGGCCCATTTCATTGTCCGGTGTCACGACAATATTGCCCAGGTGCAACGAGCGGAAGTAGATGCCCGCGCCATGCAAGCGGCGAATAAGGGCCACGAGCGGGTCGAGGTTCGTGCGCCAGTCAAAGCCTTCACGGCTGGAAATCTGGCGCAGCGTTTCGCCCGGCAAAGGACGATAGAGTACGGCGGTCATGCCGGGGGTCGTCAGTTGAAAGAACGCGAGCACGGTCATGGTCGGGATGCCGCGCTGTTGCAACTGCGCCACATTGTCGATGAAACGCTTGGAGTACGGGCGAAACAGCGCGGACGACAGCAGGCGCTTGCGGCGAAACAGTTTGAGGATATTCCCGTCGGTCAGCAGGTAGACTTTGGGGCCATAGCTGTCCTGTTCCAGGATTTTGGCACCTTCAATCATCGCGGTTAAATCGGCTTGGGAAAGCCTTGAACATTGCATCGTCGGAAAGCCTTGTGGGGGTCGCGGGCACAGTGATCGGTAATAATGCCGAAAGTTTTGGGTTTTAACCATGCCGGGTTGGTGGGTTGAACGTATTCAGGAGCGGGTGATGCAAGCAAGTCGTTGGGCGCAGGTATGGATGGTTTTCGGGTTACTTTGGTTTTTGTTGGCTATTGCCTTCGCGCCGACCAATAAGATCTATCAACAAGGCTTGACGCTGTTTCTGTGGTTGCCGGCAATGGTGTTTGCCTGGTCGGCGCGTGAGCGTCTCAAGGAAGTCTGGCGCGAACAGCGCTGGCTGTGCCTGCTGGTCGCTGCGCTCGCCGTCTGGGGGCTGGTCAGTCTGTCGTGGACCAATGTCGAAGACCCGTCGCGCGAGGCCAAGCGCCTGCTGTATATCGGTGTGTTCCTGCTGTTTTTTCCTGTGTTTGCGTGTGGTCGAACCGAACGCGTCATTCGTGTGATGCAGTGGGGCGGTTTCGGGCTTGCCTTGTCGTCGCTGGTGGCGATCATCAGGTTCTATGGTGTTGAGCAGAATGCCTGGACTGCCCGCCTCGAAGGTTTAGGGCAGTTGGCCCACCCGATCCTGGGCGCCTACGTGATTGGCCTGGCTGCGGTTTGGCTGTTGCACTGGTTGCCCCGTGGTCGTTGGATGCAAGTGGCGTGGGTGCTGTCTATCGGTTTTCTCGGACTTTTCGTGGTGTTGAGCCAAAGTCGTGGTGCCGCACTGGCCTTGTTGCTGACTGTGGTGGCGATGCCCGCCTGGTGCCGAGACCGCCGTAGCACGGTGATTGCGATTGGCGCGGTCATTGCGGCGCTGGCGGTGTTCTTCGCCATGCAATCCCTGATGCTGGCCCGTGGCGTGTCTTACCGCCCGCAGATTTTCATGGCCGCTGTGCAGATGATCAGCGAGCGCCCGTGGACCGGCCTGGGGCTGGGTGGGGACTACAAGGTATTTGCCGACAACCTCTTTTTCGATCACTCCCACAACCTGTTCACCCACGTGAGCATCGAGTTGGGCCTGCCGGGCCTGCTGCTGTGGTGCGGCCTGTGGTTCGGTGTGCTGTGGCAAGCCTGGAAGGCCCGCGACACGCTCTATGGCAAGGGCATCATCGGCATGTGGGTGTTTTCGTTCCTGGCCATGCAATTCGATGCCGCCAGCCTGACCGGCACGCCGCGGGCCGAGTGGTTTATCTCCTGGCTGCCGATTGCCCTGGCCAGTGTTTTGGTCTGGGCTCGGGCCAAACCCGACGCGTGTGATAAAGTTCGCGTCCTACCCAATCAGTGAGCTCGACACATGAGTGACGCACCGCCCAAAGCGGACCAGGAATCCAGCCTGAAAATCTATTTCCGGCTGCTGGGCTATGTGAAACCGTACCTCGGCATGTTCCTGCTGAGTATCGTGGGCTTCGTGATCTTCGCTTCGACCCAGCCAATGCTCGCTGGGATTCTCAAGTACTTCGTCGATGGCTTGAGCAACCCCGATGTGGTGTTCCTGCCCAAGATCCCGTTGTTCAAGGACTTGAAGTTGCTGATGGCCGTGCCGCTGCTGATCATCCTGATCGCCGCGTGGCAGGGGCTGGGATCGTTCCTGGGCAACTACTACCTGGCCAAGGTTTCCCTGGGGCTGGTGCATGACCTGCGGGTCCAGCTGTTCAACAAGCTGCTGGTGTTGCCGAACCGCTATTTCGATACCCACAACTCCGGGCACCTGATTTCCCGTATCACCTTCAACGTGACCATGGTCACCGGTGCGGCCACCGATGCAATCAAGGTGGTGATCCGCGAAGGCCTGACGGTGGTGTTCCTGTTTGGCTACCTGCTGTGGATGAACTGGAAGCTGACCCTCGTGATGCTGGCGATCCTGCCGCTGATCGCGATCATGGTCGGCAGCACCAGCAAGAAATTCCGCAAGCAGAGCAAGAAGATCCAGGTGGCAATGGGCGATGTGACGCACGTCGCTTCGGAAACCATCCAGGGGTACCGCGTGGTGCGCAGCTTCGGTGGCGAAAGCTACGAGGAGCGCCGCTTTGCCGCTGCCAGCCAGGGCAATACCGACAAGCAGCTGCGCATGAACAAGACCGGTGCGGTCTATACGCCGATGCTGCAACTGGTGATCTACACGGCCATGGCCGCGTTGATGTTCCTGGTGCTGCTGTTGCGCGGTGAAGCCACGGCGGGTGACCTGGTGGCCTACATTACTGCGGCGGGCCTGCTGCCCAAGCCGATTCGCCAGCTGTCGGAAGTCAGCTCGACGATCCAGAAAGGCGTGGCCGGCGCCGAGAGCATCTTCGAACAACTGGATGAAGAGCCCGAAGTCGACAGCGGCACCGTGGAGCGTGATCGCGTCAGCGGTCGCCTGGACGTGCGCAACCTGAGCTTCACCTACCCGGGTACGGAGCGTGAGGTGCTCAAGAACATCAGCTTCAGCGCAGCCCCTGGGCAGATGATCGCCCTGGTCGGCCGCTCGGGCAGCGGCAAGTCGACCCTGGCCGGCCTGATCCCGCGTTTCTACCATCACGAAACCGGGGAAATCCTGCTGGACGAGGTCGAGATCGAAGACTACCGCCTGCGTAACCTGCGTCGTCACGTGGCCCAGGTGACCCAGCATGTGACCTTGTTCAACGACACCGTGGCCAACAACATCGCCTACGGCGACCTCGCGGATGCACCCCGTGCCGACATCGAGAAAGCCGCCGCCGACGCCTACGCCATGGACTTCATCTCCGAGCTGCCAAAAGGCCTGGACACCGAAGTCGGTGAAAACGGCGTGCTGCTTTCCGGCGGTCAACGTCAGCGCCTGGCGATCGCCCGGGCCCTGCTGAAAAATGCCCCGCTGCTGATCCTCGATGAGGCCACTTCGGCCCTGGATACCGAGTCCGAGCGGCATATCCAGGCTGCACTGGACAAGGTCATGAAAGGTCGCACCACCCTGGTGATTGCACACCGTTTGTCCACCATCGAGAAAGCCGACCTGATTCTGGTGATGGACCACGGTGAAATTGTCGAGCGCGGGACACATCTCGAACTGCTGGCCATGGGCGGTTATTACTCGCGCCTGCACGCCATGGGGCTGGACGAACCGGCCACGGCAAACATCACCTGACCCGCCGGGGCGTGCAATGCGCCCCGGTGTTTGTATCCGGCCCGTTACAGGGCTTGACCAAAGCCAAATAATCCACTGCCTGTCGTTTGTTATGTTGGCCTTCTCGATTCGAATGACGAACGAGAGGGCTAACCTTCTTGCGTGGGTATTGGAATGCTGCAACATCTACTGTGGAAACTGCTGCCCAAACACCAGAGGGTGTTTCTGCTGGGGCGTTTGTCGGTGGTGGATCGTCAGGCGGTGAACAAATCCCTGTCTGGGGTCGCAACGCTCAACCCGGCTTTCGAGCGCCACCGGTGTGTGTTTATCCATGTGCCCAAATGCGCCGGCAGCAGTGTGTGCTCGGCACTTCTCGAGGGACGCTGGCCGGGGCATTTGCCGTATTACTGGTATGAGCAGCAATTTCCCCAGCACTGCGAGCGCAGCTTCAAATTTGCGTTCGTGCGTGACCCGCTCGAGCGGGCCTACTCGGCCTACACCTATTTGCGCGGCAACGCCATGGGCCCTCGCGACCTGCAAGCCCAGGCGCTGGTTTCCAGCTACCGTGACTTCGACCATTTCGTTGCCGGCTGGCTGCACCCGGACAATCTGCGACGCCAATTGCACTTCGCTCCCCAGACCGACTTCCTGGTCGACCACATGGGCCAGATGGCCATGGACTTCCTCGGGCGCCAGGAGTCTTTGCAGCAAGACTTCCAGCACCTGTGCGAACGCCTCGGGGTGGACTCATCCCTGCCGCATCTGAATGTTTCACTGGGGCGTCGCCACGAGCCGGTCAGGGACTTTTGCTCCTCGCGCACGCGCCGATTGGTCAGGCGTGCCTATCAACGTGACTACGAGGTGTTGGGTTATGAATAGCCAGTTGCTGGCCGGCGGTTGCGCTGCCATCCGTCCCTTTGCCTTATCGCTGTCGGTGGCCGCGCGGGCGGCGCTCAAGCATCAGCAGCCTTGCTGCGTATGGTTGACGGGGCTGTCCGGGTCCGGCAAGTCGACCCTGGCCAATGCCCTGGAGGTGCAACTCAACGAGCAGGGACGGCACACCTTCGTGCTCGATGGCGACAATTTGCGCACGGGGCTGTGCAATGACCTGGGCATGAGCGATGCGGCCCGCAAGGAAAATATCCGGCGTATCGGCGAAGTGGCGCGCCTGATGGTGGACGCCGGCTTGATTGTCATTGTGTCGGCGATCTCGCCGTTCAGCGTCGATCGGGCGAGCGCCAGGGCGCTGTTCGGGCCGGAGCAGTTCTTTGAGATTTATGTCAGCACGCCCTTTGACGTATGCGCCCGGCGCGACCCCAAGGGCTTGTACCGTGCGGCACTGGACGGGCGCATCAAGGCCTTCACCGGGTTGGACAGCCCCTATGAGGCGCCGCTTGCGGCCGACTGCGAAATCAATACCGATGAGGTCGAGTTGGCTGAAGCCGTGGAGCAGATCCTGGCGGCACTGTTTAAAAAGTGATCAGTTTCAGTGCCTGATGCATCGCGGATAAAGCTCTCGAACTAGGCGGCGCTCACCCTGTGCTAATATCGCGCCCCTGTTCATTTTGTATGTGGGTTGCTCCATGAAGTTGTCCATGCCGCGATTCGATCAAGCCCCAGTCTTGGTGGTCGGCGATGTCATGCTCGACCGTTACTGGCATGGTGGTACCTCACGGATTTCCCCTGAGGCGCCGGTACCGGTAGTCAAGGTCGAGCAAATCGAAGACCGTCCAGGCGGCGCTGCCAACGTTGCCCTCAATATTGCCGCCCTCGGCGCCCCGGCCTCCCTGGTCGGTGTGACCGGCGACGACGAAGCCGCCGACAGCCTGGCCAACAGCCTGCGCGGCGCCGGCGTGCGCGCGCTGTTCCAGCGCATTGCCCATCAGCCGACCATCGTCAAGTTGCGGGTGATGAGCCGTCACCAGCAATTGCTGCGTATCGATTTCGAAGAACCCTTCGCCACCGACGCCCTGGCCCTCAGTGGCCAGGTCGACGCGTTGCTCGAAGGTATCAAGGTGCTGGTGTTGTCCGACTACGGCAAAGGCGCCCTGAAGAACCACCAGGAACTGATCCAGGCTGCCAAGGCGCGGAACATTCCGGTACTGGCCGATCCCAAGGGCAAGGACTTCTCGATTTATCGAGGTGCGAGCCTGATCACGCCGAACCTCAGCGAGTTCGAGGCCATCGTCGGCGGTTGCGTCGATGAGCACGACCTGGTGAGCAAAGGCGCGGCACTCATGGCCGACCTTGACCTCGGCGCCTTGCTGGTGACCCGAGGCGAGCACGGCATGACCCTGCTGCGTCCCGGTCACCCGGCGATGCACCTGCCGGCGCGTGCCCGTGAAGTGTTTGACGTCACCGGTGCCGGTGACACCGTGATTTCCACCCTGGCGGCCTCCATTGCGGCCGGCGAAGAGCTGCCCCACGCCGTGGCCCTGGCCAACCTGGCGGCGGGCATTGTTGTCGGCAAGCTGGGTACTGCCGCGATCAGCGCGCCTGAACTGCGCCGTGCGATCCAGCGCTCCGAAGGTTCGGAACGTGGCGTGCTGAGCATCGAGCAATTGCTGCTGGCGATTGACGATGCCCGTGCCCACAACGAAAGCATTGTGTTTACCAATGGCTGTTTCGATATCCTCCACGCCGGCCATGTGACCTACCTGGAGCAGGCTCGCGCCCAAGGTGATCGCCTGATCGTCGCGGTCAACGATGATGCGTCGGTCAGCCGCCTGAAGGGCCCTGGCCGGCCGATCAACAGCGTCGACCGACGCATGGCGGTATTGGCCGGGTTGGGCGCGGTGGACTGGGTGATCAGCTTCCCCGAAGCCACCCCGGAAAACCTGCTGGCCCAGGTCAAGCCGGACGTGCTGGTCAAGGGCGGCGACTACTCCGTCGACCAGGTGGTCGGGGCCGACATCGTCAGCGCCTACGGCGGCAAGGTCAAAGTGCTGGGCCTGGTTGAGAACAGCTCGACCACCGCCATTGTCGAGAAGATCCGCAACAATGAGTAAGGCTGATCCGTTGGTCCTGATCACCGGTGGCGCGGGCTTTATTGGCTCGCACCTGGTCGATGCGCTGCTTGCCAAGGGCTATGCGGTGCGTGTGCTGGATAACCTGTCCACGGGCAAGCGCAGCAACCTGCCGCTGGACAACCCGCGGGTCGAACTGCTTGAGGGGGATGTCGCCGACGCCGGGATGGTGGCGCATGCCGCTGTCGGCGCGACGGCGGTGGTGCACCTGGCGGCGGTCGCTTCGGTGCAGGCTTCGGTAGATGACCCGGTCAGCACGCACCAGAGTAATTTCGTCGGTACCCTGAATGTCTGCGAAGCCATGCGCAAAGCCGGTGTGAAGCGGGTGGTATTCGCTTCCAGCGCGGCGGTGTATGGCAACAACGGCGAAGGCGCTTCCATTGACGAAGAGACCACTAAGGCGCCGTTGACGCCCTATGCCTCGGACAAGTTGGCCGGCGAGCATTACTTCGACTTCTACCGGCGCCAGCATGGCCTGGAACCGGTGATTTTCCGCTTCTTCAATATCTTCGGCCCGCGTCAGGATCCGTCGTCGCCGTACTCCGGCGTGATCAGCATCTTCAGCGAACGGGCTCAGCAAGGCCTGCCGATTACCGTGTTCGGCGATGGCGAGCAGACCCGCGACTTCATGTACGTGGAAGACCTGGTGGACGTGCTGGTGCAGGCCATCGAAGCCCCGGACGCGCCGTTGGGGGCGATCAACGTCGGCTGGAACCGCACGACTACCCTCAAGCAGGTGCTGCAGGCACTGGAAGAGGCCATTGGTACGTTGCCTGCCGTGACTTACGGCCCGGCACGCTCGGGAGACATTCGCCATTCGCGGGCAAATAACCAGCGTTTGCTGGCCAGCTTCAAGCTGCCTGAGCCGACCCCGTTGACGGTTGGCCTGGCGCGGTTGCTCCGAGGCTGACTGTTCACCTGTAGGAGCGAGCTTGCTCGCGAAGCTCGTCAACGATAACGCAGGTATCCTGATTAAAAGCGGTGCCCTTGCGTTTTTCGCGAGCAAGCTCGCTCCTACAGTTATCGAAGCCAGCCCTCAGCGGCTGGTTTTTTTCTTCGGCACGATCTTGCGCAGCATCTGGCGCGCCTTACCGGTCAGGCGCTTCAATTTCGATTCTTTCTCAGGCTCCGCCAGGCCTTGCTGCCGCAGCCAATCCTTCCAGCGAATGCGTTCGTCGCGCACCAGCCAACCTTCCTGCTGGGCGAAGCTTTCCGCCAGGTACAGACCGCGGGTGCTGGCGGGGTAGAGCTGGTCTTTCTTGACGGTGTAGAGCTCGGCGAGCGGTTGGCCGTCTTTCAATGGCATCAGGTACAGGTCCGGGCGCTGTCGGTCCAGGCGTGCGACCAGTTGGTCGCCTTCAAGTCGCTCATCCACATGGAACAGGCTCAGGGATTTGGCTTCCTTCGGCACTTCCAGGCGCAAGTCATAAATCAGTTGCAGCGACGCGGTCGGCACATGCACATAGGCCCGCGGGCGCTCGATCAGTTGGGTGGTTGCGCAGCGCACCGGGCGTGCAGCGCCTGACAAAGGGCTCAAGCGAAACGGCAAGGCTTCGCGGTAATGCAGCGCGGCGGAGTAGGGGGCCGGCAACCAGGTGTCGTTGAAGCGCCCGCCGAGCCAGCCTTCCGGGGTCTCCAGCAGGCACTCCTCGGCAATCTCCTGGATGGCGGTGTGCAGCGGCAGGTTCAGTTCATGGGCGGGCACGTAGCCGGAGATCAGCTTGAGCACCACATCGCCACGGTCCTGGCGACGCTGGCGCACCAACACCCAGTAATCTTTGTTTTGCCAGTGCAGGGTCAGGCGCACCGATACGCCGAGGTTGGCCAGTTCCAGGGCGAAGCGTTCGGCATCCGGCACGTCAACCGGCTTGCGCCGTTGCAGGGTCTGGGCGAAGTTGAGGGGCATCCCCACGCTCTGGTAGCTCAGGCCTTCGGGGGTGGCTTCGACGTGCAGCGGCAGTGTCTTGAAGTTGCTGGGGTTTTTTCTTATGAGCGTTCGCGGCATGTCGGCTCCTTCTTGCGACGGGGTCGGCCGCGTCGGCGGCATCAGAGTTGACGAATGACCTTGGCAGCGGTCGCCACGTTATGGGCCAGGTGCAGCGGATTGATGGTCCCGACAATAGCACTGGCGACGCCCGTTTGCGCAAACAACAGCATGAAACTGGCGTGTATTGGATCCATTCCCGGTTCCAGGCAGACGTGGCCGCTGGCCAGCGCCTTTTTGACCAGAATGCCCTTGCCATGGGCCGCCGCATACTCAATGACGGCTTTTTCCGCCTGTTCGTTCAGATTGTAGGTGACCATCGCGCAATCACCTTGTTCCAGAGCCTTCACGCCACCTTCGACGGTTTTGCCGGAGAAGCCGAAACCGCGAATCTTGCCCTCTTGTTTCAGCTGCGCGAGGGTCTGGTACACCTCACAGTCGTTGAGGATGTGCAGGTCGTTGCCATCGGAGTGCACCAGCACCAGATCGATAAAATCCGTTTCAAGTCGTTTCAAGCTGCGCTCGATCGACATCCGTGTATGGGCAGCGCTGAAATCATGGCGGGACAGGCCTGCTTCGAACTCCTCGCCGACCTTGGTGACAATCACCCAGTCCTGACGCTGGCCGCGCAGCAGTGGCCCCAGGCGTTCTTCACTGCGCCCGTAGGCGGGTGCGGTATCGATCAGGTTGATGCCCAGCTGGCGGGCCTGGCGCAACAACATCCGTGCTTCGTCGTCATCCGGAATGGTGAAGCCGCTGGGGTATTTCACGCCCTGGTCGCGGCCCAGCTTGACGGTGCCGAGGCCGAGCGGCGACACCAGCAGGCCGGTGCTGCCCAAGGGGCGGTGCAGGTCGTGCAGGGTCGGCAGGCTCATGGCAACAGTTGCTCCCAGGCTGGTACGCCGATGGCGGGTTTTGGCAGGTCGGGCAAAGGCTCCGATGCGCTTGGGCGGATGCCGTCGCGTTCGAGGCTGTTGAGCACGCGATCGGCGAAATCCGGCGCAAGCGCCAGCTTGGTCGGCCAGCCCACCAGCAGGCGGCCCTCTTCGGCGACGAAGGCGTTGTCAGGCCGGCTCAGGCCCGATTGCAGGGGCTCTGCGCGGTCGACCCGCAGCGTGGCCCAGCGGGTCTGGCTCATATCGATCCAGGGCAGCAGGTGCGCCAGCTCTTTCTGGGCGGTGGCGATCTGCTCTTCGGGCGCGCGTGCCACGCCGTCGGCCTCGGCAATGTCGCCGCCCAGGTACCACACCCAATTGCCATCGGCAGCCGGGTGCGTGGTGACAGTGATGCGCGGCTTGGTACCGCCGCCCAGGCAGTGGGCGTACAGCGGCTTCAGGCCTGGGCCCTTGGCGATGATCATATGCAGCGGGCGTCTCTGCATGGCCGGCTGGCTCAGGCCCAGGGCGGCGAGCAGTTCGGCGGTACCGCCGCCGGCGCTCAGGACGATGCGCTGGGCGCGGATTTCGCGGCCATCGACTTTCAAGCCCACCAAGGTGTCGCCTTCGTATAGGGGGTCGATATGCTGCCCGGCGAGCAAGCCGTCACCGGCCAGTTGCGCCAGGCGTTCGATCACGCTGGGTACGTCCACCACCAGTTCGGCCAGGCGATAGACCTTGCCCTTGAAGCCACGGTCTTGCAGGGCTGGCGGCAGGTCGTCGCCCTTGACCTGATCGACACGGCCGCGCACGGCCTTGCTGGCAAAAAAGCTGGTGAGGTTGCCAGCGATCGTGCCAGGGGACCACAGGTAATGGGCTTGCGAGAGCACGCGCACGCCGGACAGGTCCAGCTCGCCGTCACCGGCCAGGGCTTCGCGCCAGCGGCGCGGCATATCGGCAATCGCTTCGGAGGCGCCGGTGAGGGCGCCGTGCAGGGCGTATTTGGCACCGCCGTGGATAATCCCCTGGGATTTCACGCTTTGCCCGCCACCTAATGTGGCGTTTTCCACCAGCACCGTGGAAAACCCCTGGCGGCGTAGGCGCGCATTCAGCCAGAGGCCGGCAACCCCGGCGCCGACAATCAGGACGTCGGTGGAAATAACGGATGGCATGGGCGACCTCATTTCAAAACAAGGCCGCAAGTATACATCCCGCACCATGCACACCGTAGGCGCTGTCGCGCTTTAGCGAGGCGGCGAGTCCTGGATTCAATGGAGGCTCAAGTGAACACTCAATGCCCGGCAGTTTTCGAAAACAGCTGGATGACCACCACGCCCAGCACAATCAGGCCCATCCCCAGTATCGCCGGCACATCGAGCTTCTGCCCATAGATAAACAGCGCGGCAATGCTGACCATCACGATGCCCATCCCGGCCCATACCGCATAGGCCACGCCGACGGGCACGGTACGCACCACCAGGGTCAGCATCCAGAACGCCACGCCATAGCCGACGATCACCAGCAACAGCGGGATGGGAGTACTCCAGCCCTTGATGGCTTTCATGGAAACGGTGGCGATCACTTCCGAGCAGATGGCAATAGCCAGGTAGCAGTAGGCGGCGTTCATGGGTGAGTCCTCGGTGTAAAGCAATCTGATAAGGCCGGCATTCTAGAGTTTTATCAGATGGGGTAAAGTCATTACCTATCCGAAATAAAGATGGGTTGTGGCATGAGCGTGCAGTGGAATCTGGAACAAATGCGTCTGTTTGTCAGTGTTGCCGAGCAATGTTCGTTTTCGGCGGTGGCGCGCCAGCAACGCAAGGCGCAGTCGGCGGTCAGCAACGGCATCGCCATGCTGGAGGCAGACCTCGGTGTGAGCCTGTTCGACCGTAGCAGCGGCCGCCAGCCCAGCCTGACCGAAGCCGGCAGTGTTTTGCTGGAGGAGGCCCGCGAAGTGCTGCGCCAGTGTGAGCGCCTGAATGGCCGGGCACTGTCATTGACCCGCGGTGAAGAAGCCTGCCTGCGCCTGGCCCAGGATGAGGCCATGTTGTTCCAGCCGGTACTCGACAGCCTTGAGGCGCTGGCGGGGCAGTACCCGTTGCTGGAAGTGCAACTGTCCAGCGCCGCCCAGGGCGATGTGGCGCGCAAGTTGGTGGAGCGCCAGGCCGACCTGGGCCTGTTGTTCTACCACGACCAGATCCCCGAAGCCCTGGAGCGGCGAGTGGTGGGCAGCGTGGAAATGGTCACGGTGTGCGGCGTGAACCACCCGTTGGCCAAGGAGCCCTATGTGACGTGCCAGCACCTGGCCCAGTTTCGCCAGTTGTTGATGTCGACCCAGACCAGTGTCTACCCCGGCAGCGAAGCGGCCAGCCCGCTGGTGTGGCGTGCCGACAGTTTCTACGTATTGGCCGAATGGCTGATGAGCGGCCTGGGCTGGGCGTGGCTGCCACGGCATATCGTGCAGTACCCGACCTATCAGCAGCAGATGGTGGAATTGGACAGCGAATGGACGCCACCGGCCCTGGTGGTGGAGCTGGTATGGCGGCGCGACGAGCACCTGGGCCCCGCCGCGCGCTTTCTCGCCAAACGTTTTGCCGAGTGCTTGCAGGCGATCGACTGAAAAAGCCGATAAACTCCGCCGCCATGAATAGAACTCTCTACAGCTGTCTGTTTTACCTGGCGCTGCCGTTGGTGGCCTTACGTCTCTGGTTGCGTGCACGCAAGGCGCCGGCCTATGCCCGGCGCGTCGGCGAGCGGTTTTCCTATGGCTTGCCGGCGATGCAGCCGGGCGGGATCTGGGTGCACGCGGTGTCGGTGGGCGAGAGCATTGCCGCGGCGCCGATGATCCGCGGTTTGTTGGCGCGTTATCCACAGCTGCCGGTCACCGTCACCTGCATGACGCCCACCGGTTCCGAGCGCATCCAGGCGTTGTTCGCCAACGAGCCGCGCATCCAGCATTGCTACCTGCCTTACGATTTGCCCTGTGCGGCCAAGCGTTTTCTCGATCGGGTACAGCCCAGGCTGGCGGTGATCATGGAGACCGAGTTGTGGCCCAACCATATCCACGCCTGCGCCCGGCGCGGTATTCCGGTGGCCTTGGCCAATGCGCGGCTGTCGGCGCGTTCGGCCAAGGGCTATGGGCGTTTTGCCAGGCTGACGGCGCCGATGCTATCGGAAATGAGCCTGTTCGCGGTACAGACCGAGACCGAGGCCCAGCGTTTCCTGAGCCTGGGCGCACGCCCGGAAACCGTCGAAGTCACCGGCTCGATCAAGTTCGACCTGACCATCGACCCCGAGCTGCCGCTGCGCGCCGCCGCCCTGCGCGAGCAATGGGGCGCCGCTGAGCGGCCGGTGTGGATCGCTGCCAGTACCCACGAAGGCGAAGATGAAGTGGTGCTGGCGGCCCACCGGCAACTGCTCGAGAGCTATCCCAACGCGCTGCTGATCCTGGTGCCGCGTCATCAGGAGCGCTTCGGCCCGATGTTCGAGTTGTGCGCGCAACAAGGGTTTGCCACGGTGCGTCGCTCCAGCGGCGAGCCGGTGACCGCGCAAACCTCGGTACTGCTCGGCGATACCATGGGCGAGCTGTTGTTTCTCTATGCCCTGGCCGACAGCGCCTTTGTCGGCGGCAGCCTGGTCGCGACCGGCGGGCACAACCCGCTGGAACCGGCGGCGCTGGCCAAGCCGGTGATCATGGGGCCCCATGTGTTCAACTTCCTCGAAATCAGCGCGATGATGCGCGAAGCGGGGGCGTTGCGAGAGGTGGAGGACGCAGAAGGGCTGGCCGAGGCCGTACGCCAGCTGTTCGAACTGCCGCAGGATGCACGCCGGATGGCGCAGGCGGGGCTCAAGGTGATGCAGGCTAATCAGGGCGCGCTTAAGCGTCTGCTGGATGGTTTGGGTCGATTGATCTCTCACTGACCCAACACCGATCCAAATGTGGTGTGTTCAATAGCCCGGGCGAGCCTTGAGCTGCTCGGCGGCGGCCTTGGCCAGGTCCGGCGGCAGGAAGTCGCGATCCGGGTTGTAGTCGGCCTTGAGGTAGCGCGTCAGGTCCTGCAGGTCCCCTGGGTTCAAGGTGCCCGCCGCCTGTTTCAGGCGCAGGTTGTCGAGGATGTAGTCGTAGCGGCTGTTGTTGTAGTTGCGCACCGACGCGTAGAGCTGGCGCTGTGAGTCCAGCACGTCGACGATATTGCGCGTACCCACCTGGTAACCGATTTCCGTGGCTTCCACGGCGCTCTGGTTGGAGATGATCGACTGGCGGCGCGCCTGGACCTGTTCCACGTCGGTGTTCACCGCACGGTGCAGGTTGCGCGTGTTTTCCACCACCTGGCGACGCAGGCCTTCGCGTTGCTGCTCGGTCTGGCCCAGGCGCGAATACGACTCCCGCACCTGAGAGCTGGTCAGGCCGCCGCTGTAGATCGGGATGTTCAGGCGCAGGCCGATGGTGCGCTGCTCCACATCGCCACGGTACGGCGTGCCGAAGGCATTCGGGTTGCTGAAGCCAAGGGCGTCATTGTCACCTTTTTCATACTGTGCGACGGCGTCCAGGGTCGGCGCGTGGCCGGCCTTGCGCTGCTTGAGGGTTTCCTCGGCGGCCGTGACGGCGTAGTTGCTGGCCAGCAGGTTCAGGTTCTGGCGACCGGCGGTCTCGACCCAGGCCTTGGCGTCGTTGGGCAGCGGTGGCAACACCGGCAGCGTGTGGACAATGCCCTGGATCGAGTTGTACTGGCGGTTGGTCAGGGTAATCAGTGCTTCAAAGGCATCGTCCACCTGGCGCTGGGCCAGGATCCGGTTAGCCCGTGCAGTGTCATAGCTGGCCTGGGATTGCAGCACATCGGTCTTGTCCGACAGGCCCACGTCGAAGCGCTCGTTGGATTGATCCAGCTGGCGCTTGAAGGCATTTTCCTCGGCCTTGGTCGAGGCCAGGTTGTCCTGGGCGCGCAGCACCGCGAAGTAGCTCTCGGCGCTTTGCAGGATCAGGTTCTGTTCGGTGGCCGAGAGTTGCAGCGCCGCCTGTTCGTTGGTGGCTTCGGCGGCTTGCAGTTGGAACCAGCGATCGGCGCGGAACAGCGGCTGGCTCAGGGTCGCGCGCCAGGAGTGGGCATCGCGGTTGACCGTGGCGGCGGGTGTGTCGATCTGGGTGCGCACGTTATTGATGTCGGCACCGCCCGACAGGTTCGGCAGCAACCCCGCGCGGGCCTGGGGCACGACTTCTTTCTGCGCGCCGTATTGGGCGCGGGCGGCAGCGAGGTCGGCGTTGTTATCCACCGCTTCCTGATAGACGCTGACCAGGTCAGTTTTGGCGGACAAGGGCGCTTCAGCTGCCCAGACCATTCCGTTGGTCGCACAAGACACGGCGAGAGCCAGTGAGAGTTTGCGCAGCATGAGGCGATCCCTAGAGTGAATATTACGGCGATAATTTAGCGCCCAAGGCTAAGACGGGCCATTCCTGGCGTCAAGCATTGTGGCGGCAATCGAGTGTAGTGGCGCTGACCCGGCGCAACAATCCCGCAATCACGCCATTCATCACGCTGAATGCACCGCTATTGGCAATTTGCCCACGGCATGGTCTAGACTGGCCGAGTTCTTGTCGGGGTGCCTTGTTGGAAGGCTGAGATCGGTAAATACCGGATCCCGTTGAACCTGATCAGGTTAACGCCTGCGTAGGGAACAAGATTTCTCGTCCCCCGGCGAGTCCTCTTGTGCTTCGTCCGGGATGTTGTTCGACCTTCGAACAACCCTCGTGCACCAAGCACAGCACTGGTTTCAGTGCATCCGTCCGTCACAGGTTCGCTCCGACAAAAAATCCACCGCCTGGATAGTTGGAGAGCCCGTGATGAGCACAGAAATAAAAAGTACAAAACTGAAAAACACCGTGCATTTGAGTGAATCGGCCAAGGTCGACTCCGGCTCCGTGCAGCCGTTTACCCGCTCGCAAAAAATCTACGTGCAGGGCACTCGCCCGGACATTCGCGTACCCATGCGTGAAATCAGCCTGGACGTGACCCCCACCGACTTCGGCGGCGAAATCAATGCGCCCGTGGTGGTCTACGACACCTCCGGCCCGTACACCGACCCGAATGTGATCATCGACGTGCGCAAAGGCCTTGGCGATGTGCGCTCGCCGTGGATCGAAGCGCGTGGCGACACCGAGCGCCTGTCGGGCTTGAGTTCGCACTTTGGCCAACAGCGCCTGAGCGATGCCGAGCTGACCGCCCTGCGCTTCGCCCATGTGAAGAACCCACGCCGTGCCAAGGCCGGGGCCAACGTCACCCAGATGCACTACGCGCGCAAAGGCATCATCACCGCCGAGATGGAATACGTCGCCATCCGCGAAAACATGAAGCTGGAAGAAGCCCGCGCCAGTGGCCTGCTCGACCAGCAACACGCCGGCCACAGCTTCGGCGCCAGCGTGCCGAAAATCATCACCCCTGAATTCGTGCGTGAAGAAATCGCCCGTGGCCGCGCGATCATCCCGGCCAACATCAACCACACCGAACTGGAACCGATGATCATCGGCCGAAACTTCCTGGTGAAGATCAACGGCAACATCGGCAACAGCGCCCTGGGTTCGTCCATCGAAGAAGAAGTGGCGAAACTCACCTGGGGCATTCGCTGGGGCTCGGACACCGTGATGGACCTGTCCACCGGCAAGCACATCCACGAAACCCGTGAGTGGATCATCCGCAACTCGCCGGTGCCGATCGGTACCGTGCCGATCTACCAGGCCCTGGAAAAAGTCGGCGGCGCGGCCGAAGACCTGACCTGGGAGCTGTTCCGCGACACCCTGATCGAACAGGCCGAGCAGGGCGTCGATTACTTCACCATCCATGCGGGCGTGCTGCTGCGCTACGTGCCGCTGACCGCCAAGCGCGTCACCGGCATCGTGTCCCGTGGCGGTTCGATCATGGCCAAGTGGTGCCTGGCGCACCACAAAGAGAACTTCACCTACACGCATTTCGACGAAATCTGCGAAATCATGAAGGCCTATGACGTCAGCTTCTCCCTCGGTGACGGCCTGCGCCCGGGCTCGATTGCCGACGCCAACGACGCCGCGCAGTTCGGCGAACTGGAAACCCTTGGCGAGCTGACCAAGATCGCCTGGAAGCACGACGTGCAAACCATGATCGAAGGCCCCGGCCACGTGCCGATGCAGTTGATCAAGGAGAACATGGACAAGCAGCTCGAATGCTGCGACGAAGCGCCGTTCTACACCCTCGGCCCACTGACCACCGACATCGCGCCGGGCTATGACCACATCACCTCCGGCATCGGTGCGGCGATGATCGGCTGGTTCGGTTGCGCCATGCTCTGCTACGTCACGCCCAAGGAGCACCTGGGCCTGCCGAACAAGGATGACGTGAAGACCGGGATCATCACCTACAAGATCGCAGCCCATGCAGCGGACTTGGCCAAGGGGCATCCGGGCGCGCAGATCCGCGATAACGCCTTGAGCAAGGCGCGCTTCGAGTTCCGCTGGGAAGACCAGTTCAACCTCGGCCTGGACCCGGACACCGCGCGTTCGTACCACGACGAAACCCTGCCGAAGGACTCGGCCAAGGTCGCGCACTTCTGCTCCATGTGCGGGCCGAAGTTCTGCTCGATGAAAATCACCCAGGAAGTGCGCGAGTACGCGGCCAACCAGCGCATTGACGCGGTGGATGTGGACGTGGCCAAGGGCTTGGCGGAGCAGGCGGAGCGGTTCAAGCAGGAAGGCAGTCAGTTGTACAAGAAGGTCTGATCCAGAGACGGCGGTGCCTGTACCGCCGTCATCGGGAGCAAGCCCCCTCCCACCTTTGAATTGCGAACACATTCAAGTGTGGGAGGGGGCTTGTCGAGTCGTCGCACCGCCCCGATAGCAATCTTTCAAACAAAAAATGCCCCTCAGAGATAACACCCTTGAGCATTCAACCCAGCACCTACTCCCCCGACATCGCGGTGCCTGCTGACAAGCGCGTCTTCGGCGCCCGCGACCTGTTCTCCCTGTGGTTCTCCCTCGGCATTGGCCTGATGGTCCTGCAAACCGGCGCCTTGCTCGCGCCGGGCCTGGGCTTGTCCGGTTCCTTGCTGGCGATTTTCCTCGGCACCCTGGTCGGCGTGCTGTTGCTGGCCGCCGTCGGTGTGATCGGCAGCGACACCGGCCTGTCCGCCATGGCCGCGCTCAAGCTCAGCCTCGGAGCCAAAGGCGCGAGCCTGCCGGCGTTGCTGAACCTGTTGCAACTGATCGGCTGGGGCTCGTTCGAGATCATTGTGATGCGCGATGCCGCCAGCCTGTTGGGCGCGCGCACGTTCAGCGACGGCAGCCTCTTGGCCAGCCCGTTGCTGTGGACACTGTTCTTCGGTGGTTTGGCGACCTTGCTGGCGGTCAGCGGGCCATTGACGTTCGTACGGCAGATCCTGCGCAAATGGGGGATCTGGCTGCTGCTGGCGGCCTGCCTGTGGCTGACCTGGAACCTGTTCGCCAAGGCCGACCTCGGCGCACTCCGGGCCCAAGCCGGTGACGGTTCGATGCCCTTTGCGGTGGGCTTTGATATCGCCATCGCCATGCCGCTGTCGTGGTTGCCGCTGATTGCCGATTACTCCCGCTTCGGCAAGCGCGCCAAAAACGTGTTTGGCGGCACGGCGCTGGGCTTCTTTATCGGCAATTTCTGGCTGATGAGCCTGGGCGTGGCCTACACCCTGGCGTTTGCGCCCAGCGGTGAAGTGAATGCGCTGTTGCTGGCGCTGGCCGGGGCCGGCCTGGGGATTCCGCTGTTGCTGATCCTGTTGGACGAGTCGGAAAACGCCTTTGCCGATATTCACTCGGCGGCGGTGTCCAGTGGAATGCTGTTGCGCGTGAAGGTCGAGCACCTGGCCCTGGCCATTGGTGTGATCTGCACCCTGATCGCCTGTTTTGCCCCGTTGGCGCAATACCAGAACTTCCTGTTGCTGATCGGCTCAGTGTTTGCGCCGTTGTTCGGCGTGGTGCTGGTGGATCATTTCATCCTGCGCCGTCGTGCTCATGGCACGCTCGCCAGCCTGCGTTGGCCGGCTCTATTGGCCTGGCTGGGTGGCATCGGCACGTATCACCTGTTGGCCAACCTGTACCCGGACATTGGTGCAACCCTGCCGGCGCTGGTGCTGGCAGGGCTGTTGCAGTTCATCCTGGGACGGGCCTTCAGCGGCGCGCGGGCACCAGCTCAGGCTTGAGGATGCCTTCCAGGCGCGAGTAGGGGATCTGCAACTCGACATGGCCCAGGGCGTACGGCGCGATGGTGCTGGTGGGGTACTTGAGGATCACGCCCCCGTAGGTCAGCGCCACGTTCGGGGTTTTCTGGAACGGGTAGGTTTTCACGAACTCCGGTTCCAGGCTCAGGCGGGTGCTGATCAGCCAGCTGTTGTGGGCCACCTGGGCGGCTTTCCAGAACGCGTCTTCCTTGCCTGGCAGCAGCATATCGCTCAGCCACAGGGCCTTTTGCTGCTGGCGCGAATAGTTGATGAACGCGCGGCCAGGCTCGCCGTGGGTGGCGCCCTGGTCCAGGTAGCTGGACAGCTCGATGATTACCAAACCGTCATGCTGCTCCCGTACCTTGGCCTGCAAGTACATGCTGTTGCGTGGGGCGGCGGTGCCGAGGAATTGCTCGCGATAGGACTCCAGGCTCGACGGCAGCGGGTCGCCCGCGTTGGTACGGGTCATTTCCAGCAGGCGTTGCTCGATCAAGGCATCCAGCTTGGGTTCCTTGGCAAAGTGCACGGTGTCGATATTCACCAGCGGGCAATCGCTGGCGGCGCAGCCCGGCTTGCTCTGCTCGCTGGCGTCGCGGGTGGCTTCCAGCGGCGTGCGGTAGCTGGGTTGGAACAGGCTCTGGCAGGCGCCGAGGGTCAGGGCGATGCAGGCCACGGAGGCGATTTTTAAAAGCGACATGGATGTCCTTCGTCTATCGATAAGAGCGAAATTGTGCAGCTTCGACTACCAGCAAGGCAGTCAGTTCGCCACTAAGCTGATTGAGCGTGAGTTTGACCTCCTCCGTCTGGCCCGGCAACCGCAAAGGGGCTGCACCAAGGGGCACGAGCGCGTTAGGATGGCGCGAAATGCATGGGACATGATGAGGAAGGATATGACGGACATTGCGAAATCGACGCCGAGTACGATCGAGATTGTTCAGCGCGACAATGCCTACAAGGGCTTCTACCAGCTCGATCGCGTGCAGCTGCGCCACGAAAAGTTCGCTGGCGGCATGAGCCGAGTGATCAATCGCGAAGTCTTCGTCCGTCACGACGCCGTGTGTGTTCTGCCCTACGATCCGCAGCGTGATGAAGTGGTGCTCAACGAGCAGTTTCGCGTGGGGGCCATGGGCCGTACCGACAACCCTTGGTTGATCGAGATGGTCGCCGGCCTGATCGACAGGGATGAGCAGCCCGAGGAGGTTGCACACCGCGAGGCCGAGGAGGAAGCTGGGCTGACGTTCTCCGCACTGTGGCCGATCACCAAGTATTTCCCGTCGCCCGGTGGCAGTAGCGAATTTGTCCACTTGTACCTGGGTCGCTGCGACAGCTCGGGGGCCGGTGGTGTCCATGGACTGGAAGAAGAGGCAGAAGACATCCGCGTCTCGGTCTGGGCTTTTGAAGACGCCCTGCAGGCCGTGCGCGACGGTAGGATTTCCAACGCAGCCAGCATTATCGCCCTGCAATGGCTTGCGCTTAATCGCGCGGAAGTGAGGGGGTTATGGCAGTAAAGGCACGGGAACGTTATCGAGTCGACCTGATCGGGCTGCAAGCCGCCTGCGAGGCCAACTATGCGCGGCTGATGCGCCTGTTGCCCGACATGCGCCACGCCCCGGAGGCGCGCCGCATCGGCGTGACCCATGGCGACCAGATGCTGGGCGTGCTGGCCCTGGAAGTCATCGTCAATTGCCCGTACACCACTACCCTGCGGGTGCGCCAGGAACACAGCCTGCCGTGGCTGCCGGTGCCGCAGCTGGAAGTGCAGGTGTACCACGATGCGCGGATGGCCGAAGTGATCAGCGCCGAACATGCGCGGCGCTTTCGCAGCATCTATCCTTACCCGAATGTGTTCATGCACCAGCCCGATGAGAAAGCACAGCTCAATGTGTTCCTCGGTGAATGGTTGAGCCATTGCCTGGCCCTGGGCCATGAGTTCGAAGTCGTGCGGTAGATGTGAACTGCGTCTGCTTCCTGGGTTTCCTCTTTGTATCCTGCCCCAGCATAATCGCCCTACCTCCATTTTCCTGTGATTGCCCTGGGAGAGCGCCTTGCCGAGCGTATCCGCCGTGAACCCCGATGCGCCGGCGTTGCTGGTGCAATTGTCCGACAGCCACCTGTTTGCCGAGGCCGACGGCACGCTGCTGGGCATGAACACCCGCGAGAGCCTGCAGCGGGTGGTTGAGTTGGTGCGCCGGCAGCAGCCGCACATCGACCTGATGCTGGCCACTGGGGATCTGTCCCAGGACGGCACGCTGGAGTCATACCAGCAGTTTCGCGCTCTGACCGCGGCCATCGGCGCTCCCATGCGCTGGATTCCCGGCAACCACGACGAGCCGCAGATCATGGCCCACGCCGCGGTACACAGTGACTTGCTCGAGCCGGTGGTGGATGTCGGCAACTGGCGCGTTACCCTGCTGGACTCCGCCGTTCCCGGTTCCGTGCCCGGCTACCTGCAGGACCAGCAACTGCAACTGTTGGCCCAAGCGCTCAGCGAGGCGCCGAGCCGGCACCATCTGGTGTGCTTCCATCATCACCCTGTGCCCATCGGCTGTGCCTGGATGGAACCGATCGGCCTGCGCAACCCCGAAGCCCTGTTTGCCGTGCTCGACCGCTTCCCCCAGGTCAAGGCCGTGCTCTGGGGCCATGTGCACCAGGAGATCGACCGCGAGCGCAACGGCGTGCGCCTGCTGGCTTCGCCGTCCACCTGCATCCAGTTCGCGCCCGGCAGTGAGGATTTCAGCGTCAGCGAGCAAGCGCCGGGTTATCGCTGGTTGCGTCTGCATGCCGACGGACGGCTGGAAACCGGGGTAGAGCGCCTGGTCGGCTTCGCGTTTACGGTGGATTACGGTAGCAACGGCTACTGAGATTTACCTGTAAACTGCGCCTCTTTGGCTGAAGCACGGAGAGCCCGGCATGTCCGCTTCGATCCTGTATATCCACGGTTTCAACAGCGCGCCCGCGTCCAACAAGGCCTGCCAACTGGTGACCGTGATGGATGCCCTCGGCCTGGCCGATCAACTGCGGGTGCCGGCCCTGCATCACCATCCACGTCAGGCAATTCCTCAATTGGAGGAAGCCATTGCCCAGCTGGGGCGGCCGCTGCTGGTCGGCAGCTCGCTCGGCGGCTACTATGCAACCCATCTTGCCGAGCGCCATGGCCTCAAGGCACTGCTGGTCAACCCGGCGGTCAGCCCCCATCGGATGTTCGACGGTTACCTGGGCACCCAGAAGAACCTCTACACCGATGAAACCTGGGAGCTGACCCACGACCATGTCACGGCGCTGGCCGAGCTGGAAGTACCGGCACCCCAGGACGCCGTGCGTTACCAGGTGTGGTTGCAGACCGGCGATGAAACACTGGATTATCGCCTCGCCCAAGGGTATTACCGTGCCTGTGCCTTGCGCATCCAGGCCGGTGGCGACCATGGTTACCAGGGGTTCGCCCGGCAATTGCCGGCGCTGTTGAGTTTTGCCGGCATTGGCGCAGATCAGTATCAATCCTTCGACTTTGCAGCACTGTAAAGCCGCAGGTCACTTTTTAATCGAACGACTCACGACGAGACCCCATGGCCACTCCCAGCGCTAGCTCTTATAACGCCGACGCCATCGAAGTCCTCTCGGGCCTCGACCCGGTGCGCAAACGCCCCGGCATGTACACCGACACCAGTCGGCCGAACCACCTTGCCCAGGAAGTCATCGACAACAGTGTCGACGAAGCCTTGGCCGGGCACGCCAAGTCGGTGCACGTCATTCTTCACGCCGACCACTCCCTGGAAGTGTCCGACGATGGTCGCGGCATGCCGGTGGACATTCACCCGGAAGAGGGTGTGTCGGGCGTCGAGCTGATCCTCACCAAGCTGCACGCCGGCGGCAAGTTCTCCAACAAGAACTACCAGTTCTCCGGTGGCTTGCACGGTGTGGGTATTTCCGTGGTCAACGCCCTGTCCACGCTGGTGCGGGTCAAGGTCAAGCGCGACGGCAACGAGTACGAGATGACCTTCGCCGATGGCTACAAAGCCACCGACCTGCAGGTCATCGGCACCGTCGGCAAGCGCAATACCGGCACCAGCGTGTACTTCGCGCCGGACCCTAAGTACTTCGATTCGCCGAAATTCTCCATCAGCCGCCTCAAGCACGTGCTCAAGGCCAAGGCCGTATTGTGCCCGGGCCTGTTGGTGACCTTTGAAGACAAAGGCTCTGGTGAGAAAGTCGAGTGGCATTACGAAGACGGCCTGCGCTCCTACCTGGAAGATTCCGTCAGCGATTTCGAGCGCCTGCCCAATGAGCCGTTCTGCGGCAGCCTGGCCGGCAACAAGGAAGCCGTCGACTGGGCGCTGCTGTGGCTGCCCGAAGGCGGCGACAGCGTGCAGGAAAGCTACGTCAACCTGATCCCCACCGCCCAGGGCGGCACCCACGTCAACGGTTTGCGCCAGGGCCTGCTGGATGCCATGCGCGAATTCTGTGAATACCGCAGCCTGCTGCCCCGTGGCGTGAAGCTGGCGCCGGAAGACGTGTGGGAGCGCATTGCGTTCGTGCTGTCGATGAAAATGCAGGAGCCGCAGTTCTCCGGCCAGACCAAGGAGCGCCTGTCGTCTCGCGAAGCGGCGGCGTTTGTCTCCGGTGTGGTCAAGGATGCCTTCAGCCTGTGGCTCAACGAGCACCCGGAGCTGGGCCTGGCCCTGGCGGAACTGGCGATCAACAACGCCGGCCGTCGCCTCAAGGCCAGCAAGAAGGTCGAGCGCAAGCGTATTACCCAGGGCCCGGCATTGCCGGGCAAGCTGGCCGATTGCGCCGGGCAGGACCCGATGCGCTCCGAGCTGTTCCTGGTCGAAGGTGACTCCGCCGGTGGTTCCGCCAAGCAAGCGCGGGACAAGGAGTTCCAGGCGATCCTGCCGTTGCGCGGCAAGATCCTCAATACCTGGGAAGTCGATGGCAGCGAAGTCCTCGCCAGCCAGGAAGTGCACAACATTGCCGTGGCCATCGGCGTCGACCCAGGCGCAGCCGACATGAGCCAGCTGCGCTACGGCAAGATCTGCATCCTCGCCGACGCCGACTCCGACGGCCTGCACATTGCGACCCTGCTGTGCGCGTTGTTCGTGCAGCACTTCCGTCCGTTGGTGGATGCCGGTCACGTCTACGTCGCCATGCCGCCGCTGTACCGGATCGACCTGGGCAAGGAGATTTTCTACGCCCTGGACGAAGCCGAGCGCGATGGCATTCTCGACCGCCTGGTGGCCGAGAAGAAGCGTGGCAAGCCGCAGGTCACGCGATTCAAGGGCCTGGGTGAAATGAACCCGCCGCAACTGCGTGAGACCACCATGGACCCCAACACCCGGCGCCTGGTGCAGTTGACCCTGGAAGACTTCGCCGCCACCTCGGAAATGATGGACATGCTGCTGGCGAAGAAACGCGCGCCGGACCGCAAGTCCTGGCTGGAATCCAAAGGCAACCTCGCCGAGGTCCTGGGCTGATGCGCACAGGTTTCGCCCTGGCGATCCTGATGTTGAGCGGGCTGGTGGCCACTTCGGTAGTTGCCGCGCCCGTGGCTGAGCTCAAGCTGGTGTCCGAACACCCGGTGGACGGCATGCGCGGCGGGAACCTCTCGGGCCTGGCGCTGTGTGGCAAGGAGCTGTGGACGGTTTCCGATCGTGATGACGACCAGATCTACCGTCTCGATACCCGTATGCCGACCTGGCAAGCCGAGGCGGTAAGCATCGATGTGCCGCCGGTGCCGGAATCCGGGTTGCCCTGGGGGCTGCGTTCACGCACCAAGGCTGCGTCGTTCATTCGCGGCGGCGACCTGGATTTCGAAGGCATCACCTGCGATGCCGCCGGCAATCGCTACATTGTCAGCGAAGCCCATGCGGCGGTGCTGCAAGTGCCGGTGAACGGTGCGCCTGAATGGTTGAAGATCGCCCCGGGCATGGTGCGTGAAGCCCGGGCCAGTGGCATGTTGCTGCACTTCAATGCGTTGTTCGAAGGCCTGGCAATCAACCCCGAGGGCAATCAGATCTGGCTGGCTGCGGAGCGTGAGCGGCGCGGCCTTATCTCCATCAAGCGCCCGCAAAGCCTGTGGGATTGCGACGGCCCTTGCGTGTTGCTGAGCGAGGCCGGCCAGGAGATGCAGCCGGCCAAGTTCGTCGGTGCCAAGGCGGTGTCCAAGGATTTCGCCGATCTGTCACTGTTCAACGGCAAGCTGTTTACCCTGGAGCGCAATGCGTTCCAGATCTGCCGGCGCGACACGGTCACGGCCAAGGTCGAGCTGTGCTGGTCGTTCGCCGACGAAACCCTGACGCCCGAGCGGCGTTACGCCCAGCCCTATGGCCTGGCCGAAGCCCTGGTGGTGGACGCAGACGGTGCCTGGCTGGGCATCGACAATAATTTCGGCCCTCGCGCCGATGGGGAAAAACGCCCCATGGTCTATCGTTTCGCCGCCCCCGCCGGCGGCTGGAGCGCCCAGCCATGAGCCGCTACTTTTTTGAATCGATCCGGCGCGGCGGCATTTCCGCTGCGCCTTACCAAACAATGATGAGGCCCGCATGAGTGACATCCTCGCAGACAGCTTAGATGGCGTAGAACGCCGGTCGCTGGCTGACTTCACCGAAAATGCCTACCTCAACTACTCCATGTACGTGATCATGGACCGTGCCTTGCCGCATATCGGCGACGGCCTCAAGCCCGTACAGCGGCGCATCATCTACGCCATGAGTGAGTTGGGCCTGGACGCCGATTCCAAGCACAAGAAGTCGGCGCGTACCGTCGGTGACGTGCTCGGTAAGTTCCACCCACACGGCGATTCGGCGTGCTACGAAGCCATGGTGCTGATGGCCCAGCCGTTCAGCTACCGCTACACCCTCGTCGACGGCCAGGGTAACTGGGGTGCGCCGGATGATCCCAAGTCCTTCGCGGCCATGCGTTACACCGAGGCGCGCCTGTCGCGCTATTCGGAGGTGTTGCTCAGCGAACTGGGCCAGGGTACCGCTAACTGGGGGCCGAACTTTGACGGCACTCTCGACGAGCCCCTGGTGTTGCCCGCACGTTTGCCGAATATCCTGCTCAATGGCACCACCGGCATCGCGGTCGGCATGGCCACCGACGTACCTCCGCATAACCTGCGCGAAGTCGCCACCGCCTGCGTACGCTTGCTGGATGAGCCCAAGGCCACGGTCGAACAGCTGTGCGAGCATATCCAGGGCCCGGATTACCCGACCGAAGCGGAAATCATCACGCCGCGCGCCGACCTGCTGAAGATGTACGAAACCGGCAAGGGCTCGGTGCGCATGCGTGCCGTGTATCACATCGAAGACGGCGACATTATCGTCACCGCCCTGCCGCACCAGGTGTCCGGTGCCAAGGTGCTGGAGCAGATTGCTGCGCTGATGCAGGCCAAGCCATCGAAACTGCCCCAGGTCGCTGACCTGCGTGACGAGTCCGACCACGAAAACCCCTGCCGCATCGTGATCATCCCGACCAACAGCCGGGTCGACCACGAAGTGCTGATGCAACATCTGTTTGCCAGCACGGACCTGGAGTCCAGCTACCGGGTCAACGTCAACATCATCGGCCTGGACGGCAAGCCGCAGTTGAAGAACCTGCGCAACCTGCTGGTCGAGTGGCTGGAGTTCCGGATACAAACCGTACGCCGCCGCCTGCAGTTCCGCCTCGACAAGGTCGAACGGCGCCTGCACCTGTTGGACGGCTTGCTGATTGCCTACCTCAACCTGGATGAAGTGATCCACATCATCCGTACCGCCGAGCACCCGAAAGCCGAGCTGATCGCGCGCTTCGAGCTGAGCGAGATCCAGGCCGACTACATCCTCGACACCCGCTTGCGTCAGTTGGCACGCCTGGAAGAGATGAAGCTGCGCGACGAACAGGACGCGCTGCTCAAGGAGCAAGCCAAGCTGCAAGCCCTGCTGGGCAGCGAAGCCAAGCTGAAGAAGCTGGTGCGCAGCGAGTTGATCAAGGACGCCGAAACCTATGGCGACGACCGCCGTTCGCCAATCGTGCAGCGTGCCGAAGCCAAGGCGCTGACAGAGACCGAACTGCTGCCGAACGAGAAAATTACCGTCGTTCTGTCGGAAAAGGGTTGGGTTCGTTCAGCCAAAGGGCATGATATTGACGCCACTGGCCTGTCGTACAAGGCCGGTGATGGCTTCAAGACTGCCGCCGCCGGGCGTTCCAACCAGTTTGCGGTGTTTATTGACTCCACCGGGCGCAGTTATTCGGTGCCGGCCCATACCTTGCCATCGGCGCGGGGGCAGGGCGAGCCGTTGACCGGTCGCCTGACGCCGCCACTTGGGGCGAATTTTGAATGTGTGCTGCTGCCGGATGACGATTCGCTGTATGTGATCGCTTCCGACGCGGGCTACGGGTTCGTGGTCAAGGGTGAAGACCTGCAGGCCAAGAACAAGGCGGGCAAGGCATTGTTGAGCCTGCCGAACAACGCCAAGGTCATCCTGCCGCGTCCGGTGGAAGACCGCGAAGGCAACTGGCTGGCGTCGGTGACCACCGAAGGGCGCTTGCTGGTGTTCAAGATCAGCGATCTGCCGCAGTTGGGCAAAGGCAAGGGCAACAAGATTATTGGTATTCCCGGCGAGCGGGTGGCCAGTCGCGAAGAGTACGTGACCGACATCGCGGTGATCCCGGAAGGTGCCACCCTGGTGCTCCAGGCCGGCAAGCGCACGCTGTCCTTGCGTCCTGACGACCTCGAGCATTACAAGGGCGAGCGTGGTCGTCGCGGTAATAAACTGCCCCGCGGCTTCCAGCGTGTGGATGCTTTGCTGGTGGAGACGCCGGTTTAAGGCGTATTAGAGCCCTCGATCTACGATTTAAAGCGTAGATCGACGCTTTGGCGCTGGAGTCATGGCGCATATTCACGGATGATATGGCCTTTCCAGCGCCGGCGTGGCCGAGCGTGTTTAGGTTATTTTTAGTATTACATTGTGGTTCGCCTTGTGGCAGCCACCTGGATGGGATGATGACTGCTCCACGCGTTCCTCTATTTTTGATGCTCGCTGGCCTTTTGGGGTTGGCGGGTTGCAGCACACACCAGCCTGTGTCGCTGTACCAGCTGGACAGCGGAAGTCCAGCTCAGCCAGCCCAGACCGCTGGCATGGCCGTTTTGCTCGGGCCGGTGGTCGTCGCCGACTACCTGCAACGCGAAACCCTGCTGCAACGTCAGAACGATGGAAGCCTGCAAGGTTCCACCGATGGTCGTTGGGCAGGCAGTTTATCGTCTGACATCAACCAGCTGATGTTGCGCCAGGTGGCCGGTCAGTTGGACAGCCAGCGTGTGGTCCTGGCGCCCGCGCCAACCGGCTTCAGCCCGGATGTGCAGGTCTTGCTGACCATTACCCGGCTCGACTCCGGTAAATCGCAACCGGCGATCCTCGATGCGCAATGGCGCTTGATCGACCGTCGCGGCCAGGTGCGTGATAACCGCATCGTGCACCTGCAGGAAGAACATGCCGGCACCACCGCGTCCCAGGTTCAGGCCCAGGGCGTGCTGCTGCAGCAATTGGCGCAGCAGTTGTCGGTGGCCCTCAAGCCATTGGCCAACCAGCCACCCATCGCCGAGGCGCCCCGTAAGGCGGCCCCGGTACAGGCCAAGCCGGCAGAGCCGCAAAAGCCGAAGATGCCGATGGCTACGCCGATCCGTACGGATATGGAAGTGTTCAGGTTCTGATCTGAATCGAAGATAAACAAAAGGCCCGCTGATTCAGCGGGCCTTTTTGCTTATCTGCGAATGACTTGAGGCTTGTTGAGATCCAAATGTAGGAGGGGGCAAGCCCTAATGCTTTTTGTAGGAGCGAGCTTGCTCGCGAAAAACTCACAGGCGCCGCGTTCATTCAGGAACAACGCGTTATCGTTGACGTTTTTCGCGAGCAAGCTCGCTCCTACAGGAGACATTAGTCCGGCGGTGTGCTTCAGGGCTTGGAGCGGGTCTCATGCATCCGCGCCAACTGCCGTTCCAGCATCGATGGATACGGCTCCATCAACCGTTCCACGCAGCTTGCCCCCTCGGGGCTGGCAATCGGGCGGATACGCGCGCGTTGGCGGATCAGCGTGTCTTCACTGATCTTGCGCTCCACCAGCAGCAGGTTGCGGCTGTGCTGGGACAAGGCCAGTGCGTCCTGGGCGTTTTCAGTCAGCAGCAGGTCGATCTGGCTCATGCCGAACAGGTCGTCGCCCACGGTGAGGCCCAGTTGCAGTTGCAGGGTGATGCCGCTGTCGGCGACTTCGATCTGCAGTTCATGGCCCAGGGCGCGCAGCAACTCACCGCAGCAAATCGCATTGGTCAGGTAGTCTTCGCCGCTGTCTTCGCTGTGGAACAGCATCAGCGTGCTGCCGTCGTTGAGGGTGTGCAGTTCGCTCTGGTACAGCGAGGCGGCCTGGTCGAGGCAGTCGCGGTAGCGCTCCAGCAGTTCGGTCAGGCGTGCGCGGGGCAGGCGACGCAATTGGTCCTGGGCGCCCAATTGCACGGCGAGCACAGCGCTGTACTGCGGCTCGCTGCTGCGTACCGGCGCCGCCTTGGGGGCGATTGCGGGGCTGTCGGCTGACGTATCGCGCAGGTCGGCGAAGGGGTCTTCATCGTCCAGCTCGTCTTCTTCGGCCTTGAAGGCATGGCGCGGTGCCGGCTTGAGGCCCGCCACCGGCGGACGCTCGTCGAAGCCCGGGTCACGCAGGTTGCGCACTTCGAACTCGGGCTCTTCGTCGTAATCGGTGTCGTCGTATTCAGGCTCTGGCTCGACTTCGGGCACCACCGGTTCCGGGGCGAAGCTGGCGTGCAGCTGGCGGGCAAGGTCGCCGATTTCATCCTGGCGGTCGGTAGCCGGGGTGTGCTCGTCGATGTCCCGCAGCCAGATGCGCAGTTGCATGAGCGGCGTGGAGATATGCCGGCCCAGGCGCAGGCTCAGGGCCAGGGCCAATGCCAGCAGGATGGCGCTGAGGATGCCCATGCTTTGCAGGCTGATGGTCATCGGCTGCTGGAACTGCTGCATGTCGAGGCTGATACGCAGTTGGCCGGCCTTCACATCCTGAAACGTGATATTGCTCTGGTACAGGCCTTCGGCTTCGCCCAGCAGGCCGTTTTTCGGGCGCTGCCCGGCTTCGGCCATGATGCGGTTGTCCACACTATAAATAGCGGCGTGGGCCACCAGCGGGTTCTTGGTCAGGTTGTTGAGCAGCACGTTGAGGCTGAGGATGTCGTTGGACACCAGCAGCTCAGTCGCCGAAGTGGCGGTCTGCGTGGTCAGGCTCTCGCCCAGGGCGTCGGCTTGCTCGTGCATGGCCTGCTTGAATTGCAAACCCATCACGCAGGCGTAGATCACCAGGGCCAATGCGACCAGGATCACGTTATGGCTGGCGATGCGTAATGCGATCGGTACACGGCGGTGGCGCAGTGCCCGGAAGATCAGCAGGAAGAAGTTGTCGGTTTTTACTGGCGTGGGCCGGTTCACTTGAGCTCGGCTCTTGGTCCGTGAAGTTGACGCGCAGTATAGCGACAGGCCCAAGACCGGCAAAGCGCTGGCTGTGCCCGATGGTCACTGAAAGTGGGTAGAATGCGGTTTTTTTCCAGCCTGGGGGTGCGCCTTGCGCGAAATTGTCCTGATTAACATCACTGGTGAAGACCGCCCAGGTCTTACCGCAGCCATTACCGGCGTTCTGGCCCAGGGTGGTGTGAACATTCTCGACATCGGCCAGGCGGTGATCCACGACACGTTGTCGTTCGGCATCCTGGTGGAAATCCCCAGCACCGAGCAGGCCTCATCGGTGCTCAAGGACATCCTGTTTACGGCGTATAAGCTCGATCAGCAGGTGCGTTTCACCCCGGTGTCCGAAGCGGATTACCAGCAGTGGGTGGCCGGCCAGGGCAAGAAGCGCCATATCGTGACGCTGCTGACCCGCAAGGTCACCGCCGAACAGCTGCAGCGCGTCAGCTCCATTACCGCGCAGTATGGTTTGAACATCGACCATATCGACCGTCTGTCGGGGCGCATGCCATTGGACACCCCGGCCGACAAGGGCAAGGGCTGCATTGAGTTCTCCGTGCGCGGTGAGCCGGCCGACCCGCAAGCCCTGCGCGCCGAATTCCTCAGCGTGGCCCAGGAACTGAATGTCGATATCGCCTTCCAGGAAGATTCGCTGTTCCGCCGCAACCGCCGCCTGGCGGTGTTCGACATGGACTCCACGCTGATCGAAGCCGAAGTCATCGACGAACTGGCCAAGGCGGCCGGCGTGGGTGAGCAGGTGTCCGAAATCACCGAGCGCGCCATGGCCGGGGAATTGGATTTTCGCGCCAGCTTCAAGGAGCGCCTGGCTTTGCTCAAGGGCCTGGATGTCAGCGTGCTGGACTCCATCGGCGCGTCGCTGCGCCTGACCGAAGGCGCCGAAACCCTGTTTGCCGAACTCAAGCGCCTGGGCTACAAGACGGCAATCCTGTCGGGTGGCTTCACCTACTTCGCCAAGCAATTGCAGGCCAAGCTGGGCATCGACTATGTGTTCGCCAACGAATTGGAAGTGGTGGATGGCAAGGTGACCGGCGTCGCGGTTGAGCCGATTGTCGATGCGCAGCGCAAGGCGGACCTGCTGAAGGAGCTGGCCCACAAGGAAGGTTTGCGTCTGGAGCAGACCATCGCGGTCGGTGATGGCGCCAACGACCTGCCGATGCTGGCAATTGCCGGTTTGGGTGTGGCATTCCGTGCCAAGCCATTGGTCAAGCAATCGGCCAAGCAGGCGATTTCTACCCTGGGGTTGGATGGCGTGCTGTATCTGCTGGGTTTTCGCGACCGCGACGGTCAGTTGTAACTGACTAAATGTGGGAGGGAGCAAACCCCTCCCACATTGGGTTCGGCGTCAGGCTTTAGGTAACGCGATGCCTTGGCCCATCTGCACCGGCGAACCTGCCACCAGTTCCTCTGCCCACTTCACCTGATCCGGCCCGAACAGCACGATCGCAGTGGAGCCCAACTTGAAGCGACCCAGTTCCGCACCCTTCTCCAGGTGAATCGGCGCGCGGGCAGCTTCGTCATAGCGGAAGGTTTTCAGCTCGCGCTTCGGCGGAGTCACCAGGCCGGCCCATACGGTTTCAATCGACGCCACAATCATCGCACCGACCAATACCACGGCCATCGGGCCGCGTTCGGTGTCGAACAGGCAGACAACGCGCTCGTTACGCGCGAACAACTCCGGCACGTTTTCGGCGGTGGTCTGGTTCACCGAGAAAATCCGCCCAGGCACGTAGACCATTTCACGCAGGGTACCGGCCAGAGGCATATGCACCCGGTGGTAGTCCTTCGGCGACAGGTAGATGGTGGCGAAATCGCCGCCCATGAACGGCGCAGCGACCGCTGCATCGCCGCCCAACAGTTCCAGCACGCTGAAGCTGTGGCCTTTGGCCTGGAACACACGACCGTGCTCGATGGGGCCAAGCTGGCTGACTGCGCCATCGGCTGGGCTCAATACTGCGCCAGGGGTCTGGTCCAGTGGGCGGGCACCGTCTTTCAGGGCGCGGGTGAAGAAGGCGTTGAAGTGCTCGTAAGCGGTCACGTCTTCTACCAGGGCCTGGGACATGTCCACTTGATAGCGCTTGGCGAACCATGTGGTGAAGGCATTCTTGAACCAGCGCACGCGGCACTCGGCGATGCAGCCGGCCAACCGCGACAGCAGGTGGTGCGGCAGCAGGTACTGGCTGAGAATAAACAACTGCTTTTTCATTGACTGTCCTTAAACCTTAAATCTCGACGGGGGTGTCGGGGTGGTTGCCCCATTCGCCCCAGGAACCGGCATAACCTTTGACTCGCGGATAACCGAGCGCCTTGGCCACCAGGTAGGTGAAGCCAGAGCGATGATGAGTCTGGCAGTGGGTGATGATTTCTTTGTCTTTGGTCAGCCCGAGGTCTTCGAGGATCTGCGGCATGTCGCGGCGAATGCGCAGGTTGCGCGCCTTGTCCATGCCGGCAGTCCACTCGAAATTCACCGCGCCGGGGATGTGGCCGCCTTTGGCCGCGAGGACTTTCTCGCCGGAGTATTCCAGCGGGCCACGGGCATCCCAGATGCCCAGGTCGGCAGCCCCAAGACGGCTTTGCAGGTATTCGCGGGTGGCGGTGGGGCCATCGTGCAGCGTAAGGCTGACCGGGCCGCCGGCCGGGGCGGGCACGTCGGTGGAGAGCGGGTGCTTGCCCTCCAGCCACGCCAGCAGGCCGCCATCCAGGTAGTGGTATTTCTGGTGGCCGATCACATCGAGCATCCAGATGAAACGCCCGGCCCAGCCCCCGCCTTCGTCGTCATAGACCACGTAGGTGGCGTCGGGCGTGTGGCCCAGTTCGCCGAACAGTTTCTCAAGCTCGGCCTTGCCGGGCAGCAGGCCGGGTGCCGGCGCCTGGCCCAGCTGGGTGCGCTTGGGGTCAACGAAATGCGCGCCGGGGATGTGCCCTTCGGCGTAGCGGGCGGCACTGGTGAGGTCCACCAGAATCAGGTGTTCGGCATCCAGTTGAGCGAGCAGGTCACTGGACTCGATCACCAGCGGCAAGCCAGAGAAGTCAGGCATGTGAGGTCTCCTGGGCACAAATGTTGGCGATTAAAGGACGGCGATTGTAGCGCAAGCATCAAGCGCTGCGGTTGGTAAAGCTGTGCAGGGCTTTCTCGATGCATTGGGCGGTTTTACCGAAGGCCTGCACGGTGGTTTCCGAGAACGGCCCGCCGCCCTGGTCGGCGATCATCACCATCACCACGCGCCCGTTGCAGCTCATGGACCGCAACAACAGGTGCTCGCCGCTGAACAAGCGGCGCAGGATCGGTGGCAGCAGTGCCGAGAACTGGGCGTGGTTTTCCGGTGTGAGGCGCACCTGAGCGGACTTTTCCAGCAGGCGCTGCAGCAGCGTACTGTTGACCACATCCAGGCTCAGGTTGGCGGCGTCCTTCGGCAGGCCGTCGGCCTGATGTACGCGCAAGGTGCTCAGGGCACGATCGGCCATGAACAGCATGACGCGCTGCATGCCGCTGGCCACCAGGGCTTCCTTGGCGCACGTGGTCAAATGCATGGCGTTGGCAAAGCGGCTCGGCTCTACCAGCAGTTCGGTACAACGCTTGCGCCAGACAGCCAGGGCTTCGGCGGTGGGCGGTGGCGCGGGCAGCAGGCCGCGATGAATCTTGTGCACATGCCACGGCCAGATCAGCGACAGCGCCGGGTGCCAGAGGTCGGGCATCAAGGTGTCGCGGGCACTGGTGACGGCTTGCTGGTGCACCTGTTGCTGCACTTCGCCCAGGGGCTGTTGCAGGTACAGCGCGGTGAGGTATTGCCAGCGCTGGGTGTGCGGGCAGGTCCAGGACTCCTGGGCCGACATCGCCAGGCCGTTGGCCAGCAGCACCGTATTGGCCGGCTGATTCAACCAGCGGCGCAGGTTGGGATCGGCGTCGAGCAATTGCTGGTGACGAAGAGGGTCGTCTTCGCGGGCGATGTGCAGGGCCTTGACCAGTAAGCGCTGCTCGGTCCGCAGCAAGGTATACCCCTGGGATACCCAGATCGGCAGGTGCCAGGTCTCGGTCAGGCCGAGGCACAGGTCCAGCAGGCGCACGCCGAACAATGCCTGTTCGACCTTGCGTGCCGACTCGCCCTTGTGGATGACCCGCAGTTCCCATTCTTCCAGGAGCTTGGGGTAGGCAACGGCCATCGGCCACAGCGGTGAAAGAAACAGCAGGCTGCCCCAATGAATGTCCTGCCACAGCCGCGCCAGGCGACTGCCGAACAATCCATTGGCTTGTTGCGAGGCGTGCTGGCTGACCAGCAGCAACTGGCGCAGCGCTACGGGAATTTCAGGGGCCGGCACTGACGGCAGGCGTGCCAGCAGTTCCTCGGCGCGTTTGAGGCCCAGGCGGTTAAGCGCCACTTCGAGGTTTTCCGCCGGCGCCGTCAGGCTGCCATGGGTGTGGCTGTTGGCCTCGCGCATGACACTGAGTACGAGGGCCGGGCTGTCTTGCATCAGCTCGGCAATATCCCGCAACGAACTGCGGCTATCGCGGATGGCTTTGCACACGCGGTCATGGCTGGCCTGTGGAACAGGCAGCAGCACTTCGTCCAGGCGCTTGATCCAAGCGGCTAGAGAAGCAGGTTTTGCAGTTGGGACTGTCGTTTCATTAGCCATGATTGGGGCGCGATCATCACTTGCGGTCAACACACCCGGAGCGGGCCGAACTGGCTTTTCGCCTTAACGGGCTATAGTCTGGCGCAGTTTTGCCGATAAGTAGAACAAGAGTTTTCCAGTTCCCCCAAATATGTCCATGAACCCGACGGCGCAAGTACTCATCTCCTATGGCTAAAATTATCGGCATTATCGTCGTCTTCGCGAGCGTGCTCGGCGGCTACGTCCTGTCCCACGGTAAAATTGCGGCACTGATCCAGCCTTTCGAGGTGATGATTATCGGTGGTGCGGCACTGGGCGCCTTCCTGCAGGCGAACCCCGGCTACATGACCATGCACGTGATCAAGAAGTCGCTGAGCATGTTCGGTTCGCGCTTCACCCACACGTTCTACCTGGAAGTGCTGGGCCTGGTTTACGAGATC
The DNA here is from genome assembly GCF_001702295.1 of Pseudomonas sp. S3E12. NCBI lineage: Bacteria > Pseudomonadati > Pseudomonadota > Gammaproteobacteria > Pseudomonadales > Pseudomonadaceae > Pseudomonas > Pseudomonas sp. S3E12. The sequence continues at coordinate 255,917 of NZ_MBDT01000029.1, forward strand.
CTCAACAAGAGCCGCCGCGAAGGCATGATGGCCATCGAGGCCGACATCGAAGACGCCGCGGCCAGCCCGATTTTCGCCAAGTACCCGGCCGTGCTCAAAGATGAGCGCATGACCGCCTACATCTGCGACTACCTGCGCATCATGTCCTCCGGCAACATGGCTCCCCATGAGCTTGAAGGCCTGTTCGACATGGAATTGTTCAGCCTCAAGGAAGAATTGGAGCATCCTTCCCATGCCGTGACCGGTGTGGCCGACGGCATGCCCGGCTTCGGTATCGTCGCGGCGGTACTGGGTATCGTGGTAACCATGGCTTCCCTGGGGGAAGGTGACCAGGCGGCTATCGGCATGCACGTAGGTGCGGCGCTGGTGGGTACCTTCTTCGGTATTCTCGCGGCCTACGGCTTCTTCGGCCCGCTGGCGACCTCCCTGGCCCACGACGCCAAGGAAGAAATCAACCTGTACGAATCGATCAAGGCCAGCCTGGTGGCGTCCGCTTCCGGCATGCCGCCTTCGTTGGCGGTGGAGTTCGGTCGCAAGGTGCTGTACCCGAAGCATCGCCCAAGTTTCGCCGAGCTGGAACAAGCGGTTCGCGGTCGCTAAGCCATGGAAAACAACCAGCCGATAATCATCAAGCGCGTCAAGCGCTTCGCTGCGGGGCACCATGGCGGTGCCTGGAAAATCGCCTTCGCCGACTTTGCCACGGCGATGATGGCGTTCTTCCTGGTGCTGTGGCTGATGTCCACCGCCACGCCCGAACAGAAGATCGCCATCGCCGGCTACTTCAAAGACCCGATTGGCTTCTCGGAAAGCGGCACGCCCTTTGTGATCGACCTGGGCGGTTCGCCGCAGTTGGCGCCTGAGCGCACCATCAACCCGGAAGTCAAGACCGAAGCACCGCAGGAAAAAATCCCGATCGAGCGCGATACCGTCGAAGCCATGGCCGAGCAGGTCGAGCAGGAACGTCTTGAGCTGTTGCTGCAAGAGTTGCAGAACAAGGTCGAGGAAAACCCGCAACTGCTGAAGTTCAAGGACCAGATTTCGTTCGAGATCACCCCGGATGGCTTGCGTATCCAGATCACCGACGCCGCCAACCGGCCGATGTTCGACTCTGGCAGCGCGCGTTTGAAACCGTACTTTGAAGACATCCTGCTGGCCATGGCCGACACCATCAAGGCGGTGCCGAACAAGATCAGCATCAGCGGCCACACCGATGCCAAGCCTTACGCGGGCCAGGGTGACTTCGGCAACTGGGAGCTTTCCGCCAACCGTGCCAACGCCGCGCGTCGTGCGCTGGTGGCCGGCAGCTACCCCGACCCGCAAGTGGCGCGGGTGGTGGGCTTTGCGTCCTCGCAGCTGTTTGATCCCAAGGATCCGTTCAACCCGATCAACCGCCGCATCGATATCGTGGTGCTGACCAAAAAGGCCCAGCGTGCGATTGAAGGTGACCAGCCTGTACCACCACCGGTCCCAACCTCAGGGGCGGGTGCGCCAGGTGAAGTCCCGGCCGACCCGAACGCCATTCCGCCCGGCCAGGAGCCATTGCCGGCCCATGAGCTGCGGCAGAAGCTGAACCTGTTTGATGATGGTGGGGTGAAAGACCCTACGGTACCTGCGACAGGTTCATAAGCCATAAACAACAAGGCCGCGATCATCGCGGCCTTGTTGGTTGTTTAGTAACTGCTTTCCGGCAAGCTCGCAATAATCGATCGATAGCTGTTCATTCGCTGCTGCTGCACGCGGCCGTCTTCCAGGGCCTTGAGCAGGGCGCAGCCCGGCTCGCGATCGTGTTTGCAATCGCGGAAGCGGCAGGTGCCGATCAGGTCGTTGAATTCGATAAAGCCCGCTTCCACGTCGCTGCGGCTAACGTGACCGAGGCCGAATTCACGGATACCCGGGGAGTCGATCAACTCACCGCCGCCCGGGAAGTGGAACAGCCGCGCCGTGGTGGTGGTGTGGGTGCCCTGGCCGGACAGCTCCGACAGCGGGCCCACGCGGGTATCGACTTCCGGCAGCAGGCTGTTGACCAGCGAGGATTTGCCCACGCCTGACTGGCCGACAAAGACGCTGATACGTCCGTCCAGCTGCTGTTGCAGCTGTTCCATGCCATTGCCGTGATGGGCCGAGACTTCCAGCACCGGGTAGCCCAGGGTGCGGTAGACCCCCAGCAGCGCGTTGAGCGCGGGAGCATTCTGCTCGTCGATCAGGTCGAATTTGTTCAGCAGCAATAACGGGCGAATGCCGGCATGCTCGGCCGCCACCAGGTAGCGGTCGATCAGGTTGGCATGGGGCTCGGGCAGCGGTGCAAACACGATCACGATCATGTCGACGTTGGCCGCTACCGGCTTGAGCTGGCCACGGCTGTCGGGGCGGCGCAGTTCGGTGCTGCGCGGCAGTTGGGCGACGATCACGCCGATGCCCTGGTTGCCGGCGCGCCAGACCACCTTGTCGCCGGTGACCAGCGCAGGCAGGTTGGCACGCAAGTGGCAGCGGAACACCTGGCCCGCGAGTTCGCCTTCCAGCGCCTCGACTTCGACCTGCACACCGAAGTGCGCGATTACCAGGCCCGTCTGTTCGGGGCCCAGGTCGCCGCCCTCGAGCGCTTCCACGGCGGAGGATTCACGTTTGGCGGCGCGGGCGGCGCGTTCGCCTTGAATCTTTTCGATGCGCCAGTTTTGGCGACGATTGAGCTGGCGTTTGGCCATTGGTGTTCCGTGTCGATAATGCAAAGGTTGGGTAAAACGGTCGCGAGTCTAGCACGGCCCCGCCTGCTAAACTGCGCAGCTACGCCAAGGTGCCAAGAGAATCAAGCCATGCAAAACCCACAGAACCTGATTTGGATCGATCTGGAAATGACCGGTCTGAACCCAGACACCGACGTCATCATCGAGATGGCGACCATTGTCACCGACAGCAACCTCAACACCTTGGCCGAAGGTCCGGTGATCGCCATCCACCACAGCGACGCCGTGCTTGCCACCATGGACGAGTGGAACACCCGCACCCACGGCAACTCCGGCCTGACCCAGCGTGTGCGTGACAGCCGCATCAGCATGGCCGAAGCCGAAGCCGAAACCATTGCCTTCCTGGAGAAGTGGGTGCCCAAGGGCAAGTCGCCGATCTGCGGCAACAGCATCTGCCAGGACCGTCGCTTCCTTTATACCCATATGAAAGCGCTGGAAAGCTACTTCCACTACCGCAACCTGGATGTGTCCACGCTCAAGGAACTGGCTGCGCGCTGGGCGCCCGAGGTCAAGGACAGCTTCCATAAAGGCAGCACCCACCTGGCGCTGGATGATATTCGCGAGTCGATCGCCGAGCTCCAGCACTACCGCAAGCATTTCATCAAGGCTTGAAACGGTTTCTTGCCGTGTCCGGGCTTTCAGTGGTGAGCGGGCTTGCCCCGCGTTGGGCTGCGTAGCGGCCCCACTGCCGTTGCCGCATTTCTCCCTATAGATATCATCGCCAAGTATTTGGGGCTGCTGCGCAGCCCAGCGCGGGGCAAGCCCGCTCACTACAAGGATCGCCTTCATGCTGCTGATGCTCTACCTCATCGCCATCACCGCCGAAGCCATGACCGGCGCGTTGTCCGCCGGCCGGCGCGGCATGGACTGGTTTGGTGTGGTGCTGATCGCCTGCGTGACGGCATTGGGCGGCGGCTCGGTACGCGACGTATTGCTCGGCCACTACCCGCTGACGTGGGTCAAGCACCCGGAATACCTGGTGCTGACCTCCATCGCGGCGCTGGTGACGATCTTTATCGCACCCTTGATGCGTCGCCTGCGCTCGCTGTTCCTCGCGCTGGATGCCGTGGGCCTGGTCGCGTTCACCTTGATCGGCTGCATGACCGCCCTGGAAATGGGCCACGGCATGCTGGTGGCCTCGGTCAGCGGGGTGATCACCGGCGTCTTCGGCGGCATTCTGCGGGATATCTTCTGCAACGACATTCCGCTGATCTTCCGCCGTGAACTGTACGCCAGCGTGTCATTCCTTGCCGCCTGGTTCTACCTGCTGTGCCTCTATCTGGAACTGCCCAGCGAGCAGGCGATTCTACTGACCCTGTTCAGCGGCTTTCTATTGCGCCTGCTGGCGATCCGGTTTCACTGGGAAATGCCCAAGTTCATCTACAACGACGACGTGCACTAGCGCGATGCGTGCTGGTTCAGCGCCCATTCCACATGTTCGCGCACCAGCTCCGACGGGTAATCCCGACGTGCCTTCAAGGCTTCCAGCACCGGAATGCTCGACGGCGCATTGCCCAGGCCCACCGCCAGGTTGCGCAGCCAGCGCTCGTAACCGGCACGGCGCAACGGTGAGCCTTCGGTACTGCTGAGGAATTTATCCTCATCCCACATGAACAGCTCCGCCAGTTCCGCGTTATCCAGGTTGTGCCGTGGCTTGAAATCGCTTTCGGCAGTGGGTCGCGCGAAACGATTCCACGGACAAACGATCTGACAGTCATCGCAGCCGAATACCCGATTGCCGATCAGCGGGCGCAGGTCTTCCGGGATTGCGCTCTTGAGTTCGATGGTCAGGTAGGAAATACAGCGTCGTGCGTCCAGTACATAGGGACCGACGAACGCATTGGTCGGGCAGATGTCCAGGCAAGCGGTGCAGCGGCCGCAGTGCTCGGTGGCGTGGGGGGGATCCACGGGCAGCGGCAAATCGACAAACAGTTCGCTGAGGAAGAAATAACTGCCGGCCTTGCGATTGAGCACCAGGGTGTTTTTACCGATCCAGCCAAGGCCGGCTTGTTCGGCAATGGCCTTTTCCAGCACGGGCGCGCTGTCGACAAAGGCGCGAAAGCCGAAAGGGCCGATCTGCGCCTGGATGCGGTCGGCCAACTGCTGCACGCGCTTGCGGATCAGCTTGTGGTAGTCGCGGCCCAGGGCATAACGGGAGATGTAGGCTTTTTCCGGTTTTGCCAGGAGTTGCGCCATCTGCGTGTCGCCGGGCAGGTAATCCATGCGCAGCGACACCACGCGCAGGGTACCCGGCACCAGTTCGTCCGGGTGCGAGCGTTTGCTGCCATGGGCGCCCATGTAGTCCATCTCGCCGTGGTAGCCCGCGTCGAGCCAGCGTTGCAGATGTTGTTCATGCTCGGCCAGGTCCAGGCCGCTGATGCCGACTTGTTGAAAGCCCAGCTCGCGGCCCCAGTCTTTGATCGATTGGGCGAGGGCGGGCAGATCGGAGGTAATAGCGGGCATGAGACACGGGAAACCACAGGTTAGATGCGTATAATTCTGCCAGACATCGGAGCTTGAAGACGCATGCCGCAGACAAAACACGAAATAACCGACGTTCAGCCTTTGTTGCACGGCCATTTGCCGCAACTGGCTGCGCGTTCCCCGGACGCCCATAAAGGCCAGTTCGGTCACCTGCTGATGATTGGCGGCGACCGGGGCTTTGGCGGTGCCGCGTTGCTCGGCGCCGAAAGCGCCTTGCGCAGTGGTGCGGGCATGGTGTCCCTGGCTACTCGCCTTGAGCATGTGCCGGCCGCGCTGGCCCGTTTGCCGGAAGTCATGAGCGTCGGTGTGAGCTCTGCCAACCAGTTGATGGGCTTGCTGGAAAAAATCTCGGTAATCGTCATTGGCCCCGGCCTGGGCGAAGCCGCCTGGGGTAAAAGCCTGTTGTCCGTCGCAGCCAATGCACGGCAGCCGCAGGTCTGGGATGCCGATGCGCTCAATCAACTGGCGACTGGCAGCGTGAGCCTGCCGGCCCATTGCGTGATCACTCCGCATCCGGGGGAAGCGGCGCGCTTGTTGGGGATTTCGACAGCCGAGGTTCAGGCCGACCGTCTTAAGGTGGCGCGCGCGTTGAGTCAGAAATTCAAGGCAGTGGCTATCCTCAAGGGTGCTGGCAGTTTGATTGCCAGCCCGGACGGGCGCGTTTCACGCTGTGACCAAGGCCATCCGGCGATGGCGACGGCGGGCCTCGGTGACGTTTTGGCCGGCCTGGTAGGTGCGCTGCTGGCCCAGGGCATGCCGGCCTATGAAGCCAGCTGCCTGGCCGTCTGGTTGCACGCCACGGCGGGGGATCGCCAGGGCAGCTTTGGTCGCGGGCTGGCCGCCAGCGACCTGATACCCGCCATTCGTCAATTGCTGGAGGAACAGTCGCCGTGTCTGAAGTAATTCTTTTCCTGGCCGATGAAGACGCCATGGTGGCGTTAGGTCAGCGTATTGCCCAGGTCACGGCCGGGTCAGGGCTGATCTTTCTTGAAGGCGACCTGGGGGCGGGCAAGACCACGCTGTCCCGGGGGATCATTCGCGGTCTGGGCCACGCGGGGGCGGTCAAGAGTCCCACGTTCACTCTGGTTGAACCCTACGAGATCGGCGCAGTGCGGGCTTTTCACTTCGACCTCTACCGCCTGGTGGATCCCGAAGAACTCGAGTTCATGGGCATCCGTGATTATTTCGATGAAGACGCGCTGTGCCTGATCGAGTGGCCAGATAAAGGCACAGGCTTTTTGCCAAAGCCGGACCTGACCATTACCATTACGCCGCATGATCACGGACGTCAGCTGAAGTTGTTGCCCCAGGGTGCGCGCGGTGAGTCGTGGTGCGCCGCTCTGGCTTTGGAATTCAAATAATTGGTGGGGTTAGGTATGCGCTTTCGCGCGTTGGTTGCTGTCGTAGGGGTGTTGCTTGCGGCAATGACTGTCAATGCTCTGGCTGCTTCACAGGTGAAGAGTGTTCGCCTGTGGCGAGCGCCGGATAACACGCGACTGGTGTTCGACCTGTCTGGCCCGGTCCAGCACAGTGTCTTTACCCTCACGGCGCCCGATCGCCTGGTGATCGACATCAATGGTGCGACCCTGGCCGCGCCGTTGAACGTGTCCACCGCCAATACGCCGATTACCGCCATGCGCTCGGCGCAGCGCACGCCGACCGACCTGCGGGTGGTGATCGACCTGAAAAAGGTCGTGACCCCGAAAAGCTTCTCCCTGGCGCCAAATGCCCAATACGGCAACCGGCTGGTGGTCGATCTGTTCGACAACGCCGCCGATGCCGCGCCGCCGCCGGCGCCAACCCCGGCCGTGGCGACAGTGCCGGCCGTACCGGTCAACCCGTCCCAACCCCAGGTCAAGCTGCCACCACCGCCGCCAGCCCCGGCCGGCAAGCGCGACATTATCGTGGTGATCGATGCCGGCCACGGCGGTGAAGACCCGGGCGCCTCCGGTTCGCGCGGTCAGCATGAGAAAGACGTGGTGCTGGCCATCGCCCGTGAGCTGCAGCGCCAGGTCAACGGCATGAAAGGCTACCGCGCCGAACTGACCCGTACCGGCGACTACTTCATTCCGTTGCGCGGCCGTACCGAAATCGCCCGTAAGAAGGGCGCCGACCTGTTCGTCTCGATCCATGCCGACGCCGCGCCTTCGACGGCGGCCTTCGGTGCCTCGGTGTTTGCCCTGTCGGATCGCGGCGCCACGTCCGAGACCGCGCGCTGGCTGGCCGACAGTGAAAACCGTTCCGACTTGATCGGCGGGGCCGGCAACGTGTCCCTCGATGACAAGGACAAGATGCTCGCCGGTGTACTGCTTGACCTGTCGATGACGGCCTCGCTGACCTCCAGCTTGAACGTCGGCCAGAAGGTGTTGAGCAACATCGGCCGGGTGACCTCGTTGCATAAGCAGCGCGTGGAACAGGCCGGGTTCATGGTGTTGAAGTCGCCGGACATCCCATCGATCCTGGTGGAAACCGGATTTATCTCCAATGCCAACGAGGCCTCGAAGCTGGCCAGTGCCAGCCACCAGCAGGCCTTGGCGCGTTCTATCAGCGCCGGTGTGCGCCAGTTCTTCCAGCAGAATCCGCCGCCGGGCACCTACATTGCCTGGCTGCGCGACTCGGGTAAAATCGCCCAGGGCCCGCGCGACCATCGCGTGCAGCCCGGCGACACCGTGGCCATGCTGGCCGTGCGTTTCCAGGTCTCGGCCGCGTCTTTGCGCAGCGCCAACAACCTGAAGAGCGATGAGTTGAAAATCGGCCAGGTATTGACCATCCCCGGCACTGAATTGGCGGCACAGTAATGAGCGAATCAGTCTTGAACAGCGGGTCGCGCATTGAATTGCTCAGCCCGCGCCTCGCCAACCAGATTGCGGCGGGCGAGGTCGTTGAACGGCCGGCCTCGGTGATCAAGGAGTTGCTGGAGAACAGCATCGACTCCGGCGCCAAGCGTATCGATGTCGATGTGGAACAGGGCGGCGTCAAGCTGCTGCGCGTCCGCGACGATGGCAGTGGGATCTCCTCCGATGACCTGCCGCTGGCCCTGGCCCGTCACGCCACCAGCAAGATTCGCGACCTGGAAGACCTGGAGCGGGTGATGAGCCTGGGCTTTCGCGGTGAGGCATTGGCTTCCATCAGCTCCGTGGCGCGCCTGACCCTGACGTCGCGCACCCGTGATGCCGAGCAGGCCTGGCAGGTGGAAACCGAAGGCCGCGACATGGCGCCTCGGGTCCAGCCGGCTGCCCACCCGGTGGGCACCTCGGTGGAAGTGCGCGACCTGTTCTTCAACACCCCGGCGCGGCGCAAATTCCTCAAGGCCGAAAAAACCGAATTCGATCACCTGCAAGAAGTCATCAAGCGCCTGGCCCTTGCGCGTTTCGATGTGGCGTTTCACCTGCGCCACAACGGCAAGACCATCCTTAGCCTGCACGAAGCCAACGACGACGCCGCGCGTGCTCGCCGTGTCGCGGCAGTGTGCGGTGCGGGGTTCCTGGAGCAGGCGCTGCCGATTGAAATCGAACGCAACGGCCTGCGCCTGTGGGGTTGGGTGGGCTTGCCGACCTTCTCCCGCAGCCAGGCGGACTTGCAGTATTTCTTTGTGAATGGCCGCGCGGTGCGCGACAAACTGGTGGCCCACGCGGTGCGCCAGGCTTATCGCGATGTGCTGTTCAACGGTCGGCATCCGACCTTTGTGCTGTTTTTCGAGGTCGACCCATCGGTGGTCGATGTCAACGTGCACCCGACCAAGCACGAAGTGCGCTTCCGTGACGGGCGCATGGTGCATGACTTCCTCTATGGCACCTTGCACCGTGCCCTGGGCGATGTGCGCCCGGATGACCAGTTGTCTGCGCCCATCGTGACGGCGGTGGTGCGGCCGAGCGGCCCCGAAGCGGGCGAGTTTGGCCCTCAGGGCGAAATGAGCCTGGCGGCAAACCTGCTGCAATCGCCGCAACCCCAGCCGAGCTATACGGCGCCGGGCTCTGGCTCGGGAGCGGGTTATCAGTACCAATACACACCGCGTCCGCAATCGGCCGTGCCGGTTGCCGAAGCACAGGCTGCCTATCGTGAATTCTTTGCACCGTTGCCAGGTGCCGAGCCGGGCGCCGTGGCCTTGCCGGAAGGTGGCGGTGATATCCCACCGCTGGGTTACGCGTTGGCGCAGCTCAAGGGCATCTATATTCTCGCGGAAAATGCCCATGGCCTGGTGCTGGTGGACATGCACGCCGCCCACGAGCGGATCATGTACGAGCGCCTGAAGATCGCCATGGCCAGCGAAGGCCTGAGTGGCCAGCCGTTGCTGGTGCCGGAATCCCTGGCGGTCAGCCAGCGTGAGGCCGATTGCGCTGAAGAACATCATGGTGTGTTCCAGAAACTGGGCTTCGAGTTGCAGCGCCTGGGCCCTGAGACCCTGGCGATTCGCCAGATTCCCGCGCTGCTCAAGCAGGCCGAAGCCAACCGGCTGGTGGCCGATGTATTGGCTGACTTGATGGAGTACGGCACCAGTGACCGTATCCAGGCACACATCAACGAACTGCTCGGCACCATGGCCTGCCACGGCGCTATCCGCGCCAATCGCCGCCTGGCCTTGCCGGAAATGAACGGCCTGCTGCGCGACATGGAAAACACCGAACGCAGTGGCCAGTGCAACCATGGCCGTCCGACCTGGACCCAGATGGGCCTGGATGATCTGGACAAACTGTTCTTGCGCGGCCGTTGATGAGTGCCTTGCCCCCCGCGATCTTCCTGATGGGCCCCACGGCCGCCGGCAAGACCGACCTGGCCATCGAGCTCACCAAAGTGCTGCCGTGCGAGCTGATCAGTGTCGACTCTGCCCTGGTTTACCGGGACATGGACATCGGCACCGCCAAGCCTTCCAAAGCGCTGCTGGCGCAGTATCCGCATCGGTTGATCGACATCATCGACCCGGCCGAGAGCTATTCCGCAGCGGATTTCCGCACCGACGCCCTGGCCGCCATGGCGCAAATCACCGCGCGGGGCAACATCCCCTTGCTGGTGGGCGGCACGATGCTCTACTACAAGGCTTTGCAGGAAGGGCTGGCCGACATGCCGCCCGCCGATGCCCAGGTGCGCGCCGAACTCGAAGAAGAGGCTGCACGCCTTGGCTGGCAAGCCCTGCACGACCAATTGGCAGCGGTTGACCCGGTATCTGCCGCGCGCATTCACCCCAATGATCCCCAACGCCTCAGTCGCGCCCTGGAAGTCTGGCGGGTCAGCGGGCAGACCATGACTGAACTGCGGCTGAAACAAACTGCGCAAAGTGCTGATGCAGGCGCATCTGGACAGTCACAATTGCCCTATACTGTGGCGAATCTGGCCATCGCTCCGGCAAATCGCCAGGTGCTGCATGAACGAATTGCACAAAGATTCACAATTATGTTGGAACAGGGGTTTGTGGACGAGGTCGTAGCACTGCGGTCAAGAGGTGACCTGCATCCAGGGTTACCTTCGATCCGTGCTGTAGGCTACCGCCAAGTCTGGGATCATCTGGATGGCAAGCTGACGTCAGCCGAAATGCAGGAGCGCGGCATCATTGCCACGCGCCAATTAGCGAAGCGCCAGTTCACCTGGCTGCGCAGCTGGAGCGATTTGCACTGGTTGGACAGCCTGGGCAGCGACAATCTGTCACGCGCCTTGAAATACTTGGGAACGGTCTCCATATTGAGCTGAGTCCTTGCAATTGCCGTCTATCCTTGGGGGTGTGACGGCCATAAGCTATCTATTTTCCGATTTTTTATTATTGATCCTTAAAGGAGTGCGGCACATGTCAAAAGGGCATTCGCTACAAGACCCTTACTTGAATACTTTACGTAAAGAGAAAGTGGGGGTTTCCATCTACCTGGTCAACGGTATCAAGCTGCAAGGCACGATCGAGTCGTTCGACCAGTTCGTGATCCTGCTGAAAAACACCGTCAGCCAGATGGTCTACAAGCACGCTATCTCGACAGTGGTTCCAGTTCGTCCAATCCGTCTGCCTAGCGCCGCCGGTGATGATGCAGCTGACGCTGAGCCAGGTAACGCCTGATAGGAGTCTCCTTTGTTCTTTGAGCGCCACGGTGGTGGTGAGCGAGTCATCCTCGTTCACTTGGATGGACAGGACCCTGAGGCGCGCGAAGATCCGCAGGAGTTTCAGGAGTTGGCAAATTCGGCCGGCGCCGAGACCGTTGCGTTTTTTAACGTGCCGCGTCATCGGCCAACCGCCAAATTCCTGATTGGCAGCGGCAAGGTCGAGGAACTGCGCGACCTGGTCCATGCCGAAGAAGCCGATCTGGTGATCTTCAATCACACCCTCACGCCCAGTCAGGAACGTAACCTCGAACGTGTATTCGAGTGTCGCGTGATCGACCGCACCGGTCTGATTCTCGATATTTTCGCCCAACGCGCCCGTACCCATGAGGGCAAGCTCCAGGTAGAACTGGCCCAGCTTGACCATATGAGCACCCGGCTGGTTCGCGGTTGGACTCACCTTGAGCGTCAGGGTGGCGGTATCGGCATGCGGGGGCCGGGTGAAACCCAGTTGGAAACCGACCGGCGCCTGCTGCGGGTTCGCCTGCGTCAGATCAAGGGCCGACTGGAGAAGGTGCGCAGCCAGCGCGAGCAATCGCGACGTGGCCGTTCGCGTGCCGATATTCCTACCGTGTCCCTGGTGGGCTATACCAACGCCGGCAAGTCCACGCTGTTCAACAACGTGACCAAATCGGACGTGTACGCGGCTGACCAACTGTTCGCTACCCTCGACCCGACCTTGCGCCGTCTGGATATTGACGACCTGGGGCCGATTGTCCTGGCCGATACCGTGGGTTTCATTCGGCACCTGCCCCACAAGCTGGTCGAGGCATTCCGGTCTACGCTCGAGGAGTCGAGCAATTCCGACCTGTTGTTGCACGTGATCGATGCGGCCGAACCGGATCGCATGTTGCAGATTGAACAGGTGATGGTCGTGCTGGGTGAGATTGGCGCCCAGGACTTGCCGATCCTCGAGGTCTATAACAAACTCGATTTGCTTGAAGGCGTTGAGCCACAAATCCAGCGCGACGAGAACGGCAAGCCCCAGCGGGTCTGGCTGTCGGCGCGCGATGGCAGTGGTTTGGAGCTGCTTGAACAAGCCATTGCCGAATTGCTCGGTAGCGATTTGTTCGTCGGCACCTTGCGCTTGCCTCAGCGTTTTGCTCGACTGCGTGCACAGTTTTTCGAGCTGGGCGCGGTACAGAAAGAAGAACACGACGAAGAAGGTGTCAGCTTGCTGGCCGTTCGATTGCCGCGCTCGGAGCTCAATCGGCTGGTCAGCCGTGAAGGCGTAGTACCGACAGAGTTCATCGAACAACACACTTTGCAATAAAAGCCTCCGAAAGCGGTTGTGCCGCAGTAGCAGGCATTCTGTAGCATTGGTCGGCGCGCCGTGGGTGCGTCTTTGCTTTATCAGATGGAGAGCGCTATGGCTTGGAATGAGCCGGGTGGCAACTCGAATAATCAGGATCCTTGGGGTGGTAAGCGCCGCAATAATGGCGACCGCAAGGGGCCACCAGATCTCGACGAGGCCTTCCGAAAGCTGCAGGAAAGCCTGAATGGGTTGTTCGGTGGTGGAAAAAAACGTGGTGGTGATGAAGGTGGTCGCACCAGCAAGGGCGGCGGCTACGGCCTGCTGGGCCTGGGTCTTGTCGTGTTGGCGGCCGTATGGCTGTACAGCGCCGTATACGTCGTGGACGAGCAGGAGCAAGCCGTGGTGCTGCGCTTCGGCAAGTACTACGAGACTGTCGGTCCTGGCCTGAATATCTATTTCCCGCCGATCGACAAGAAGTACATGGAGAACGTCACGCGTGAGCGTGCCTACACCAAGCAGGGCCAGATGCTGACCGAAGACGAGAACATCGTCGAAGTGCCGCTGACCGTGCAGTACAAGATCAGCAACCTGCAGGACTTCGTGCTGAACGTCGATCAGCCGGAAATCAGCCTGCAGCACGCAACCGAAAGTGCCCTGCGCCACGTGGTGGGTTCCACCGCCATGGACCAGGTGCTGACCGAAGGCCGTGAACTGATGGCCAGCGAAATCAAGGAGCGCCTGCAACGCTTCCTCGATACCTATCGCACCGGTATCACCGTCACCCAGGTGAACGTACAGAGCGCAGCGGCACCGCGTGAAGTGCAGGAAGCCTTCGACGACGTTATCCGCGCCCGCGAAGACGAACAGCGTTCGCGCAACCAGGCTGAAACCTACGCCAACGGCGTCGTGCCGGAAGCCCGTGGCCAGGCCCAGCGTATCCTCGAGGATGCCAACGGTTACCGTGACGAAGTGGTCTCCCGTGCCAAGGGTGAAGCGGATCGCTTTACCAAGCTGGTCGCCGAGTACCGCAAGGCGCCTGAAGTGACGCGTGAGCGTCTGTACCTGGACACCATGCAGGAAGTCTTCAGCAATACCAGCAAGGTCCTCGTGACCGGCAGCAAGGGTGGGCAGAACAACCTGCTGTACCTGCCGCTGGACAAGATGATCGAAGGTGGTCGCAGCAGCTCCAGTGCACCGTCCACCGGTTCCAATGCCGCTGCCAATGAAGCGAGCGCCCGTGCGGCCGCTGACTTGCTGCAACAGCAAACACGTACCAGGGAGAGTCGTTGATGAGCAATAAATCGCTGACCGCCCTGATTGTGGGCGTCGTCGTGGTCATCGCTGCCTGGAACTGCTTCTACATCGTGGCTCAGACCGAGCGTGCGGTGCTGCTGCAATTCGGTCGCGTGGTCCAGGCGGATGTCCAGCCGGGCCTGCATGTGAAAGTCCCTTACGTCAACCAGGTGCGCAAGTTCGACGCCCGCCTGATGACCCTGGATGCACCGACACAGCGCTTCCTGACCCTGGAAAAGAAAGCCGTGATGGTTGACGCCTACGCCAAGTGGCGCGTCAAGGACGCCGAGCGCTTCTACACTGCGACCTCCGGCCTCAAGCAGATTGCCGACGAGCGTTTGTCGCGCCGTCTGGAGTCGGGCCTGCGTGACCAGTTTGGTAAGCGCACCCTGCACGAGGTGGTGTCCGGTGAACGTGATGCGCTGATGGCGGATATCACCCGTTCGTTGAACACGATGGCGGAAAAAGAGCTGGGCATCGAAGTTGTCGATGTTCGGGTCAAGGCCATCGATTTGCCGAAGGAAGTGAACCGCAGCGTGTTCGAGCGCATGAGCACCGAGCGTGAGCGTGAGGCCCGTGAGCACCGTGCCAAGGGTAACGAGCTGGCTGAAGGTATCCGTGCGGATGCCGACCGTCAGCGCCGTGTACTGCTGGCAGAAGCCTATCGCGAGTCTGAAGAGGCCCGTGGTGACGGTGATGCTCAAGCTGCGGCGATCTACGCCAAGGCTTATGGCCAGGACCAGGAGTTCTACGCGTTCTACCGTAGCCTGCGTGCCTACCGTGAAAGCTTCGCGAACAAAACCGACGTCATGGTGCTGGACCCAAGCAGCGACTTCTTCCGCTACCTGGAAAAGTCCAAGTAACCAGCCCGTTATTTTGTAGGGCGCACTCCGTCGGGCGGCTAAAACGCCTGGCGGGGTGATCCTTTCAGAAAACGGGTGTATGATGCGGCAGCCGGGAAATTCCCGGCTTTTTTGCGTCTGCATGTTTGATTCGGCAGGCGTGACAGGTTTTTCGAGGAAAGTGCCCGACGAGGCCGTTAACAGGTCGTTCGTCACGTCGCTCTTGCGCGTGGTTTATGCAGAGGGCGGGTATTTTCTGCTTCACTCAAGGCTCGGCCGAGGGCTGGCCGCCCGGATCATAGGGGAATGGCGTAATGGCAACGGTAGACCGCTGGCTGCTGCCAGATGGCATCGAAGAAGTACTGCCACCAGAAGCTGCGCGCATTGAAGTAGCGCGTCGCCAGGTGTTGGATCTGTTCCAGAGCTGGGGTTACGAGTTTGTCGTGACCCCCCATATCGAGTACCTGGAATCCCTGCTGACCGGCGCGGGCCAGGACCTGGATCTGCGCACCTTCAAGGTCATCGACCCGCAATCGGGCCGGCAAATGGGGTTCCGTGCCGACATCACGCCGCAAGTGGCGCGCATCGATGCGCACACCCTGCGCCGCGAAGGCCCGAGCCGCCTGTGCTACGCCGGCAGCGTGCTGCACGCTCAACCGCGTGCCTTGTCGTCTTCCCGCAGCCCGATCCAGTTGGGCGCGGAGTTGTACGGTGATGCCAGCCCGAGCAGCGACGTTGAAGTGATCAGCCTGATGCTGGCCATGCTGCAACTGGCTGATGTGCCAGATGTCCACATGGACCTCGGTCACGTGGGTATCTACCGTGGCCTGGCCCGTGCGGCCGGTTTGTCCGGTGAAGCCGAGCAACAGCTGTTCGATGCCCTGCAGCGCAAGGCGATCGATGAAGTCATCGCCCTGACCGCTGGGGTGCCTGCGGATCTGGCCGAGATGCTGCGTGCACTGGTCAACCTGTGTGGCGGCCGTGAAGTGCTGGTGGCTGCACGTGAGCGCCTGGCCAAGGCGCCGGCGCCGGTATTGGCTGCACTGGATGACGTGCTGGCGATTGCTGAGCGGTTGTCGGCGCGGTTCCCGCAGTTGCCGCTGTATTTTGATCTGGGCGAGCTGCGCGGCTACCACTACCACACTGGTGTGGTGTTCGCGGTGTTTGTGCCGGGTGTTGGCCAGGCCATCGCCCAAGGTGGTCGTTACGACGACATCGGCGCCGATTTCGGTCGTGCGCGTCCGGCCACCGGCTTTTCCACCGATTTGAAAACCCTGGTGACCCTGGGGCGTGCTGAGGTCGAGCTGCCGTCTGGTGGCATCTGGATGCCCGACAGTACGGACGCAGCACTCTGGCAGCAGGTTTGCCAGTTGCGCAGTGAGGGTCAGCGTGTTGTCCAGGCATTGCCTGGGCAGCCATTGGCCGCCGCCCGTGAAGCGGACTGCGACCGGCAATTGATTCTGCAGAACGGGCTTTGGCAAGTATCGCCACTGGCTTCTTGAGTTTTCCTGCCGGCCATCGCCGGCACCAAGTTTGCGCGAATGAGGACAAGTGTTATGGGTAAGAATGTCGTAGTCCTGGGCACCCAATGGGGTGATGAGGGCAAAGGCAAGATCGTTGATCTGCTGACCGAACATGCTGCCGCCGTAGTGCGCTACCAAGGCGGTCACAACGCTGGCCACACCCTGGTCATCGACGGCGAAAAAACCGTCTTGCACCTGATCCCGTCGGGCGTCCTGCGCGAAGGCGTGCAGTGCCTGATCGGCAATGGCGTCGTGGTTGCACCGGATGCCCTGCTGCGCGAGATCACCAAGCTGGAAGAGAAAGGCGTACCGGTGCGCGAGCGCCTGCGTATCAGCCCGTCCTGCCCGCTGATCCTGTCCTTCCACGTCGCGCTGGACCAGGCCCGTGAAAAGGCCCGTGGCGAGCTGAAGATCGGCACCACCGGTCGCGGCATCGGCCCGGCCTACGAAGACAAGGTCGCGCGTCGTGGCCTGCGTGTGGGCGACCTGCTCAACATGCCGCGCTTTGAAGACAAGCTGCGTGAACTGGTGGATTACCACAACTTCATGCTGGTGGGTTACTACAAAGAGCCAGCCATCGAATTCGACAAGACCCTGGCCGAGTGCAAGGAATACGCTGAGCTGCTCAAGCCGCTGATGCTGGATGTGACCGCCGAGCTGCACGACCTGCGTCGCGCCGGCAAGGACATCATGTTCGAAGGCGCCCAGGGTTCATTGCTGGACATCGACCACGGTACCTACCCGTACGTGACCAGCTCCAACACCACTGCTGGCGGCGTTGCGACTGGTTCGGGCGTTGGTCCTATGTTCCTGGACTACATCCTCGGCATCACCAAGGCCTACACCACCCGTGTAGGTTCGGGCCCGTTCCCGACCGAACTGTTCGACGAAGTCGGTGCTCACCTGGCCAAGCAAGGTCACGAATTCGGCGCGACCACCGGCCGTGCTCGTCGCTGTGGCTGGTTCGACGCCGTTATCCTGCGTCGCGCGATCGATGTGAACAGCATCTCGGGCATCTGCTTCACCAAGCTGGATGTACTCGACGGCCTGGAAACCATCAACATCTGCGTCGGCTACAAAGATGCCGAAGGCAAGGACGTTGCCCCGGTTGACGCCGACAGCTACGTGGGCCTGCAGCCTGTGTACGAAGAAGTGCCGGGCTGGAGCGAGTCGACCGTGGGTGCCAAGACCCTGGAAGAGTTGCCAGCCAATGCCCGTGCCTACATCAAGCGCGTTGAAGAGCTGATCGGTGCGCCGATTGACATTATTTCGACGGGCCCGGATCGCAACGAGACCATCGTTCTGCGTCACCCGTTCGCTTAATAAGCTATTGATGTAAAAAGCAAAGGGCTCCTTCGGGAGCCCTTTGTCGTATCTGCATGCCAAGCGGCACGACCCTTGCTATGTTTCTTTCTTTCGCGGTGCTATCAAATTAATGGCACCCGTGATGGAGGGATTCCCGATGTCTGCCGTTCTCTCATTGTTACAAAGCCGTCTGTTGCGGCCGGTGTTCGTTACCCTAGGTATCGCTCTTTTGGTGCAAGTGCTGGTGGCGGTCGCTCTCACCCGGAGCACAGTCACGGCGCTGGAGGCCGATTTAGGCAATCGCCTGGGCATCGACAGCCAGAAGCTGTCCGGTGAGTTGGCCCAGGCCGGCAAGGAAGTCACGTCGAGCCTGGACAGCTTGTCCACCAGTACCCGTCAGCGCCTGACCGCAGGGCTTTCCGAGCGCCTGCAGGCAGAGCAGAAACAGTTGCGTGCGACCCTGGAAAAAGACCTGCAAGACTCCGCCAACGATATGGCGCAACTGCTGGCCTCGGTGGCGCCCCGCGCCATGTGGGACAGCGATGTGCCAACGCTGTCCGAGTTTGCCCGACGCGCCCAGCGTAATCCCAACGTGCTGTTCGTGGTTTATGACGACGCGGCGGGTGAGCACCTGACTCGTTATCTGAATCGCGAAAATCCGATCAACAAGGCGTTGCTGGAAAAAGGCCAGGGCGATCGCGCCTTGGACAAAGTCCTGAACGCCGCGAAGAACGATCCTTCGGTGTTCTACGTCGAGGCGTCCATCAGCCCTAACGGCGTGGAGATTGGCAAGGTGCTCATGGGGGTGTCGACCGCGTCGGTCGAGGCCGATCTGCAAGCGCTGGACAAGCGTTTTGCCGCACTGATAGCCAGCGGTGATCAGTTGGTCGGCGACAGCCTCAAAGGTGCCGCGGCGGATAGCGCGGCGGCCATGGGCGCTCGCCTGCAGTCGGCGCAAGCCACTGCGACCCAGATGACCGTCAACACCACCGGCGCCGTGCAGGAGGCTGCCGGCACCTTGCGTTGGCGCATCGGTATGGGGCTGGCGCTGGTCGGTTTCGGCGTATTGCTGCTGATCGCCGTGGTTCTCGGCCGCCGTGTGGTCAATCGCTTGAAACTGCTTATCGCGGCCATGGATGACCTGGCAGCAGGCGAGGGCGACCTCACCAAGCGCGTGCAGATCAACAGCAAGGACGAAATCGGCGACATGGCCTCGGCGGTCAATCGCTTTGTGGATAAGTTGCAGCCTATCGTGCGCGAGGCGGGCGATGTGGCCCAGCGTACCGGCGTGGAAATCGGCGCCATGACCTTGCGCAATGCCGGCGCCGATGCGGCCGCTGGCTTGCAG
This sequence comes from Pseudomonas sp. S3E12, assembly GCF_001702295.1. Taxonomy (NCBI): domain Bacteria; kingdom Pseudomonadati; phylum Pseudomonadota; class Gammaproteobacteria; order Pseudomonadales; family Pseudomonadaceae; genus Pseudomonas; species Pseudomonas sp. S3E12. The sequence goes on from NZ_MBDT01000029.1 coordinate 274,786, forward strand.
CGTGATGAGGTGGCGGAAAGTTTGCGCGCGCTGTCGCAAATGGCCGACGAGGCCCAGGCCGAAAGCCACGCCATGCAGGCGGCGTTGCAGCAGGTGGTGGATATTCGTCAGGCGACGGACGAGAACTCGCGCACGTCGGCCGAAGTTGGCAGTTTGATCGAGGCGTTGGCGGGGCAGGTCCAGGCCGGGTCCCAGGTCATCGAGCGCCTGGCCCAGCAAAGCGAGCAGATCGAAGTGGTGCTGACGGTCATCCATGGTATCGCCGAGCAGACCAACCTGCTGGCGCTCAACGCGGCCATTGAAGCCGCGCGTGCGGGCGAGACCGGGCGGGGCTTTGCGGTGGTAGCGGACGAAGTGCGCGCGTTGGCCAGTAAGACCCAAAGTTCTACCGGCGATATCCAGGCCCATATCGTCGCGTTGCAGCAGGGCGCGCGGGAGGCGGTGGAAACCATCGGCAAGGCCGGGCGCCAGGCCAACGAAGGTTTGCTGGTGCTGCGCGACAGCGTGCGCTTGCAGCAGACGGTGCAGGCCTCGGTGGAGCAGGTGCATGCAGCGATTGGCCTGGCTACCCGCGCCGCCGAGCACCAGGCCAAGGGCGCCCATGCGGTACGAGGCCGTGTCGAGGTGATCCATGCCCAGGCCGAGCGTGCGGCGCAGGCGGTGGTGGAGACTACCGCCAGTGGCAAGGTGCTGGATGGGTTGGCGGCGCAGTTGAAGGCGAGCTTGGGGCAGTTCCGGGCTTAGCGTCGTCTGTTCTGATCTCATCGGGGGCTTGCCCCCGATAGCGATCTCAGCGGCTCAAGTACATTCGAGTTGTCAGCAGATAGACCGGCAGCCCCGACACCACTATCAACAGCGCCGCATAAGGCGCCGCCGCCGCAAACTCCACATTCGAGGTGTGCGCCCACACGGCAGTCGCCAAGGTATTCAGCCCGGTGGGGCTGAGCAGCAGCGTCGCCGTCAATTCCTTCATGGCGTCCAGGAACACCAGCGCAAATGCCGCACCCAATGCCGGAAAAATAATCGGCAGCGTCACTCGGCAAAACGCACTGAGCGACGATGCCCCCAGCGTGCGCGCAGCCTCTTCCAGCTGCGGTGCGGCTTTGTTCAAGGCCGTGCGGATCGGCGCCTGGGCCAATGGAAGAAACAACAACCCATAGGCGATCAGCAGCAACGCCGACGTCTGGTACAGCGCCGGCACGTAATGCAGGGCGAAATACACCAGTGTCAACGCAATCACCAGGCCGGGCAGGGCGTGCAGCAGGTACGGCAGGCGCTCGGCCCAGATTGCCAGTCGGCCCTTGTAGCGCACCACCAGCAGCCCCACCGGTACCGCCAGCGCCAGGCACAGTGCCGCGCCCCCCAGCGACAGCGCCAGGGAGGACAGCAATGCCTCACCAATCTCGGCCACTGGAAATGCCGCCGAGGAACCTACCGCCAACCAATAGCCGAGCATGCCCAAGGGAATGCCGCTGCCGATGATCGCCAGTGCCAGGCAATACACCTGGCCCAGTGGCGCCCACTTGCCCAGTCGCACCTGCGCCGCATGCCGCGCCGCGCCCTGGCCGATGCGCACGTGCCGGCCCTTGCCGCGCACGCGCAGTTCCAGCCACAGCAGGGTCAGGCACATCACCAGCAATACCGCCGAAAGCATCGCGGCATTGGCATTGCTGAACTCCAGTTCGAATTGCTGGTAGATCGCGGTGGTGAAGGTTTGCAGGCCGATGATCGACAGCGCGCCGAACTCGACCAGCATATGCAGGGCAATCAGCAGTGCCCCGGCCAGCAGCGACGGCCACAGCAAGGGCAGGGTGATGCGCAGGAATATGCCCCAGCGATTCAGCCCCAGGGTGCGGGCCGATTCTTCAAGGGAAGGGTCCAGGTTGCGCAAGGTTGCCGCCACTGGCAAAAACACCAGCGGGTATTTGGACAGGGTCATCACCAGGATCGCGCCGCCGAGCCCTTCGAAGTTGGCGCTCAGGGATACCCAGGTGAAGCTGCTGACAAACGCCGGCACCGCGAACGGCAGGCACAGGACCACGCCCCAGAGGCGGCGCCCTGGCAGATTGCTGCGTTCCAGCAGCCAGGCCAGGGACAGACCGATCACGCCGCACGCCACCGTCACGCCGACCATCAGCGCCAAGGTATTGCGCAGCAGCCCGAACACATAGGGGCGCCAGAGCAGATGCACCGCCTGCTCCCAGCCCGCCTGCCAGGCCTTCAGCCCGACGTACACCAGTGGCAATAGGCTCAGGCCAACCAGTAGCAGGACGGGGAGCAGCAGCCAGATCGAAGGGCGCTTGCGGCGCGGGCTGAACCCCCCGCGCAGGGCGGGTGTGGGTAGCGATGGGTTCATCAGTTCAAGCCAACCTCACGTTCCAGGTCCAGGGCTTCTTCTGCGTTGCCCAGGTCGGCAGGCGTGACTTTCGGCGGCTGCAGTTCGCTGAAGGGCTTAAGGCCGCGGTTGGATTCCATGCCTTTGCGCAGCGGGTACTCGGCCGAGGTAGTGGTAATCACGCGCTGGCCTTCTTCGCTGGCCATGAACGCCAGCAGTTGCTGGGCTTCTTTGGGATGCTTGCTGGATTTCAGCGCGGCCGCCGAAGACACGGTGATCAGGCCGCCGGCATCGCCATCGGTGAAGTAGTGCAGTTGGGAATCGAGGTTGGTTTTTTCTTTCTTCAGGGCAAACCAGTAGTAGTTGTTCACCAGAACGGTGGCTACTTCGCCGTTTTCCACGGCCTTCAGGGCGACCATGTTGTTGCTGTACACCTTGCCGAAGGCACGCAGGCCGGTCAGCCATTCTTCGGCGGCTTCACGGCCGTGCAGCTTGATGATCGCCACGGCCTGTTCCTGGAAGGCGCCGCTGGTAGGTACGAAGCCGACCTTGCCTTGCCACTCGGGGCCGGCGAAATCCAATACCGACTTGGGCAGGTCTTTCTCGGCAATCAGTTTGGGGTTGAAGGCTACGACGCGGGTGCGTGCGGTCACGCCCATCCAGTCGCCGTTACGGCCGACGTACTCCTTGGGCAGGACGTCGAGCGTGCCCGCATCGATCTTGGCCAGCAGGCCTTGCTCGCCAAGTTTGTTCAATGGCGGCGATTCTTCGGTGTAGATCACGTCGGCAGGGGAGCGTTCGCCTTCCTCCACGACTTGGCTGGCCAGTTGGTTGCTGCTGCCCTTGCGTACGTTAACGTGAATACCGGTCCTGGCTTCGAAGGCCTTGGCGAGTTCATCGCCGACTTCTTTGTGTTGGCCGTTGTACAGGGTCAGGGAGACTTTGTCGGCGGAGTAGGCGGCGGGGGAGAGTAGGGTCAGGCCGAGCAGAGTGATGGTCAGGCCACGCAGAAGGGATGTCTTGAGACGGGTATCGCGGATCATCATCCGGGGTTTTCCTCACTTGAGTGCAACAAATCATTGCAAGGATAAACGATAAAACTTCTCAAGTGCGCCGAAGAGGGGAAATTGCTGGTGGAGTTTTCAAACCCCGGAAACGAAAAAACCCGCTTTCGCGGGTTTGATCTGAATTTGGTGCCCAGGAGAAGACTCGAACTTCCACGACCTTGCGATCACCAGCACCTGAAGCTGGCGTGTCTACCAATTTCACCACCTGGGCATTATCAAGCAACGTTGCCGCTGTTGATGGGGCGAACTATACGGCGGGCTTTTTAATCTGTAAACCCCTGATTCGAAAAATATAAATCGATTTTCTCGTTAAAAATCAGAAGCCTGAAACGAAAAAACCCGCTTTCGCGGGTTTGATCTGAATTTGGTGCCCAGGAGAAGACTCGAACTTCCACGACCTTGCGATCACCAGCACCTGAAGCTGGCGTGTCTACCAATTTCACCACCTGGGCAACATCAACAACGTTGCCGTCGTCGATGGCGCGCACTATACGGAGCGGTTTTTTAGCTGTAAACCCCCGCTATGAAAAAAACCTGGAAAATTTCGCCAATGGTCGTGCAAGGTGCGCGGCGAGGGCTGTAAAAGGCTTTTAAACGCTTGTTGATGCCTGAAATTTCCCGTTTCAATACGCGTATGCCAAACTAACCCGCATATAGACAAGGTGAAAAATCTCTAATGGCCGATTGGCAGTCCCTCGATCCCGAGGCCGCTCGTGAAGCGGAAAAATATGAAAACCCTATTCCTAGCCGCGAACTGATCCTGGCGCACCTCGCCGATCGGGGTTCGCCTGCTAGCCGTGAGCAGCTGGTCGAAGAGTTCGGTCTGACCACCGAAGACCAGCTCGAAGCCCTGCGCCGCCGCCTGCGTGCCATGGAGCGCGATGCTCAACTGATCTACACCCGCCGTGGCACCTATGCACCCGTGGATAAGCTCGACCTGATCCTCGGCCGCATTGCCGGCCACCGTGACGGCTTCGGCTTCCTGATCCCGGATGACGGCAGTGATGACCTGTTCATGAGCCCGGCGCAAATGCGCCTGGTGTTCGATGGCGACCGTGCCCTGGCGCGGGTTTCCGGCCTGGATCGTCGCGGTCGCCGTGAAGGCGTGATCGTCGAAGTGGTGTCCCGTGCCCACGAGTCCATCGTCGGCCGCTACTTCGAAGAAGGCGGTATCGGCTTTGTTGTGCCGGATAACCCGAAGGTCCAGCAGGAAGTGCTGATCACCCCGGGCCGCAATGGCGCTGCCAAGGTCGGTCAGTTCGTCGAGGTGAAAATCACCCACTGGCCCACTGCGCGCTTCCAGCCCCAGGGCGATATTGTTGAAGTGGTCGGCAACTACATGGCGCCGGGCATGGAAATCGACGTCGCGCTGCGCACCTACGATATTCCTCACGTCTGGCCTGAGGCTGTGCTCAAGGAAGCCGCCAAGCTCAAGCCGGAAGTCGAAGAGAAGGATAAGGAAAAACGCATCGACCTGCGCCATCTGCCGTTCGTCACCATTGACGGTGAAGATGCCCGCGACTTCGACGATGCGGTCTACTGCGAAGCCAAGCCCGGCAAGCTGCGCCTGTTCTCCGGCGGCTGGAAGTTGTTCGTCGCGATTGCCGACGTCTCCAGCTATGTGAAGATCGGCTCGGCCCTGGATAACGAGGCCCAGGTACGCGGCAACTCCGTGTATTTCCCTGAGCGCGTGATCCCGATGCTGCCCGAGCAGCTGTCCAACGGCCTGTGCTCCCTGAACCCGAAAGTCGACCGTTTGGCCATGGTCTGCGAGATGACTATCTCGAAAACCGGCGAAATGACCGATTACCAGTTCTACGAAGCGGTGATCCACTCCCAGGCGCGCCTGACCTACAACAAGGTCAGCACCATCCTGGAACAGCCGAAAACCAGCGAAGCCAAGGCGTTGCGTGGTGAGTACGGGCATGTGGTGCCGCACCTCAAGCAGCTGTACGCGTTGTACAAGGTGTTGCTGGGTGCCCGTCATGTGCGTGGCGCGATCGATTTTGAAACCCAGGAAACCCGGATTGTCTTCGGTTCCGAGCGCAAGATCGCCGCGATCACCCCGACCACCCGTAACGATGCGCACAAGCTGATCGAGGAATGCATGCTGGCGGCCAACGTGGCCACCGCTGAATTCCTGAAAAAGCACGAAATCCCTGCGCTCTACCGTGTACACGATGGCCCGCCACCGGAGCGCCTGGAAAAACTGCGCGCGTTCCTCGGCGAGCTGGGCCTGTCCCTGCACAAAGGCAAGGACGGCCCGACGCCGAAGGACTACCAGGCACTGCTGGCCAGCATCAAGGACCGTCCGGATTACCACGTGATCCAGACCGTGATGCTGCGCTCCCTGAGCCAGGCGGTGTACAGCGCTGATAACCAGGGCCACTTCGGCCTGAATTACGAGGCGTATACCCACTTCACCTCGCCGATTCGCCGTTATCCGGATTTGCTCACGCACCGCGCAATCCGCAGCGTGATCCATTCCAAGCAGAACACCCCGCACGTCAAGCGCGCGGGTGCCATGACCATTCCGAAGGCGCGGATCTACCCGTACGACGAAGCGGCCCTGGAACAGTTGGGCGAGCAGTGCTCCATGAGCGAACGCCGCGCCGACGAAGCCACCCGCGACGTGGTGAACTGGCTCAAGTGCGAGTTCATGAAGGACCGCGTGGGCGAGTCGTTCCCAGGCGTGATCACCGCCGTGACCGGCTTTGGCCTGTTCGTCGAGCTGACCGACATCTACGTCGAAGGCCTGGTGCACGTCACCGCCTTGCCGGGTGACTACTACCACTTCGACCCTGTGCACCACCGCCTGGCCGGCGAGCGTACCGGTCGCAGCTTCCGTTTGGGCGATACCGTGGAAGTGCAGGTCATGCGCGTCGATCTCGACGAGCGCAAGATCGACTTTGGCATGCCTGACAAGCCCACCGAAGCGCCGGGCCGTAAAAAGCGTGGCAGCGAAACGACCGCGCCTGCAAGCAAAGGCAAAGGCGCTCCCGCCAAAGCGGCAGTTGCAGAGCCCGCTCCAGCCAAGGCCGGGCGCCGTCCAGCAGCCAAGGACAAAGCACCCGAGGCCTACCGCCCAAGCGACGCGGCGGCGAAAAACGCCGAACTGCGCAAGAGCCGTGAGTTGAAGCAGCAGTTGCTCAACGAAGCCAAAAGCGGTGGTAAAGCGGCGTCTGGGGGAAAGTCCCAAGGGGCGGAAAAGCCGTCGAGCAAGCCCAGTAAACACCGTAAAGGCCCGCCAAAAGCGGGTTCGGCCCCCGCGAAAAGCGGCGGGTCGCGCAAACCTAAGGCCAAGTCATGAGTCTGGAAAAAATCTACGGCGTCCACGCCGTAGAAGCACTGCTGCGTCACCACCCTAAGCGCGTCAAGCAAGTCTGGCTGGCCGAAGGTCGCAGCGAGCCGCGCGTACAGGCGTTGGTCGAGTTGGCCAACCAAAACAAAGTCGCCATCGGCCAGGCCGAACGGCGTGAAATGGACGTGTGGGTCGAAGGCGTTCACCAGGGTGTGGTGGCGGACGTGAGTCCGAGCCAGGTCTGGGGCGAAGCGATGCTCGATGAGCTGCTCGACCGTACCGAAGGTGCACCGCTGCTGCTGGTGCTGGACGGCGTGACCGACCCGCACAACCTCGGCGCGTGCCTGCGTTCGGCCGATGCTGCCGGTGCGCTGGCGGTGATTGTGCCGAAGGACAAGTCGGCTACTTTGACGCCGGTGGTGCGTAAAGTCGCCTGTGGCGCGGCGGAAGTGATTCCGCTGGTGGCCGTGACCAACCTGGCGCGCACCCTGGAGAAACTCCAGCAGCGCGGCCTGTGGGTCGTGGGCACGGCGGGAGAGGCCGAGGTCAGCATTTATGACCAGGACCTCACCGGCCCGACCATCCTCATCATGGGGGCCGAAGGCAAGGGCATGCGTCGCCTGACCCGTGAACATTGCGATTACCTGGTGCACCTGCCGATGGCCGGTAGTGTCAGCAGCCTGAACGTGTCGGTCGCGACCGGCGTGTGCCTGTTTGAGGCCCAGCGTCAGCGTGGTGCCAAGGCCAAGGCGAAGAAGTAATTCCAAGCCTGGCGTAGAACCAACATGTGGGAGGGGGCTGTCCCCTCCCACATTTGCTTTTGTGGTGTCTGGGCGATTGTTCAAATAATCACCAATCACCTTGCGCCCGTTCTTCCCCTTCTCTACAATTGCGCCCCTTGCCTTCCTGGCAGGCACCGATGTGCCTCCCTGCGGCAAGATCCATAAGTGTCATTCACTCCTTGTCTGACCGTTTTTGAGCGGCAGGCTACAACCCGTAAGGAGCATTCATGCGTCATTACGAAATCATCTTTTTGGTCCACCCGGATCAAAGCGAGCAAGTCGGCGGCATGGTTGAGCGTTACACCAAGCTGATCGAAGAAGACGGCGGCAAAATCCACCGTCTGGAAGATTGGGGTCGTCGTCAACTGGCCTACGCAATCAACAATGTTCACAAGGCTCACTACGTGATGCTGAACGTTGAGTGCACTGGCAAGGCCCTGGCCGAGCTGGAAGACAACTTCCGCTACAACGATGCAGTGATCCGTAACCTGGTCATCCGTCGCGAAGAAGCCGTTACTGGCCAATCCGAGATGCTCAAGGCAGAAGAAAACCGCAGTGAGCGCCGTGAGCGTCGCGACCGTCCTGAGCACGAAGGCGCTGATAGCGCTGATAGTGATGACAGCGACAGCAGCGATAACGCTGACGAGTAATCCACGGACCTTATTAAGGAGCCTATCAAATGGCACGTTTCTTCCGTCGTCGTAAGTTTTGCCGCTTCACCGCTGAAGAAGTGAAGGAGATCGACTACAAAGATCTCAACACTCTGAAAGCCTACGTATCCGAGACCGGCAAAATCGTTCCAAGCCGTATCACCGGTACCAAAGCACGTTATCAGCGTCAGCTGGCTACCGCTATCAAGCGCGCCCGCTTCCTGGCCCTGCTGGCCTACACCGACAGCCACGGCCGCTGAGACCGGGCAGTCGACAAGTAGTAAGGGATTGAATGCATGCGCGCCTTAGCTGAGTTCATCATGCGCGGTCGTGTGCAGGCCACTCTGGTAGTGGCTGGATGTGCAGTGTTGCCGTTGTTGTTCTGGTTGGGTGCCGCCGCGGGTTGCCTTGTGCTCCTGCGGCGCGGTTCGGACGCCTTGAGCGTCCTGGGTCTGGGGTTGTTGTCAGTGTTGGTGAGCTGGCATTTCCTGCAAGACCCGACAGCGCTTCTGGTGCTGTTGGGGAGTTGCAGCCTGGCGTTGGTTTTGCGCGCCGGGCATTCCTGGAATCGCGTGCTGCTGGTCAGCACGGCCGTGGGGTTGTTGTGTGCAGTGAGCCTGGGGACCGTCTTCGGTTCCTTCATCGAGTCGTTGGCGCAGACGTTTCAACACGTCTTGCCGCTGGTGATGGGTGAGTCTTACGAGAAGTTCTCGGCAGACCAGAAAGCAGCACTCGCTTCATTGGCAGTTCCGATGTTGATCATTTCGACAGCGGTTTCGGTGCAGGTCTTTAGTGTGTTGTGCCTGATTCTTGGGCGCTATTGGCAGGCGTTGTTGTATAACCCCGGTGGTTTCGGAAGCGAGTTTCGCGCAATCCGGATCCCCAAGCGCGTTGCGCTGTCACTGCTGGCCGTCATGTGCGTTGCCCCGTTTATCGGGTGGCACACCTTGATCCTGTTGCCGTTGTGCGGTGTACCGCTGTTCTTCGCTGGCTTGTCCCTGATTCACGGGCTTGTCGCGCAGAAAAGACTGGCCAGTTTCTGGCTGGTGGGGATCTACGTCACCGTCCTGCCGCTCATGCACTTGATCGGTCCGTTACTCGTGGTCTTGGCCATTGTCGACAGCCTGATTGATTTTCGCGGACGTTCTGCGCCGAAAGACGCCGATAACGCGAACGGTGAAGGTTAAAAGTTAGAGGATTTTCACATGCAACTGATCCTTCTGGAAAAAGTCGCCAACCTGGGCAACCTGGGCGACAAAGTGAACGTTAAGGCCGGCTACGGTCGTAACTACCTGCTGCCATACGGCAAAGCCACCGCTGCAACCGCTGCCAACCTGGCTGCGTTTGAAGAGCGTCGCGCTGAGCTGGAAAAAGCAGCAGCAGACAAGAAAGCTTCGGCCGAAACTCGCGCTGCCCAACTGGCTGAGCTGGAAGTGACTATCACTGCCACCGCCGGTGACGAAGGCAAGCTGTTCGGTTCGATCGGCACCCACGACATCGCTGATGCACTGACCGCTTCCGGCGTTGAAGTGCAGAAGAGCGAAGTTCGTCTGCCGAACGGCACCATCCGCAACGTAGGCGAATTCGACGTAGCCGTGCACCTGCACGCCGAAGTTGAAGCCACCGTACGCGTTGTCGTGGTAGCAGCTTAAGTCGCACCTAACTGACTGGCACCTCGTGTGCCGGGCAGTTAACATCGGGCACGATCCTGTTTACAGGTCGTGCCTTTTGTTTTTCTACAATCCCCTAATTCCAAGTGGCCATGAACGATATTTCAGCTCCTGAGCAATACGATCTGCAAACCGCTGCCCTGAAGGTGCCGCCGCATTCCATCGAGGCCGAACAGGCCGTGCTCGGTGGCCTGATGCTGGACAACAACGCCTGGGAACGCGTGCTGGATCAAGTCTCGGACGGTGATTTCTATCGTCATGACCACCGCCTGATCTTCCGTGCCATCGCCAAGCTGGCCGACCAGAACTCCCCAATCGACGTGGTGACCCTGGCTGAACAGCTGGACAAGGAAGGCCAGACCTCCCAGGTCGGTGGCCTGGGCTACCTGGGTGAACTGGCAAAAAACACACCGTCCGTCGCCAACATCAAGGCCTATGCCCAGATCGTTCGCGAGCGCGCCACCCTGCGCCAGTTGATCGGCATCAGCACCGAAATCGCCGACAGCGCCTTCAACCCCGAAGGCCGCACCGCCGCCGAAATCCTTGACGAAGCCGAGCGCCAGATCTTCCAGATCGCCGAAGCGCGCCCGAAAACCGGCGGCCCGGTCAGCGTCAACGACCTGTTGACCAAGGCCATCGACCGCATCGACACCTTGTTCAACACCGACAACGCCATCACCGGTATTTCCACCGGCTACACCGACCTCGACGAGAAGACCAGCGGCCTGCAGCCGTCCGACCTGATCATCGTCGCCGGCCGTCCATCCATGGGTAAGACCACCTTTGCGATGAACCTGGTGGAAAACGCCGTGTTGCGCAGCGACAAGACCGTCCTGGTGTACTCCCTCGAGATGCCAGGCGAATCGCTGATCATGCGTATGCTGTCGTCCCTCGGCCGTATCGACCAGACCAAGGTGCGTGCCGGTCGCCTGGAAGACGACGACTGGCCGCGCCTGACCTCGGCGGTCAACCTGCTCAACGACCGCAAGCTGTTTATCGATGACACCGCCGGTATCAGCCCGTCCGAGATGCGGGCACGTACCCGCCGCCTGGTACGTGAGCACGGCGACATCGCCCTGATCATGATCGACTACCTGCAATTGATGCAGATCCCGGGCTCCAGTGGCGATAACCGCACCAACGAAATTTCCGAAATCTCCCGGTCCCTCAAGGCCCTGGCCAAGGAATTCAACTGCCCGGTAGTCGCCCTGTCCCAGCTCAACCGCTCCCTGGAACAACGTCCCAACAAGCGCCCGGTGAACTCCGACCTGCGGGAATCCGGAGCGATCGAGCAGGATGCCGACGTGATCATGTTCGTGTACCGCGACGAGGTGTATCACCCCGAGACCGAGCACAAAGGCATTGCCGAGATCATTATCGGCAAGCAGCGTAACGGCCCGATCGGCTTTGTTCGCCTGGCATTCATCGGCAAATACACGCGCTTCGAGAACCTGGCGCCGGGCAGTTACAACTTCGACGACGACGAATAACCCGTCTGCTCAATTCCGACCATTACCGTCGGAATTGGTCAAAATTTGTGCTATATTCCGCGCCCGCGATTTTTCATCTCAACACCGGTCACCGTCATGCAAACAGCCAAGCCGTTATTTGACTATCCCAAGTACTGGGCCGAATGTTTCGGCCCTGCGCCATTCCTGCCGATGAGCAGGGAGGAGATGGATCAGCTTGGCTGGGATTCGTGCGACATCATCATCGTCACCGGCGATGCCTACGTGGACCACCCGTCGTTCGGCATGGCCATCATCGGCCGGCTGCTGGAGTCCCAGGGCTTCCGCGTCGGGATCATTGCGCAGCCGAACTGGCAGTCCAAAGACGACTTCATGAAACTGGGCGAGCCGAACCTGTTCTTCGGCGTCGCGGCCGGCAACATGGACTCGATGATCAACCGCTACACCGCCGACAAGAAAATCCGTTCCGACGACGCCTATACCCCAGGCGGCATGGCCGGCAAACGCCCGGACCGCGCCAGCCTGGTGTATAGCCAGCGTTGCAAGGAAGCCTACAAGAACGTGCCGATCGTACTCGGCGGCATCGAAGCGTCCCTGCGCCGCATCGCCCACTACGACTACTGGCAGGACCGCGTGCGCAACTCGATCCTGATCGACGCCACCGCCGATATCCTGCTGTACGGCAACGCCGAGCGGGCCATCGTCGAAGTCGCCCAGCGCCTGTCGTGGGGCCACAGGATCGAAGACATTACCGATGTGCGCGGCACCGCGTTCATCCGTCGCGATACCCCAGCCGGCTGGTACGAAGTGGATTCCACACGTATCGATCGCCCGGGCAAGGTCGACAAGATCATCAACCCGTACGTCAACACCCAGGACACCCAGGCCTGCGCCATCGAGCAGGAAAAGGGGCCGGTCGATGATCCGGAAGAAGCCAAGGTCGTGCAGATCCTGGCCAGCCCTCGCATGACCCGCGACAAGACCGTGATCCGCCTGCCCTCGGTGGAAAAAGTCCGTGGCGACGCCGTGCTCTATGCCCACGCCAACCGCGTGTTGCACCTGGAAACCAACCCAGGCAACGCCCGCGCGCTGGTGCAGAAGCACGGCGAAGTGGACGTGTGGTTCAACCCGCCACCGATCCCTATGACCACCGAAGAAATGGACTACGTGTTCGGCATGCCGTACGCCCGTGTCCCGCACCCGGCGTACGGCAAGGAGAAAATCCCGGCCTACGACATGATCCGTTTCTCGGTGAACATCATGCGTGGCTGCTTCGGCGGCTGCACCTTCTGCTCGATCACCGAGCACGAAGGCCGGATCATCCAGAACCGTTCCGAAGAGTCGATCATTCGCGAAATCGAAGAGATCCGCGATAAGGTTCCAGGCTTCACCGGTGTGATCTCCGACCTCGGCGGCCCGACCGCGAACATGTACCGCATTGCCTGTAAGAGCCCGGAAATCGAATCCGCGTGCCGCAAGCCGTCGTGCGTGTTCCCCGGCATCTGCCCGAACCTGAACACCGACCACTCGTCGTTGATCCAGTTGTACCGCAGCGCCCGTGCATTGCCGGGGGTGAAGAAGATCCTGATCGCTTCCGGCCTGCGCTACGACCTCGCGGTCGAGTCGCCGGAATACGTCAAGGAGCTGGTCACCCACCACGTCGGTGGCTACCTCAAGATCGCCCCGGAACACACCGAGGAAGGTCCGCTCAACCAGATGATGAAGCCGGGCATCGGCAGCTATGACAAGTTCAAGCGCATGTTCGAGAAATACACCAAGGAAGCGGGCAAGGAGCAGTACCTGATCCCGTACTTCATCGCCGCTCACCCGGGCACCACCGATGAAGACATGATGAACCTGGCCCTGTGGCTCAAGGGCAACGGCTTCCGCGCCGACCAGGTGCAGGCGTTCTACCCGTCGCCGATGGCCACTGCCACCGCGATGTATCACTCGGGCAAGAACCCGCTGCGCAAGGTCACCTACAAGAGCGACGCGGTGACTATCGTCAAGAGCGAAGAGCAGCGCCGCCTGCACAAGGCGTTCCTGCGCTATCACGACCCGAAGGGCTGGCCGATGCTGCGTGAAGCGCTGACCCGCATGGGCCGTGCCGACCTGATCGGGTCGGGCAAGGACCAACTGATCCCGCTGCACCAGCCGAGCACCGACAGCTACCAGAGCGCCCGTCGCAAGAACTCGACGCCGGCTGGCAGCCACAAGGTCGCCAAGGAAACCACCACCAGGATCCTCACCCAGCACACCGGCCTGCCGCCCCGTGGCAGCGACGGCAGCAACCCGTGGGACAAACGCGAACAAGCCAAGGCTGCGGCCCAGGCGCGTAACAAGCAGGCGGCCAAGGAACGCAGCGATGCGGCCAAGGGCAAGGGCGGCAAGCCGGCCCGCAAGCCGGTCGTGCCACGTTGATCGTAGCCTGAATATGCAAAACGCCAGCCTCGTGCTGGCGTTTTGCTTTCTGGTCGCGGGTGAGGCTGTTTGGTAAGGTGGCGCCCATTAAATCGCTATCGGGAGCAAGCCCCCTCCCACACTTGACCGTATTCGCAATCCAATGTGGGAGGGGGCTTGCCCCCGATAGCGTCAGTCCAGTCTCCACCCTTCAAGGAAGAACACCCCATGGGCAACCCCCTGGCCGGCATCGGCATGGACTCCAACCGCTCCCAGTTCATGGCGCGCCAGCGCATCGAAAGCCAGATCAACCTGCCACGGCTGTTCGCGGCCATCGACGCCGACCCCAGCATCGTCGGCGCGGGGGTGGTGTATATCGACGCCGACTTCAACGTCATTACCCTGCGCGAATTCAAGCCCATCTGCAGCATCAAGCCCAAGCGCATCATTTTGCGTGAAGCGCAGAAGTACATTGCGCCAACACAGTTTGCTCAACATGTCGTGAGCAATCCTCGAGAATCGCGACTGATTGGCGAAGCCGTGAATACCGGAATCTCCTGCTTGGGGGCGGTCATCAGTTGGGCTGCGATCGCCAGTGGAACAATTCTGGTGCCTTTCAGCGCTGGCGCCAGTTCCGTCATCGTTGTAGTGGGGTATGCGGCTGCCGGCGCAAGTACGCTTCAGTGTTTCAACGGCATTGCCCGAACAGCGCTGGAAGTCGCCAAACCTGAGGTCAAGGATTCGCTCGACAGTGAAGGCTGGTACCAGAATGCGTCCATCGTGCTGGACGCCGTATCACTGGCAGGCGTGGGCGCTTCGGCCCTGACGACGGTCAAGCTGGTCAGGGCCGCCAAAGCATCGACGGGCAAGAGCCTGCGTGATGTGCTTCGCGGTTTGAATCGCCAGGAAAGAGCCAAGCTGACGAAAGAGCTGCTGAGCATCAACCATCCCAGCTTGACCGCGAAGATGATCAAATTGAGGCAGGCGTCGGGCGAACTCACCAAGCGTTTCACCCCTACGCAGCTCAAGCACAGCACCACTACCCAGATCAAAGACGTCCTGGGCGCAAGCGTTGGGTTTGGCGGGAGTGCCTACTCCGGAAACGTCAACACCATCGCGATTGGACTGTACGAGGAGGTAAGCGAATGAGCGAATTGATGACGCTACGCGACTTTTTCAGACAATACTTTCTGACGTTTATGGGCGGCGTATTTGCTGCGTGTTTTTCTTTGGCGTTGGCTGTGGCGCTGGCGTTCATCACCTATTTTCGTGATGCGCCGATGGCTCAAGTGGGGCTCAAGATCATGTCTGCCGGGGCGCTGCTCATTCTGTTGACGGTCCATAGCAACTTTATGATTTTGCGGGGCCGACCCTCCTGGGTGTGGGTAATGGTCGGTATCTATGTCGCCTGTCTACTGTTTGTAGTTCCGATGGTTCAATTCCAGCCTCACAAAGTCCTTTATGGGTTGGCGCTGTTATTCCCATTGCTCGGATTATTGACACTTAACAGCAAGGTTCAACGAGAGATGCGCACGAAACTCGTGGGAATCCGTCGCATTCGGCAGGCGGTTAAACCAGCCGTAATCGCAAAGCGCAAAACCCGTTGATTGGGTAGATTCGCCACCCATCCTCACATTAACGCCACAAATATGTGCGGCGCCTGCACCACGACACCACCGTCGGCGCCGTTTTGGTGCTGTACTGCACCGGGTCTTACGATAAAGCGCAATGACCGCCGCTCTGGCATAAGTCTTGCGCGCGTTGTGTCCATGCCCTGGCTCGCAGGAGGCCGCCGTGTCGATTCATGTCGCGTTGCACCACGTTACGCATTACCGCTACGACCGCGCGGTCGAACTCGGCCCACAGATCGTGCGTCTGCGCCCGGCGGCCCATAGCCGCACGCGGATTTTGTCCTATGCACTCAAAGTGCTGCCCGAGCAGCACTTCATCAATTGGCAGCAGGACCCTCAGGGCAATTACCTGGCGCGTCTGGTGTTCCCGGAAAAGACCGATGAACTGCGCATCGAAGTCGATCTGGTCGCCGAGATGGCGGTGTTCAACCCGTTCGATTTTTTCCTTGAGCCCTACGCCGAAAAAATCCCCTTCAGCTACGCCGCCGATGAACAGCGCGAGCTGGCGCCGTACCTGGAAACCCTGCCGCTGACGCCGAGGTTTGCCGCCTACCTGGCGGGTATCGACCGCACGCCGTTGCCGGCCGTGGATTTCCTGGTGGGCCTCAACCAGCGTCTGGCCGCCGACATCGGCTACCTGATCCGCATGGAACCGGGGGTGCAAACCCCGGAATTCACCCTGGAAAACGCTTCCGGTTCCTGCCGTGATTCGGCCTGGCTGCTGGTGCAATTGCTGCGCAATCTCGGGTTGGCGGCGCGGTTTGTGTCCGGCTATCTGATCCAGCTGACCGCCGACGTCAAAGCCCTCGACGGCCCCTCCGGCACCGAAGTCGACTTCACCGACCTGCACGCCTGGTGCGAAGTGTATTTGCCCGGTGCCGGCTGGATCGGCCTGGATGCCACCTCCGGGCTGTTCGCCGGTGAAGGGCATATCCCGTTGGCCTGTAGTCCCGATCCATCGTCCGCCGCGCCGATCAGTGGGCTGGTGGAACCCTGCGAGTGCGAATTTACCCACGAGATGTCGGTGGAGCGCATCTGGGAAGCACCACGGGTGACCAAGCCCTACACTGAAGAGCAATGGCTGGCGATCCAGGCCCTGGGCCGGCAAATAGATGGCGACTTGCTCAAGGATGATGTGCGCCTGACCATGGGCGGCGAGCCGACCTTCGTCTCCATCGACGACCCTGACGGCGCCGAGTGGAACACCGCAGCCCTCGGGCCGGACAAGCGGCGCTTGTCCGCCGAGCTGTTCCAGCGCATGCGCAAGCACTACGCACCCAAGGGCCTGGTGCACTTCGGCCAGGGCAAGTGGTACCCCGGCGAGCAATTGCCGCGCTGGTCGCTTAATTGCTACTGGCGCCGTGACGGCGTGCCCATCTGGCACAACAGCGCGCTGATCGCCGATGAACAACAGGACTACGGCGCCGATGGCGTAATGGCCGGGCGCTTCCTGGCCAGCGTCGCCGAGCGCCTGAAGTTGCCGGCGCGCTTTGTATTCCCGGCCTTCGAAGACAACTTCTACTACCTGTGGCGCGAAGGTGCGTTGCCGCAAAACGTCACGGCCCAGGACCCGCGCTTGAGCGACGAGCTGGAGCGCGAGCGCTTGCGCAAAGTGTTCAGCCAGGGCCTGGATAAAGTCATCGGCCAGGTACTGCCGCTGGCGCGCACGGCGGCCAATGACCGCTGGCAGAGCGGGCGCTGGTACCTGCGCGATAACCATTGCCGCCTGGTGCCGGGGGATTCACCGCTGGGCTATCGCCTGCCGTTGGCCTCGCAGCCGTGGGTGACGGCGGCGGAATATCCGTTCGTGCACCCCACCGACCCTAACCAGGATCAGCCGGAACTGCCGACCAGTGCGCAACTGCAAAGCCATGGCGAACCCGCGCCGAGCGACGAGCGAGTGCCCGAGGTCGACGAGTCCGCCGACTGGCTGACCCGCACCGCCCTGTGTGCCGAAGCGCGGGAAGGGCGCCTGTACCTGTTTATGCCGCCCCTGGAACGCGTCGAGGATTACCTGGAACTGGTGGCCGCCATCGAAGCCACCGCCGAGGAACTGCACTGCCCGGTGCTGCTGGAAGGCTACGAACCACCGTTCGATATGCGCCTGAGCAACTTCCGCGTCACGCCGGATCCGGGGGTGATCGAGGTCAACGTACAGCCGTCCGCGACCTGGGACGAGTTGGTGGAGCGCACCGAATTCCTCTACGAGGAGGCGCGGCAAACCCGGCTGACCACCGAGAAGTTCATGATCGACGGCCGCCACACCGGCACCGGCGGCGGTAACCACTTTGTGCTGGGGGGCGCGACGCCCAAGGATTCGCCATTCCTGCGCCGGCCCGACCTGCTGCGCAGCCTGATCAGCTATTGGCATAACCACCCGTCGCTGTCGTACCTGTTTTCCGGCCTGTTTATCGGCCCGACCTCCCAGGCCCCGCGGGTGGACGAAGCCCGCAACGACGCGCTGTATGAGCTGGAAATCGCCTTTGCCCAAATGCCGCAGCCGGGTGAAGAATGCCCGCCGTGGTTAGTGGATCGCCTGCTGCGCAACCTGTTGATCGACGTGACGGGCAATACCCACCGCGCCGAATTCTGTATCGACAAACTCTATTCGCCGGATGGCGCCACCGGCCGCTTGGGCCTGCTGGAGTTGCGTGCCTTTGAAATGCCGCCCCACGCACGCATGAGCCTGACCCAGCAACTGCTGCTGCGGGCCTTGGTCGCGCGCTTCTGGCGTGAGCCCTATGCGCCGCCGAAACTGGCGCGCTGGGGCACCGAATTGCATGACCGCTTCCTGTTGCCGCACTTTATCGAGCAGGATTTTGCCGACGTGATCGTCGAGTTGAACGCCGCCGGTTACCCATTGCGGGCCGAATGGTTCGCCGCGCACCTGGAGTTCCGCTTCCCCAAGGTGGGCGATTACGCCGTCAGCGGGATCGAGCTGGAACTGCGCCAGGCCCTGGAGCCTTGGCATGTACTGGGCGAAGAGGGCGCGGTGGGCGGCACGGTGCGCTATGTGGATTCGTCCCTGGAGCGCTTGCAGGTGAAGGTGAGCGGGCTGCCGCCGCAACGCTACCTGCTGACCTGCAATGGCATCCCGGTGCCGCTGCAACCGACCGGGCGCATTGGCGAGTTCGTCGCCGGCGTGCGTTACCGCGCCTGGCAACCGGCCAACTGCCTGCAACCGACCATCCCGGTCCATGCGCCGCTGGTGTTCGACCTGCTGGACACCTGGATGCAACGCTCCCTGGGCGGCTGCCAGTACCATGTTGCGCATCCGGGCGGGCGTAACTACGACAGCTTGCCGGTAAACGCCAATGAGGCGGAGAGCCGGCGCATGGCGCGGTTTTTCCGTCTCGGCCACACGCCTGGGAAGCTCACCGTGCCCAGTGTTGTGATCAATGATGAATTCCCGATGACCTTGGATCTGCGGCGTCACCCCAATAAGAATGACTAAATGCGATCAAAATGTGGGAGGGAGCAAGCTCCCTTCCACATGGGATTGCAGTGAATTTGAATTAAACTGAGCCCCTTTGCCTCTGCCGAGCGTTCCATGCCCGACTTGCTCGACCAATACCCGCTGACCGCAGGTACTTATCATGAACTGCTGGACGACAGTGGCGCAGTGCGCGCCCATTGGCAGCGCTTGCTTGATCACCTGCAACGCAGCACACCCGCGCAGTTGGCCCAGCGCCAGGCGCTGCTGACCCGGCAGATCCAGGAAAACGGCGTGACCTATAACGTCTACGCCGACCCCAAGGGCGCCGACCGCCCGTGGGAACTGGACCTGCTGCCCCATGTGCTGGCGGCCGATGAATGGCAGCAGCTGTCAGCCGGTATCGCCCAGCGTGCGCGCTTGCTCAACGCCGTACTGGCGGACCTCTACGGGCCGCAACGTTTGATCAAGGAAGGCCTGCTACCGGCCGAGCTGGTGTTCGGGCATAACAATTTCCTGTGGCCGTGCCAGGGCATCCAACCGCCTGATGGTGCGTTTCTGCACCTGTATGCTGTGGACCTGGCGCGTACCCCGGATGGTCGCTGGTGGGTCACTGCCGACCGTACCCAGGCGCCTTCGGGCGCCGGTTATGCGCTGGAAAACCGCACCATCGTGTCCCGCGCCTTCCCGGACCTGTACCGGGATTTGCAGGTGCAGCACCTCACCGGTTTCTTCCGCACGCTCCAGGAAACCCTGGCCCGCCAGGCGCCGAGTGACGACCAGCCTCCGCTGATCGTGCTGCTCACCCCTGGGCGTTTCAACGAGAGCTATTTCGAACACCTGTACCTCGCGCGCCAGCTCGGCTACCCGCTGGTGGAAGGCGGCGACCTCACGGTGCGCGACAGCACGGTGTTCCTGAAAACCCTCAGTGGCCTGCGCCGGGTGCACGCGATCATGCGTCGCCTCGACGACGACTTCTGCGACCCGCTGGAGCTGCGCACCGACTCCGCCCTCGGCGTACCCGGCCTGCTCGACGCCGCGCGCCAGGGCAATGTGCTGGTGGCCAATGCCCTGGGCAGCGGCGTGCTGGAATCCCCCGGTTTGCTCGGTTTTCTGCCCAGGATCAACCAGTTCCTGTTCGGCGAAGAGTTGATCCTGCCGTCCATCGCCACCTGGTGGTGCGGTGAGGCGCCGGTGCTCGCCGAAGCCCTGGAGAAACTGCCGGAACTGCTGATCAAACCAGCGTTTCCGTCGCAAAGTTTCACCCCGGTATTCGGTCGCGACTTGAACGACGAGCAACGCCAGGCCCTGGCCGAACGCATGCTTGCGCGGCCTTACGCCTACGTCGCCCAGGAGCTGGCGCAACTGTCCCAGGCACCGGTATGGCACACCGTGGAGGATCACCTGCAACACCGCGCCATCGGCATGCGCGTGTATGCCGTGGCCAGCGTGGAGGGCTACCGCGTACTGCCCGGCGGCCTGACCCGCGTGGCGGCCGACGCCGATGCCGAAGTGGTATCGATGCAACGCGGCGGCGCCAGCAAGGACACCTGGGTGCTGGGCGAACGCGCCACCGGTGGCGAGCATTGGCGCGCCCAACGCGCAATTGGTGCACATGACCTGGTGCGCCGCGACCCTTATCTACCGTCCCGCGTAGTGGAAAACCTGTTCTGGTTCGGCCGTTACTGCGAACGCTGCGACGACAGTGCACGCTGGCTGCGCATCGTGCTGGCGCGCTATGTCGACGGCGACGACCCCCTGGCCTTGCAGGCGGCGGTCGAGTTGGGTGAAAACCTGCGCCTGCTGCCGGAGGAGGGCGAATTGCCCGAGCGTTTGCAGGCGGCCTTGCTCGGCGATGATTGGCCGTCGAGCCTGCGCGCCAACCTGCAACGCTTGCAGTGGGCGGCGTCCCAGGTGCGCGGCAAGTTGTCCCGTGAGAACTGGCAGGCCCTGGTGGAGTTGCAGCGCGAAGCCTTGGAGCTGGAAAGCGAAAGCCCGGATTTTGGTGAGTTGCTGGATTTCCTCAACCGCCTGGTGATGTCCCTGGCGGCGCTGTCTGGGTTTGCCCTCGACGACATGACCCGCGACGAAGGCTGGCGCTTCCTGATGATGGGCCGGCGCATCGAGCGTCTGCAATTTCTCAGCAGCAGCCTGGCGGCATTCCTGCGCGGCGTGGCGGTGTTCGACCAAGCGGGGCTGGAGTGGTTGCTGGAACTGGGCAACAGCAGTATCACCTACCGCTCGCGCTACCTGGCGGTGCCGCAGCTGATCCCGGTCCTGGATTTGTTGTTGCTGGACGAGCAGAACCCCCACGCTGTGGTGTTCCAACTGAAACTGGTGAGCCGCACTCTGCGCCGTCTTAACGATGATTTTGGCGTGCCACGGGAGACCGGGCTGGCGCCGTTGGTGGAGCGCCTGGCGCGTTTCGACCTGGGTTGCCTGGAGAACCCGTTGTTTGGCGAGTCCAGTGTGCGTGCCGCGCTGGAAGGCCTGGCCGACCTGCTGCAAGCGGTCGCCGATGAGAGCGGGCAAGTGTCGGATCGTTTGGCCTTGCGCCACTTTGCCCATGTGGATGATGTCAGCCAGCAAACGGTGTCGGTGTGATGAGTGCGCGCTACCAGATTTTCCACGATACCCATTACCACTACGACAGCCCGGTATCCCTGGCCCAGCAGCTTGCGCATTTATGGCCGAGGCCGTGCGACTGGCAGCGTTGCAGCGCCCAGCAACTGGATATCAGCCCGCCGCCGTCCGCACGCCGTGATGAGCTGGACGTGTTCGGCAACCCGATCACCCGCCTGGCGTTCGAGCGGCCCCATGATGAATTACTGGTGAACGCCGGGCTGACCGTGGAAGTGCTGGCGCGGCCGGTGCTGGATTTCCAGCACTCGCCCGCCTGGGACCAGACCCGCGACAGCCTGACCTACAGCAGCCAGCCGCTGTCGCTCGAGTTGATCGAAGCCTGTCGCTATCGCTTCGAATCGCCCTACGTGCACTTGAAGAAAACCTTCGTCGAATTTTCCGAAAGCTGTTTTCCCCCTGGCAAGCCGTTGCTGCTGGGTGCACAGGCGCTGATGGAAAAGATCTTCAGCGAATTCACCTTCGATGCCGAAGCCACCCAGGTCGCCACGCCACTGGTGGAAGTGCTGGAGCGCCGCCGCGGCGTGTGCCAGGACTTCGCCCACCTGATGCTCGCCTGCCTGCGCTCGCGCGGCCTGGCGGCGCGTTACATCAGCGGCTACCTGCTCACCCAGCCACCGCCCGGCCAGCCACGCCTGATCGGCGCCGATGCCTCCCACGCATGGGTCTCGGTGTATTGCCCGGTATCGGGCTGGGTGGATTTCGATCCGACGAACAATGTGCAGCCGGCATTGGAGCACATCACCCTGGCCTGGGGCCGGGACTTCTCCGATGTGTCGCCGTTGCGTGGGGTGATTCTGGGGGGAGGGAGCCATGACCCGGAGGTGCGGGTGACGGTGATGCCGCTGGTGTAGGAGCGAGCTTGCTCGCGAAGAACCTGAGGGCGCCGCGTTGATCCTGGCTTCCCGCGTTATCGTTGACGTTCTTCGCGAGCAAGCTCGCTCCTACAGTAAATAATTATTCAGCTGGATCTTTTGGTGTTTCAGTCTCGTCGTTCGTTACTTCACCATCAGCATCCGGGTTGAGTGCGCCGGCTTCTTCATCTACCGCGGCTTTCTTGCGTTGCAGCTTTTCCTCTTTCTTCTGTTCCTTGGCCAAGTCTCTCTGACGTTTGGCGAAGGAGTAATTAGGTTTGGCCATGGGCGATCCTCTAGGGTCGAAGGTGAGGGTGGCGGCGCGCAGCTGCCTTGGGACGACATGGTAGCAGCTTCAAGGGGCGCTTGGCCTTCACTTACCGCAGGCGTACGCGGCCAGGAGGCCATTGAACAGTTGGTTGAGGTGCATGGCTCGGGCTCCAGTGGGTGATGGGCCGATCATAGACAGCCTGCGGCACTTTGGCTGGTTGATTGTGTCGATAAGTCTGATAGCCTAAAGTTGTATACAATCTGTTGATTCAGGTCATAAGAATTTTTGCCTGCCTCAGGCACCCTTGTCGCATTACGCGTTGTTTAAACCCTGCCTTGGAGATTCACATGTTTGCCAAACTCGTTGCTGTTTCCCTGCTGACTCTGGCCAGCGGCCAGTTGCTTGCTGCAGAGTGCAAGGTCACCGTCGACTCCACTGACCAGATGTCCTTCAACACCAAGGAAATCACGATCGACAAGAGCTGCAAGACGTTTACCGTTGAGTTGACTCACTCCGGTAACCTGCCGAAAAACGTCATGGGGCATAACTGGGTGCTGAGTTCTGCCGCCGATATGCCTGGCGTCGCCAGCGACGGCATGGCCGCCGGCATCGACAAGAACTACTTGAAGGAAGGTGACACTCGCATCATCGCCCACACCAAGATCATTGGTGCCGGCGAGAAGGATTCGGTGACCTTCGATGTCTCGAAACTGGCGGCCGGTACGGATTACGCGTTCTTCTGCTCGTTCCCGGGCCACATCTCGATGATGAAGGGCACTGTGGTCCTGAAGTAAGACCGCGTTATCGTTCATCGGGGGCTTGCCCCCGATGACTGCCTGCCAATCAACACACCACTATCTGGCTCACCTCACGGCGCAAACGGCATCACCCGCTTGTGCTCGGTCTTGCGGTACGTCTCGCAGATGATCCGGAACGCTTCCTCCCGCACCGGCTCACCGTGCAGGAACGCATCGATCTCGGCATAGGTCACGCCATGTGACGCTTCATCCGGTTTACCTGGCGACAGGTCTTCCAGATCGGCCGTCGGCACCTTCTCCACCAACGACTCCGGCGCACCAAAGAACCGCGCAATTGCGCGTACCTGGTTTTTCACCAGGCCGCTCAACGGCGCCAGGTCGCAGGCGCCATCACCAAACTTGGTGAAAAAGCCCATCACCGCTTCCGCCGCATGGTCGGTACCGATCACCAGGCCGCTGGCCGCGCCGGCGATGGTGTACTGCGCCACCATGCGCATGCGCGCCTTGGTGTTGCCGAGCACGAAGTCGCGGGACACCGCCGCCTTGCCTTCAAATGCCGCCACTTCATTGGCCAGGGCTTTCACCGCCGGCCCGATGTTCACGGTGTGGCGCTCGTCCGGTTCGATAAAGTCCACCGACGCCTGGGCATCGATTTCATCGAACTGGGTTTCGTAGGGCAGGCGCACGGCGATAAACCGGTAAGCCTCGTCACCGGTGCTGGAGCGCAGTTCCTGCATCGCACGTTGGGCCAGGAGGCCGGCGGTCAGGGAGTCGACGCCGCCGCTGATGCCCAGCACCAACGTCTTGAGCCCGGAATTGCGCAGGCAGTCCTGGATAAACGCCACGCGCCGGGCAACCTCGGCCTCGAGGGCGGCCTGGTCCTTGAATGGCGCTTGGACCTTGAGCTGTTCAGCAATCTCACGCTGTACGGCTTGCATGATTCACTCCTTGCTAGAGATGGCAGGTACTTTGAAAACGTGACGCAAATAGGCGACAAAATTCGGGTCGGTGCAGTGGGTCTTGCCCGCTTCATCGGAGATCTTCGCGACGGGCTGGCCATTGCAGGCGGTCATTTTAAGCACGATGCTCATCGGTTCCACCCCTGGAATATCGCAGGTCAGGTTGGTGCCGATGCCGAAGCTCACATTAATGCGACCACGCAGCGCCCGGAATATTTCCAGGGCCTTGGGCAACGACAGGCTGTCGGAGAACACCAAGGTCTTGCTCATCGGCTCGATACCCAGCTTGTGGTAGTGGGCGATGGCTTTTTCGGCCCACTGCACCGGGTCGCCGGAGTCGTGGCGCAGGCCGTCGAACAGCTTGGCGAAATACAAGTCGAAGTCGCCGAGGAAGGCGTCGGTGGTGATGCAATCGGTCAGGGCGATACCCAACAGGCCACGGTACTCACGCACCCAACAGTCGAGGGCGGCGATCTGGCTGTCGATCAGGCGCGGGCCGAGTTGTTGGTGAGCCATGATCCATTCATGGGCCATGGTGCCCAGCGGCTTCATATCGAACTCGCGCGCCAAGTGCACGTTGCTGGTGCCGACGAAACGCCCAGGGAAGTCATGCTTGAGCACGCTGACCACTTCTTCCTGCACGCGGTAAGAGAAGCGCCGGCGCGTGCCGAAGTCGGCCACTTGCAGCTCGGACAGCTCTTCGCTGCTGGCGTTGGCCGTCAGCCAGTCGAACTTGCGGTAAAGCTGCTCGCGGGCCTGTTCGAGGATCACGGTCTGGTAGCGGTAGCGGTTACGCACCTCGCTGACGATCGCCAGCATCGGCACTTCAAACAGGATCACATGCAGCCACGGCCCGCGCAGGCGGATAAACAACTCGCCGTTCTCGATGCCGGTCTGCACATAGCGCAGGTTGAAACGAAACAAGCCGAGGAAACGCAAAAAATCCGGCTTCATAAAGCTGATGCGCTCCAGGAACCCCAGTTGGTCCGGGCTCAGGCTTAGCTCGGCAAGGCGCTCGATCTGGTAGCGGATCTCGGCCAGGTACGGGCGCAGGTCCTCGCTGTTACGGCAACGAAACTCCCATTCAACTTCCACATTGGGGTAGTTGTGCAGCACCGCCTGCATCATGGTCAGCTTGTAGAAGTCGGTGTCGAGCAAGTTCTGCACGATGCGATCGGCAAACACACTCTCGCTCATAACGGGAATCTCCAGACAGGTCGGGCGATGGGCGCCGACCTTTACGCACAATTAAGGAAGGGGGCTAGTGGCGCATAGACGCGGGTAGGTTTGCCAGTGATTTTTTTGCCAAGGTCACTTGCCCCCGATGGCGATATTCCAGGCACTAAACAACCTGCTCCATCATCCACTTCACAAACTCCCGCACCTTGGGCACCTCCGCCGCGTGTTCCGGGAAGGCCAGGTAGTAAGCGTCCTGGCTGGGCATTGCATGCTGCCAGGGGATCACCAGCTTGCCGTCGGCCAGTTCTTCTTCCACCAGAAAGCGCGGCAACAACGCCACGCCGCAACCGACCTGCGCCGCACGAATGCACATATAAAAGGTGTCGAAACGCGGCCCGTGGTAGCTGTGTTCGGTGTGATAACCCTGGTCGGCAAACCAGTCATGCCAGCCCTGGGGGCGCGAGGCGTTTTGCAGCAGCACCAGGTCGCTCAGTTGCGTGGGATCGGTGAACGGCTGCGCCGGCAGGCTTTCCGGGGCGCACACCGGTACCAACTCTTCGCTGAACAGTTTCAGGCTTTCGGTGCCGGGGCGCGAGCCCTGGCCGAAGTAGAAGGCCATGTCGGCCTTGCCTTGCAGCAGTTCGTCCGGCTCCTGTTCGTTGCACAGGTCC
Source organism: Pseudomonas sp. S3E12 (assembly GCF_001702295.1). NCBI lineage: Bacteria > Pseudomonadati > Pseudomonadota > Gammaproteobacteria > Pseudomonadales > Pseudomonadaceae > Pseudomonas > Pseudomonas sp. S3E12. The sequence goes on from NZ_MBDT01000029.1 coordinate 300,856, forward strand.
AGGTGGATCTGCGGGTGGCGCAGGCGCCAGCCCTTGAGGCGCGGCACCAGCCAGCGCGCGCCAAACGTGTAGGGCGTGGACACGCGCAACACTTCGGTCTCGCCGCCATAGGAGCGCAGGTAGTGGGTGGACATCTCCACCTGCGTGAGGATCTTGCGTACTTCCACCAGGTACAGGTCACCTGCCGGAGTCATCTGCAAGCGGCGGCGTACGCGGCGGAACAGCAGGTGCTGGAGTAATTCCTCCAACTGCGCGACCTGTTTGCTCACTGCGCTTTGCGTGAGGTTCAGCTCCTCGGCGGCGCGGGTGAAGCTCAAGTGGCGGGTGGCGGCCTCGAAACACTGCAGGGCGGTGATCGAGGGCAAATGTCTTTTGTTCAGCACGGCATGCCTCTTTTTATTCTTTGCATGAATAAACGGAATGATATCTCGCCTAATCGTCGTTTGTTGGCAAGTCTTGGGCCAGCTACAAATAAGGCCTGGATCGCCGTGCGTGCCGCGGTGCGATTTTTTGTTCGAAGATTGAAGGAGTGACCCATGGTTGCCGCATTGCTTGATCGTCTCGGGGTAAACCCGGCGCTGTACCAGGCGGGTAAACAACCCGTGCATTCGCCGATTGATGGCAGCCGTATCGGCAGTGTGCACTGGGAGGGTGCCGCCGAGGTGGAGCAACAGGTCAGTCGCGCCGAGCATGCATTCGAGGCCTGGCGCAACGTGCCGGCCCCCCGTCGCGGCGAGTTGGTGCGCCAGTTCGGCGATGTCCTGCGTCAATACAAGGCCGATCTGGGCGAGCTGGTGTCCTGGGAAGCCGGCAAGATCACCCAGGAAGGCCTGGGTGAAGTGCAGGAAATGATCGACATCTGCGACTTCGCCGTGGGCCTGTCGCGCCAGTTGTACGGCTTGACCATCGCCTCCGAGCGCCCAGGCCACCATATGCGTGAAACCTGGCACCCGCTGGGCGTGGTCGGGGTGATCAGCGCCTTCAACTTCCCGGTGGCCGTGTGGGCGTGGAACACCACACTGGCGCTGGTGTGCGGTAACGCAGTGATCTGGAAACCGTCGGAAAAGACCCCGCTCACCGCCCTGGCGTGCCAGGCGCTGTTCGAGCGTGTGCTAAAGAATTTCAAGGACGCGCCGCAGTACCTGAGCCAGGTCATCATCGGCGGCCGCGATGCCGGCGCTGCGCTGGTGGATGACCCGCGCGTGGCGCTGATCAGCGCCACCGGCAGCACCCGCATGGGCCGCGAAGTGGCGCCGAAAGTTGCCGCGCGGTTTGCCCGCAGCATCCTCGAACTGGGCGGCAACAACGCGATGATCCTCGGTCCAAGCGCCGACCTGGACATGGCCGTACGCGCCATCCTGTTCAGTGCGGTCGGCACCGCCGGCCAGCGCTGCACCACCTTGCGGCGTCTGATTGCCCACGAGTCGGTCAAGGACGAAATCGTCACCCGCCTCAAGGCCGCCTATTCCAAAGTGCGCATCGGCCACCCGCTGGAAGGCAACCTGATCGGCCCGCTGATCGACAAGCACGGCTTCGACAACATGCAGGACGCTCTGGAGCAGGCCTTGAGCGAAGGCGGCAAGGTGTTCGGCGGCAAGCGCCAGCTGGAAGACACATTCCCCAACGCCTACTACGTGTCACCGGCGATTGTGGAAATGCCTGAGCAGAGCGATGTGGTGTGCACCGAAACTTTCGCACCGATTCTGTACGTGGTCGGCTACAAGGATTTTGCCGAAGCCCTGCGCCTGAACAACGCCGTGCCCCAAGGCCTGTCGTCGTGCATCTTCACCACTGACGTGCGCGAGGCCGAGCAATTCATGTCGGCAGTAGGCAGCGACTGCGGGATCGCCAACGTCAACATCGGCCCGAGCGGCGCGGAGATTGGCGGCGCGTTTGGCGGTGAGAAAGAGACCGGTGGCGGGCGTGAGTCGGGTTCGGATGCATGGCGCGGGTATATGCGTCGCCAGACCAACACCGTGAACTATTCGCTGGAGTTGCCGCTGGCCCAGGGCATCACCTTCGACTGACCTCCTCAAGACGGAATGCGGTCACGTGTGGGAGGGGGCTTGCCCCCGAAAGCGGTGGATCAGCTGCACATCTGTTGATTGACACACTGCGATCGGGGGCAAGCCCCCTCCCACATTTGACCGCATTGCACATCAAGATTGTTGTTTGTTGGGTCTCACCGGAGTCTGGCAATGGCACTACGCGAAACATGTTTGTGGGAACACCTGACCCCCGGCCGACCGGAGCGTGCGGCGCTGGCGGGCGAGGTCAAGGTCGATGTGTGCGTGATCGGCGCCGGCATCACCGGTTTGTCCGCCGCCATTCATTTGCTGGAACAGGGTAAACGCGTCGCCGTGCTGGAGGCCCATCGCACTGGCCACGGCGGTTCGGGGCGCAACGTCGGGCTGGTGAATGCCGGCCTGTGGATCCCTCCGGACGAGATCGAAGCCGGTTTCGGCGAAGCGGTTGGCAGCCAGCTCAACCGCATGCTCGGCGCGGCACCGTCGCTGGTGTTCAGCCTGATCGACAAATACAACATCGATTGCCAATTGCGCCGCGAGGGCACTTTGCACATGGCACATAACGCCCGTGGCGAGGCGGATTTGCGCAGTCGTGAAGAGCAGTGGAAGCGCCGTGGCGCGCCGGTGGAATTGCTCACCGGCCAGGCCTGTGAACATGCCACCGGCACCAAGAAAATCGCCGCCGCCTTGCTGGATCGGCGTGCCGGTACCTTGAACCCGATGGCCTACACCAGCGGTTTGGCGAATGCCGCCGTGGGGCTTGGCGGGCAGTTGTTCGACCATTCGCCGGTCACCCGGTTGGAGCGCCAAGGTGCGAGCTGGTCCGTTCAGACCGCCAGCGGTTCGGTGCAGGCTGCACAAGTGGTCATCGCTTCCAACGCCTACACCGAAGGTGAATGGACCGAGCTGCGACGCAATTTTTTCCCCGGCTACTACTATCAGGTCGCCTCCGCGCCGCTGACCGACGCCGCCGCCGAGCAGATTCTGCCCGGCGGCCAAGGCTCATGGGACACGCGCCAGGTACTGAGCAGCATCCGCCGCGATGCCGATGGCCGCCTGTTGCTCGGCAGCCTGGGCAACGGTAACCAGAAACCGGCCTGGTTCCTCAAGGCGTGGGCTGATCGGGTGCAGCAACATTACTTCCCGTACCTCAAATCGGTGCAATGGGAATTCACCTGGACCGGCTGCATCGCCTTCACCCCCGATCACCTGATGCGCCTGTTCGAGCCAGCCCCCGGCCTGTTGGCGGTAACCGGCTATAACGGGCGCGGCGTGACCACCGGCAGCGTGGTCGGCAAGGCGTTCGCCGACTATTTGTGTCACCAGGATCCCCAGGCGTTGCCGATTCCGTTTGCACCCATGCAACCGCTGGCCGGGGTTGGGCTGCGCAGTTGCCTATATGAAGCCGGATTCTCGCTGTATCACGCCGGGCAATGCCTGAGGATCGTGATCTGATCAGCGAAATACCGCTCAGAAGCCTGCATTTTCTTAGCCGGCTACTAATCTGTATTGGTGCAGGTCGTAGCAGTTGCGCACTGTAAATGTGCAGTTCCGTTACGCAGGCTGTTACAGCTGTAGGAACTGTCGTTTATTGCTTTGGTTGCAGGTGCGACCCGTCAGGGTTGTACTTTTTCGGCTCATGGGTTGCACCTATCGATGCTAGAGGGTTGCACGTCCTGGCGAGCGGAGCCGAAACGCCTGCAATAACAATGACACCGTGTCTTTTTGAAGAATAAAAACGTAATGGCACGAGGCTTGCTCTGGGCTTTCAGTGAAAAGTTTGAACGCAAGTTGTCGTGCCAAAAATCAAAAATATCGGAGCACCACTCATGTCCCAGACGTTTTACAAGAAAGGTTTTCTGGCCCTCGCCGTTGCAGCGGCGCTGGGTGTTTCTACGTTTGTTCAAGCTGATGTGAAGATTGGCGTTGCGGGGCCGATGACCGGCGCCAACGCCTCGTTCGGTGAGCAGTACATGAAGGGTGCCCAGGCGGCAGCCGAGGTGATCAACAAGGCCGGTGGCATCAATGGCGAGAAAGTCGTGCTGGTGGCAGGCGACGATGCCTGTGAGCCGAAACAGGCCGTTGCCGTGGCCAACCGCCTGGCTGACCAGGACAAAGTGATTGGCGTAGTCGGGCACTTCTGCTCGTCGAACACCATCCCGGCCTCCGAGGTCTACGACGAAGCGGGCATCATCGCGATCACCCCAGGTTCTACCAACCCACAAGTGACCGAGCGCGGCCTGGGCGCCATGTTCCGCATGTGCGGGCGTGACGACCAGCAAGGCATCGTCGCCGGCGACTACATCGTCGACGTGCTCAAGGGCAAGAAAGTCGCCGTCATCAACGACAAGGACACCTACGGCAAAGGCCTGGCCGACGCCACCGCTGCCCAGTTGACCAAGCGCGGCGTCAAGCCGGTGCTGGAAGAAGGCCTGACCCGTGGCGAGAAGGACTTCAGTGCGCTGGTCACCAAGATCCGCTCCCTGGGCGCTGACGTCGTGTACTTCGGTGGCCTGCACCCGGAAGCCGGTCCATTGGTTCGCCAGATTCGTGAAGCGGGCCTGAAGGACGTCAAGTTCATGTCCGATGACGGCGTAGTGACCGATGAACTGGTGGCCACCGCTGGCGGCGCGCAATACGTCGATGGCGTGTACATGACCTTTGGCGCCGACCCGCGCCTGCTGCCAGACAGCAAGGCCGTGGTGGAGGAGTTCCGCAAGGCCGGCTACGAGCCTGAGGGCTACACCCTGTACGCCTACGCTTCGTTGCAGGCCCTGGCCGCCGGCTTCAATGGCGCCAAGTCCAACAAGGGCGAAGACGCGGCCAAATGGCTGAAAGCGCACCCGGTCAAAACCGTGATGGGCGAGAAGACCTGGGACGCGAAGGGCGACCTGAAAGTCTCCGATTACGTGGTTTACCAGTGGGATAAAGACGGCAAATACCACCAGCTGGAAAAGCAGAAGTAATCCATGTGGGAGGGGGCTTGCCCCCGATGCGGTGGGTCAGATGAACAATTGTTGACTGACACACCGCTATCGGGAGCAAGCCCCCTCCCACATTGGGACAGCGTTGTTATTGAGATCTGTCTTTTCCTCCAGAAGCGCCGCACACCGACTGGTGTGCAGGTGCTCACCGCGTGAGATTGCGTTATGGATGGTATTTTCCTGCAGCAACTGGTCAACGGCCTGACCCTCGGGTCGGTCTATGGCCTGATCGCCATCGGCTACACAATGGTCTATGGCATCATTGGCATGATCAACTTCGCCCACGGCGAGGTTTATATGATTTCTGCTTACCTCGCGGCGATCAGTCTGGCACTGCTGGCTTACTTCGGCATCGAATCCTTCCCGCTGCTCATTCTCGGCACCCTGATCTTCACCGTGGTCGTCACCGGCGTGTACGGTTGGGTCATCGAACGGGTCGCCTACAAACCGCTGCGCAACTCCACCCGCCTGGCTCCGCTGATCAGCGCCATCGGCATCTCCCTGATCCTGCAGAACTACGCGCAGATCGCCCAGGGCGCGAAACAACAAGGCATTCCAACCCTGCTGGCCGGCGCCTGGCGCGTCGACATCGGCAGCGGGTTCGTCCAACTCACGTACACCAAGGTCTTCATCCTCGTGGCGGCGTTTGCCGGCATGGCGTTGCTCACCTACATCATCAAGTACACCAAGCTCGGCCGCATGTGCCGCGCCACCCAGCAAGACCGCAAGATGGCCTCGATCCTGGGGATCAATACCGACCGCGTGATCTCCTACGTGTTTGTCATCGGTGCCGCCATGGCGGCCCTGGCCGGCGTGCTGATCACCCTCAACTACGGCACGTTCGACTTCTACGCCGGCTTCATCATCGGCATCAAGGCGTTTACCGCAGCGGTACTCGGCGGCATCGGTTCCCTGCCTGGGGCGATGCTGGGCGGGATCATCCTGGGTATTTCCGAGTCGTTGTTCTCGGGGTTGATCAACTCCGACTACAAAGACGTGTTCAGTTTCTCCCTGCTGGTGGTGATTCTGATTTTCCGTCCCCAGGGCCTGCTTGGTCGCCCACTCGTGGCTAAGGTGTAAACATGTCTGCTGCCAAACCCATCGATATCAAGAAAAGTGTGGTCGACACGGTACTTGCCGGGCTGATTTCGTTGATCGTGTTCGGTCCGATCGTCGGCGTGGTCCTCGACGGCTACAGCTTCAACCTGGAACCGGCCCGTGTGACTACCCTGGTCGCCATCGTCATGGCCGGGCGCTTTGCCCTCAGCCTGTTCCTGCAAACCCCCAAGGGCCTGAAGATTCTGCAGGGCTTCGAGAGCAGCGGCTCCGGCGTGCATGTACTGCCACCGGACTACAAGTCGCGGCTGCGCTGGATCATCCCGGCGCTGATCGTGATCGCCATCGTGTTCCCGATCTTCGCCAACAAGTACCTGCTGACCGTGGTGATCCTCGGGCTGATCTACGTGTTGCTGGGCCTGGGCCTGAACATCGTGGTCGGCCTGGCCGGGCTGCTCGACCTGGGTTACGTGGCGTTCTACGCCATCGGCGCCTACGGCCTGGCGCTGGGTTATCAATACCTCGGCCTGGGCTTCTGGAGCGTGTTGCCGCTGGCAGCCATCGCAGCGGCTTTAGCGGGGTGCATACTCGGCTTCCCGGTGCTGCGAATGCACGGTGACTACCTGGCCATCGTGACCCTGGGCTTCGGTGAAATCATTCGCCTGGTGCTCAACAACTGGCTGTCGTTCACCGGCGGCCCCAACGGTATGCCGGTGCCTTCGCCGACCTTCCTGGGCCTGGAGTTCGGGCGCAAGGCCAAGGAGGGCGGGGTTCCGTTCCACGAGTTCTTCGGCATCGATTACAACCCCAACATCAAGTTCATGTTCATCTACATCGTGCTGTTCCTGGTGGTGCTGGCCGTGCTGTACATCAAGCACCGCCTGACCCGCATGCCAGTCGGTCGCGCCTGGGAAGCCTTGCGCGAAGATGAGATCGCCTGCCGCTCCATGGGCCTGAACCACGTGCTGGTCAAGCTCTCGGCCTTCACCATCGGCGCGTCCACTGCCGGTTTGGCCGGGGTGTTCTTCGCCAGCTACCAAGGCTTCGTCAACCCGTCGTCGTTCACCTTCTTCGAGTCGGCGCTGATCCTGGCCATCGTGGTACTGGGCGGTATGGGCTCGACGGTCGGCGTGGTGATCGCGGCGTTCGTGTTGACCGTCGCGCCTGAACTGCTGCGCAGCTTCAGCGAATACCGCGTGCTGCTGTTTGGCGTGCTGATGGTGGTGATGATGATCTGGCGACCGCGCGGCCTGATCCGGATCAGCCGCACCGGTGTGACGCCACGCAAGGGGGTAGCGCCATGAGCAAGGAAGTCGTCCTCTCCGTGGAACACCTGATGATGCACTTCGGTGGCATCAAGGCCTTGAGCGATGTGAGCCTCAAGGTCGAACGCAACTCGATCTTCGCCCTGATCGGCCCCAACGGTGCCGGCAAGACCACCGTGTTCAACTGCCTCACCGGCTTCTACAAAGCCAGCGGCGGCAAGATCGAACTGAACATCCGTGGCAAGCAGACCAATGTGATCCAGCTGCTCGGCGAGCGCTTCAAGGCCGTCGACTTCGTATCGCCGAAAAGCTTCTTGAGCCGGGTGTACTACAAGATGTTCGGCGGCACCCACCTGGTCAACCGCGCCGGCCTGGCCCGGACCTTCCAGAACATTCGCCTGTTCAAGGAAATGTCGGTGCTGGAAAACCTGCTGGTGGCCCAGCACATGTGGGTCAACCGCAACATGCTGGCGGGCATCCTCAACACCAAGGGCTACCGCAAGGCCGAAAGCGATGCCCTCGACCACGCGTTCTACTGGCTCGAAGTCGTGGACCTGGTGGACTGCGCCAACCGCCTGGCCGGTGAGCTTTCCTACGGCCAGCAGCGCCGCCTGGAAATCGCCCGCGCCATGTGCACCCGGCCGCAGATCATCTGCCTGGACGAACCGGCAGCGGGCCTCAACCCCCAGGAAACCGAAGCCCTCAGCGCGATGATTCGCCTGTTGCGCGACGAACACGACCTGACGGTGGTGCTGATCGAACACGACATGGGCATGGTGATGAGTATTTCCGACCACATTGTGGTGCTGGACCACGGCAACGTGATTGCCGAAGGCGGGCCGGAAGCGATCCGCAACGACCCGAAAGTGATTGCCGCTTACCTGGGCGCTGACGAAGAGGAGCTGGTATGAGTGCACCTATCCTCGAAATGAAGGACCTGGACGTGTTCTACGGCCCGATCCAGGCCCTGAAAAAAGTCTCGCTGCACATCAACGAAGGCGAAACCGTGAGCCTGATCGGCTCCAACGGCGCGGGTAAATCCACGCTGCTGATGTCGATCTTCGGCCAGCCACGGGCCGAGTCGGGGCAGATCCTCTACAATGGCGTCGATATTACCCACAAGTCGTCCCACTACATCGCCTCCAACGGCATTGCGCAGTCGCCGGAAGGGCGGCGGGTGTTCCCCGACATGACCGTCGAGGAAAACCTGCTGATGGGCACCATCCCCATTGGCGACAAGTTCGCCCAGGACGATATGCAACGCATGTTCGAGCTGTTCCCACGGCTCAAGGAACGACGTAACCAACGCGCCATGACCATGTCCGGTGGTGAGCAGCAAATGCTCGCCATCGCCCGCGCGCTGATGAGCCGGCCCAAGCTGTTGCTGCTGGACGAACCGAGCCTGGGCCTGGCGCCGATTGTGGTGAAGCAGATCTTTTCCACCCTGCGCGAACTGGCCTCCACCGGGATGACCATCTTCCTGGTGGAGCAGAACGCCAACCATGCACTGCGTTTGTCGGATCGGGCGTATGTGATGGTCAACGGTGAGATTCGCCTTACCGGCACCGGCAAGGAATTGCTGGTGAACGAGGAAGTGCGCAACGCCTACCTCGGTGGTCACTGATCTAAATAACGACGCAGTACCCCTGTGGGAGGGGGCTTGCCCCCGATGGCGGAGTGTCAGTTTCAGAAGTACTGACTGACAAATCGCTATCGGGGGCAAGCCCCCTCCCACATTTGTTTTGTGTCGCCTGCAAGCCCGATCCCAAATTGTGGAAAACAAATCCAGCCCCCCTCCAAAGCGCGACATATAGCCGCCGCAAATCCCTGTTTTGTCACACTTTTGACTTGTCCCCATCCACTGTGGAACCGGCTGTGGGTAACGTGGGAGTAGCTGGCTGAACGCCTTTAAAACCGTGGCTTTCAGCGGCGTGGCTGTTTTTTGATCAGTGGCTTTTTCGCGGCCGATCGAGGGGTTTGTCAACCTGTTTAAAGACACAGGTATATGACTGAAATATGTCCCGCCGGCCTGTGGATAAGTCTGTGACTAAACTCTGGAAAGACGGCCGCAGAGGCCGGAATGACTGGCCTGGAGCCATCGCTCGTTTTCCACCGATGCCCATGGGTCTACATACGCCTTCGTCCAGGTCAAGCAAAAAACTTTCTAAAATCGCCTGGAAGCCTTGTACACAGCGGCCTGAAGGGTTTTGCACTTGCCCCCAGAGACTGTGGGCGCAGCTGTGGATAACCTGCGCGCATATGGCTGCAAGCCACGTTTCATAAGGCTTTGGTCTGAATGATTAAAAAATGACCAGTCGTGCATGAAGTTCTGTGCATGGCGGTTGCCGCAACCGCGGCGTAAGGGCATTCTGCTGGCTGATTTTTTTCCCGATGCCCGCAAGGAGAACACCATGTCCAACACGCTGTTTATTACTGGCGCCACCTCAGGTTTTGGCGAAGCCTGCGCCCGTCGGTTTGCCGAGGCCGGCTGGAAACTGGTGCTTACCGGCCGTCGTGCCGAGCGTTTGAATGCGCTGGTCGAAGAGCTTTCCAAGCAGACCGAAGTGCACGGCCTGGTGGTGGACGTGCGGGATCGCAAAGGCATGGAAGAGGCGATCGCCAACCTGCCGCCATCGTTCGCCACCCTGCGCGGGCTGATCAACAACGCCGGCCTGGCCGTGGGCACCGACCCGGCGCCCAAGTGCGACCTCGACGATTGGGAAACCATGGTCGATACCAACATCAAAGGCCTGCTGACCACCACCAGCCTGCTGCTGCCGCGCCTGATCGCCCATGGCCGTGGCGCCGGGATCATCAACCTGGGCTCCATCGCCGGCAGCTACCCGTACCCGGGTAGCCATGTGTATGGCGGTTCCAAGGCGTTCGTGAAGCAGTTCTCCCTGAACCTGCGCTGTGACCTGCAGGGTACCGGCGTGCGTGTGACCAACATCGAGCCGGGCCTGTGCGAAAGCGAGTTCTCCCTGGTGCGCTTCGGCGGTGACCAGGCGCGCTACGACGCCACCTACGCCGGTGCCGAGCCGATCCAGCCGCAGGACATTGCCGACACCATCTTCTGGGTGCTGAACACGCCGGCGCACGTCAACATCAACCGCCTGGAACTGATGCCGGTGAGCCAGACCTGGGCTGGGTTTGCGATTGAGCGGGGGGCCAAGTAAGGCTCTAGACCGCGTTGCTGCCATCGGGGGCTTGGCGAATCGTCGCACCGCCCCGATGGCGTCAAATCGGCCAAAACAGGCCATAAGGTACACTCCCCCCCTGAAAACCCCACCGCACCCTGCGGTTTAAAGGTTTTGACGGGAGGAAATGTGAGTAACCGAGGTGAGCAGTCACTGCTCAAACAATCGACGATCCTGATGTTCGCGGTAGCGATCGCCGGGATTGTCACGGGTGTGATATCTGGCGCCCAATCCATTCTGTTCGACGGCTTTTTCTCGCTGATCGCCACCGCCATCAAGGTGTTGATGCTGATCACGGCCAAGCTGATCGCCAAGAAAAGCAACGAGCGTTTCCAGTTCGGCTATTGGCACCTGGAGCCCATGGTGCTGCTGATCGAAGGCAGCTTCCTGCTGCTGATCGCCATCTATGCGTTCCTGAACGGTGTGTTCGGCATTATCAATGGCGGGCGCGAGATCGAGTTGGGCCTGGTGATCATCTACGCGGCGGTGTTTACCGTGGTCGAGTTCGCCTACTTCTTCTATGTGCGCTATCGCAACCGCAGGCTGAAATCCTCGCTGATCCAGTTCGACAACATCAGTTGGCTGGTGGACGCGATGCTCTCGGTGGGCCTGCTGGTCAGCTTTCTCGCCGCGCTGTTGCTCAAGTCCCAGGGCTATGGCGAGTGGGCCGTGTATGTCGACCCATTGATCCTGATCCTGTTGGCCCTGAGCATGCTGGCACCGGCGTTCAAGATCCTGCGCCCGGCGTTGCGCGAGGTGCTGGGGATCGCGCCGGATCACCTGGATGACAAAGTGCGCGAGGTGATGGACGCGGCGCAGGCCAGGCATGGGTTCGATGACTACGTGTCCTACGTGCAAAAGCACGGTCGGGCGCGGTTTATCGAAATCCATGTGGTGCTGCCGGCGGATTACCCGGTGGATAACGTCGCGACCCTGGATGGGCTGCGTGAAGAGATATCCACAGGGCTGGGCAAACCGGATGCGGCGCGCTGGCTGACGATCAGCTTTACCGGGGATCGCAAGTGGATTGCGTGATGGGTCGTTAGACCGAGGCCCTGCAGGTCACCCGAGATGCTGGATCAGCCCCTGGTAGCAGGTTGCCAAATGATAAGGTGTGGTCGATGGCATATCCCGTCGGCTCACCGCGCCGTTGGCATCCAGGCATTCATGCCAGCCTTTCTCATGCAGGAAATGCTGTTGCAGCGCCAGCAGTTGGCGCTGCAGCACCGCTTCACTGCCAGGGCGCAAGGTCAGTGCCCGCAGGTACTCGGCCTGGGCCCAGATACGCTGGGTGCCGTCGCGCACGCTGCCGTCGAGCGCCAACATGCCGCTGACCGCTCCGGTCGCGCCGTCCACACCCTTGTGCTCAGCGTAGGCAAACGCCCGCGTCAGTGACGCATGCAGCGGCGTGCCGCGCAGCACGGGCGACGACTCGAGCAAAAAGAACCACTCGAACTGGTGCCCCGGCTCAAACCAGTTATCCACAGCGCCCAGCGGCTTTTCCATCATCACGCCGTGCCGGCGGTCGATGAAACGCTGCTGCATGGCCGTCGCCAAGGCCAGCAGGGCCGCTTGCACAGGGGCATCCTCGCGCACCGCAAGGGTGGCGAGGAAACCTTCGGCCAGGTGCATCAACGGGTTTTGCAGCGGGCCGGACTGGAGGGACGACCAGTTGCGTTCCAGCACCGCCTCGTACAGGCCGTCCTCGGTGGCGAAGCGCTGGGCGACGACTTCGAGGGCGGCGTTCAGCACCGATTCCACCAACGGCTCACGCACCTTGGCCCAGTAATGGGCGCAGGCAAAGATGATGAAGGCGTGGGTGTAGAGGTCTTTGCGCTTGTCCAGCGGCTGGCCGGCGGGGTCGACGCTGTAGAACCAGCCGCCGTGTTCGGCATCGTGGAAATGCCGTTGCAGGGAGCGGAACAGCACCGCCGCGCGCTCTTCTGCGAAGGCCGCCCCTGGCTCGCCGATCAGGCTGGCGAACAGGTACAACTGTCGCGCGCAGGCCATGGCGCGGTAGCGTTGCGGCGGCAGTGGGTGGTGATCGGCGTCCAGCGCCTCATAGGGCAACGCCAATTCGGCATTCCAGCCAGGGCCCTGCCAGAGCGGCACGATCAGGGTGTGGAAGTGCGTGAGCACGGCATTCAACGAAGGCTGGGGGGCGGAGCTTGGAGCGATGGGCATCGGCTGGCGTCGTCACGGCAGGGGTGTAGGCGCGCATGGTAGCAGGCTTGGGAACTGTGGTGTCTGCGCCACCGCTATCGGGGGCAAGCCCCCTCCCACCTTTGACTGCATTCCACAGGTGGAACTCGGTCGAATGTGAGGGGACTTGCCCCGATAAGGGCCTTATAAGCGCTGCAAATCTTAGCCTGCCAGCAACCACACCCCAGTCGCCGCCGAAGCCGCTCCGGCAATCCGCACCAGCGGCGCCGCTGCGGCCGGCAACCAGCGCACCAGCGCATACCCGGCCGCGTGCAGTGCAGCGGTCGCGCCGACAAACCCGGCGGCATACGCCCAAGGGCTCGACATATCCGGCAACTCCAAGCCATGGGCCACACCATGGAACAGCGCAAACACCGCCGTCGCACCCATGGCCATGAACAACGGCGGACGCACCGCCAGTGCCACGGCCAGGCCCAGGGCCAGCACCGAGGCGGCGATCCCGCTTTCCAGCGCGGGCAATTGCAGGCCTTCAAAACCCAGCATGCCACCGATCAGCATGGTGCCGACAAAGGTGCACGGCAGGGCCCAGCGCGCGGTGCCTTTTTGCTGAGCGGCCCACAGACCCACCGCAAGCATGGCCAGCAGATGGTCGAGGCCACCCAGCGGGTGGCTGATACCGGCCACCAGGCCGTTATCGCCGTGGCCAGGGTGAGCGAAAGCCAGGGCGGGTGTGAGCAGCAGGGCCGCTGCGGCGAGAAGTTTATTGAGGCTCATGAGCAGGTTCCTTATGGGTTGATCAGGCGGCGGTCAGCAGGCCTTGGCGTTCGATAAAGGCGACGATTTCATCCAGGCCGACTCCGGTTTTCTGGTTGCTGAACACAAAGGGCTTGCCATTGCGCATGCGCTGGGTGTCGCTGTTCATCAGCTCCAGCGACGCGCCCACCAGCGGCGCCAGGTCGATCTTGTTGATCACCAGCAGGTCGGATTTGCAGATACCCGGCCCGCCCTTGCGCGGCAGCTTGTCGCCGGCGGACACATCGATCACATAGATGGTCAGGTCCGACAGCTCCGGGCTGAAGGTGGCCGACAGGTTATCGCCGCCGGACTCCACCAGGATCAGGTCCAGGCCGGGAAAGCGGCGGTTGAGTTGGTCCACCGCTTCCAGATTGATCGAGGCGTCCTCGCGAATCGCCGTGTGCGGGCAGCCGCCGGTTTCCACGCCGATGATGCGCTCCGGCGCCAGGGCCTGGTTGCGCACCAGGAAGTCGGCGTCTTCGCGGGTGTAGATGTCGTTGGTGACCACCGCCAGGTTGTAGCGATCGCGCAGCGCGAGGCACAGGGCCAGGGTCAGGGCGGTCTTGCCGGAGCCGACCGGGCCGCCGATACCGACACGCAGGGGTTGTGTATTCATGTTTGATTCTCCAAAAAAGCCTTAGGAACGGAACAGGCGGCTGTACTGGCGCTCGTGGGCCATGCTCGCCAGGGACAGGCCGAAGGCGGCGCTGCCGAAATGCTGGGGGTCGATGCGGGCGGCGTCCTGCTGGGCCTGTTGCAGCAGGGGCAGCAGCTCGCTGGTCAGGCGTTGCGCGGCTTGCTGGCCCAGCGGCAGGGTTTTCATCAGCACGGCCAATTGGTTTTCCAGCCAGCTCCAGAGCCAGGCGGCGAGGGCGTCGTCGGCGCTGATCGCCCAGGCGCGCGCGGCCAGTGCCCAGCCGAGGGCCAAGTGCGGTTCGCGGCGTTGCTCCAGGAAGCTGCGGGCGTCGCTGTCCAGTTCCGGCAGGCCATTGAGCAACTGCTGCAGGGAATAACCCATCTGCCGACTTTCCTGATACAGCTCCCGGGTTTCGCGGCTGGCTTGATGCGCTTCGCACAGCTGCGCCAACGCTGGCCAGTCCTGCTCTGCGGCGGCGCGGCAATGGGCGAGCAACAACGGGGCTTCGAAGCGCGCGAGGTTGAGCAGCAATTGGTCGCTGATCCAGCGGCGAGCGCTGGCGGCATCGTTGACGCGTCCGTTCTCCACGGCCATTTCCAAACCCTGGGAATAGCTGTAGCCGCCAATCGGCAATTGCGGACTGGCCAGACGCAACAGCGCCCAGGCTGGGTTCATAGACGTACGCCGAACTGATGAAGCTTGGGCGGGTAGTTGAAATCCTCATCGCCATGCCGGGAGTGGTGGTGGCCGCCGCCATAGGCGCCGTGTTCCGGTTGGAACGGCGCCTCGATGGTTTCGGTGTGGGCGCCCAGTTGCTCAAGCATGGCCTTGAGCACGTAGTCGTCGAGCAGGCGCAACCAGCCATCCCCCACTTGCAAGGCCACATGGCGGTTGCCGAGGTGGTAGGCGGCGCGGGTCAGTTCAAAGGCGTTGCTGCAGGTGACGTGCAACAGGTGTTCAGGGCGGGCGCACACGCGTACGACACGTCCGTCTTCGGCTTGTAGGAATTCGCCATCGTGCAACGGCGGCTGGCCGCGCTCCAGAAACAGGCCGACGTCTTCGCCGTCGGCACTGAAACAGCGCAGGCGGCTTTTGCTGCGTGCTTCGAAATTTAGCAGCAGCTCAGCGGCCCAGAGGGTTTGGGGGGCGATTCGGCGGTGGATCACCAGCATCAGGAAGCTTCCAGCTATGAGCGATGGAAGTGCTAGAGCAAGGGGCTTGCCAATCCGGTCAGGCGTAGGAATTACCTGTCGGCAGACAGGGCTGTGCTACTGAACGGGGCGTGGGAAGGGTTTACGAGTGGTCGAAAATGGTGCGATTAACTTATGCGTGCACTGCTATCGAGCGTTTTCGGATTTGTCCTACGCTCGATCAGGAATTGGCGTTCAAAACGTTACGTGCCGTGTCTTTAGGCTATGCGCCGTGTTTAATCCACTGCGACGTTTATCATGTTCAAGTCATTTTTTTGCTTGGCTATTGTCAGTCTGTCTTTGGCCATTTCATCGGCCTCGGCCAATCTGCAGCCGCGTTCGACCTTTACAGTTTCGGTTAAGGAGGCCTCTATCAATGATGTGATCGACCGCGCTCACGAGCTGCTGGGCACCCCCTACAAATGGGGTGGTTCTTCAGCAGAGCAGGGGTTCGATTGCAGCAGCTTCCTGGTTTACCTGTTCAAGACCCAAGCTAATATCCAGATACCGCGCACCACGGTGGCGATGCACCGCTCAACGGCCCCGACGATCCAACGCACGGCTTTAAAGCCAGGGGATGCGGTGTTTTTCAAAGGCAATGGGCGCGGCCAGGTCAGCCATGTCGGCCTGTATATCGGCGGGGGTAAATTCATTCATTCACCGCGCACCGGCAAAAGCATCCGCATCGATTCACTGAGCAACAGCTACTGGAACAAGCACTACACCACCGCCAAGCGTTTTCACACCGCGGGTTGACGGCCTATTCGGTGCTGCCCAGGCCTTGCCAGTGCTTGAGGCCGATAAAAATAAAGCGCAGTTGCTGGGTGATTTTCGCCTGGGGCGTGAGGTGGGCAGGCAAGGCCTGGGCGGGCGGGTCGATGATGTCGGGGAGGGTGGCAAACACGCTTTTGACGATCAGGTCGGCCATCACGTGCAACCCTTCTGCGTCCAGGTGCTGCAACTTGGGCATCAGCGTCAGGTCGGCCGCCAGGTCGCGGGTGATGTCTTCACGCAGGGCACCGATAGCTTGGCGCACCGCCAGGCAACCGCCGTATTGCTCGCGGGCCAGGAACAGGAATTGCGAGCGGTTGGCCGAGACCACATCGAGAAAAATCCGCACTGAGGCATCGATAATGCCGCCCATCACGAATTCGTTGTGACGCACCAGGCGAATGGTGGCGCGAAAGGTCTGGCCCACCTCACTCACCAATACAAGTCCAAGCTGGTCCATATCGGCAAAGTGGCGATAGAACCCGGTGGGGACAATGCCTGCGGTCTTGGCCACTTCACGCAGGCTCAGGCTGCCAAACCCACGGCCACACTCCATCAGATGGCGGGCAGCGTCCATCAGGGCGAGGCGGGTTTGTTGCTTCTGTTCGGCGCGGGGCAGCATGGGCGGGCGGGCTTTGTCGGCAAGTACAGCGACGCACTCTAGCAAAACAGCTTCATTGACGTCGAACTTGGCGGGGGATAGGTGAGGATGTTGCGTGACAGGCTCTACAAAAAGTCAAAAGCCCGGTCGGCAGATCGGGCTTTTTTCTGGGCCACCACGGGGTCAGCTCTGAGCTTGATGCAGTTCTTGCAGGCGATCAGCACCACCTTCGGCAACACCTTCGGCGTAGGCACGCTCGTTGGCTTGTTCCGCACCACCTTCAACCAGACCTTTCTGTTCCAGGCGATCACGGCCACCTTCGGCAACACCTTCAGCGTAGGCACGCTTGTTGGCGTGTTCCGAACCGTTTTCAGCGACAGCACCTTTGGCGTAGTCACGGTTCTCGTCTTCTTGCGAACCGCTGCGGGCCAGGGTCTGGTTGAAGTGAACGGCGTCGGCCTTGGCTTGTGGGGTAACCTGTTCGGCGGCTGGCAGGGCAAAGGCGCTGGAAGCCAGGATGGATAACAGGACGGTAGCGAGTACTTGGCGTTTCATGATGGGTTGCTCCTTGGGAGGGCGATAAAGTGGGTACAGGGCTAATGCTACTCTCGATAAGTCGATATAAAAGTTCATAAACACAATGGTAATAATCAACAGAATTGATTGTTCGTCAGGGAGGCTCTAGATCGGGCCTCTCAAGCACGCGGTTTTGCACCGAGGTGGGTATTTTCGACACGAACATGGGTAACAATGGTGCGCCGTAGATGATCGAATCTGTCGAAATGGTCAGGAAAGCAGGTTTTCAAGGGTAAATCGGAGATTGGGTTAAACCCACGAGCGGTTTGCCAGTCGTAGTTTTATAAGCTGTCCTACAGGTGTTGGTTCAGCCGGTCGTATTCAGGAGTCCTGTGCAATGACGCGCACTCGTAAAATCGTCATGTGGAGCTGCGCCAGCTTCGTTGTGTTAATCGCTGTGGTGGTACTTGTCCTGGTGTTCTTCGACTGGAACCGCATCAAGCCCCCGCTCAATGCCAAAGTTTCTGAAGAGCTGCATCGCCCGTTTGCCATCAACGGCAACCTGGCGGTGGTGTGGGCGCGTGAGCCCGATGAAGGCGGCTGGCGCGCCTGGGTGCCGTGGCCCCATGTGATTGCCGAGGACCTGACCCTGGGCAACCCCGACTGGTCGAAAAAACCGCAGATGGTCACGCTGAAAAAGGTCGAGCTGCGCATTTCGCCGCTGGCGTTGCTGGTGCAGCGCGTGGTGATCCCGCGTATCGACCTCACCGAACCGAGTGCCGAGTTGCAGCGCCTGGCCGATGGCCGCGCCAACTGGACGTTCACGTTCGACCCCAAGGACCCCGACGCCGAGCCTTCCAACTGGGTGGTGGACATCGGCGCCATCGGGTTCGACAAGGGCCACGTGACCCTCAACGACCAGACCCTCAAGACTCAGTTGGATGTGATCATCGACCCCCTGGGCAAGCCGATCCCGTTCGGTGAAATCGTCGGTGACGCCGATGCCAGGAAGGCCCTGGAAAAAGGTTCCGCGCCCCAGGACTATGCGTTCGCCCTCAAGGTCAAGGGCCAGTACCACGGCCAGAAGCTCGACGGCAGCGGCAAGATCGGCGGCCTGCTGGCCTTGCAGGACGCGGCAAAGCCGTTTCCGCTGCAAGCCCAGGTCAAGATTGCCGATACCAGCATCGCATTGGCGGGCACCTTGACCGACCCGTTGAACCTCGGCGCCCTGGACCTGCGCCTGAAACTGTCCGGCAGCAGCCTGGGTAACCTCTACCCGCTGACCGGCGTCACCTTGCCGGATTCGCCTGCCTACTCCACTGACGGCCACTTGATCGCCAAGTTGCACGAGGCCAGCGGCGCGTCATTCAGTTACGAAAACTTCAACGGCAAGATCGGCAACAGCGATATCCACGGCAACCTCGCCTATGTCGCCAGCCAGCCACGTCCCAAGCTCAGCGGTGCGTTGGTGTCCAACCAATTGCTGATGAGCGACCTCGCCCCCCTGATCGGTGCCGACTCCAACGCCAAGCAAAAAGCGCGTGGCGGTGAGAGCAAACAGCCGGCGACCAAAGTGCTGCCGGTGGAAGAGTTCCGCACCGAGCGTTGGCGCGACATGGATGCCGATGTGGAATTCACCGGCAAACGCATCGTGCACAGTGCCGAGTTGCCCTTCACCGACCTGTACACCCACCTGGTGCTCAACGACGGCGAACTGAGCCTGGAACCGCTGCGATTCGGCGTCGCCGGCGGCAAGCTGGATGCGCAGATCCGCTTGAACGGCCGCACCACGCCGATGGAAGGCCGCGCCAAACTGACTGCACGCAACTTCAAGCTCAAGCAGTTGTTCCCGACCTTCGAGCCGATGAAAACCAGCTTCGGTGAACTCAACGGCGATGCCGATCTTTCCGGGCGTGGCAACTCCGTCGCGGCGCTGCTGGGCACTTCCAACGGTGACTTGAAGATGCTGATCAACGACGGCGCCATCAGCCGTGGCCTGATGGAAATTGCCGGGCTCAACGTGGGCAACTACGTGGTGGGTCGCCTGTTCGGCGACAAGGAAGTGAAGATCAACTGCGCGGCGGCGGACTTCGGGATCAAGACCGGCCTGGCAACCACACGCTTGTTTGTGTTCGATACCGAGAACGCGATCATCTATATCGATGGCACCGCCAACATGGCCACCGAACAGCTCGACCTGACCATCACCCCCGAATCCAAGGGCTTCCGCCTGTTTTCCCTGCGTTCGCCGTTGTACGTCAACGGCCCGTTCATCAAGCCCAATGCGGGTGTAAAAGCCATCCCCCTGGCCTTGCGTGGCGCGGGCATGGTGGCACTGGGCGTGATCGCCGGCCCGGCAGCGGGTCTGTTGGCGCTGGTGGCACCGAGCGCCGATGCGCCGAACCAGTGCGCACCGTTGTTGCAGCAGATGAAGGAAGGCAAGGCGCCGAAGACGGTGAAAGGCTGACGGACAGAACGCAACTCAAAAATGTGGGAGGGGGCTTGCTCCCGATAGCGGAGTGTCAGTCAGTACCGCTGAAACTGACACTCCGCTATCGGGAGCAAGCCCCCTCCCACATTGGTTTTGCGCTATTTACAGGCTTTCTAGGATGTCGGCCATATCGTCCGCATGCTCTTCTTCCTGAGCCAGGATCTCTTCGAACAGACGGCGCGTGGTTGGATCCTTATCACCGATGTACTGGATGATTTCGCGGTAGCTGTCCACCGCGATCCGCTCGGCCACCAGGTCTTCGTAGACCATTTCCTTCAAGCTGTTACCGGCCACGTATTGGGCGTGGGAGTTTTTCGACAGCAGGTCCGGGTTGAACTCCGGCTCGCCGCCCAGTTGCACGATGCGTTCGGCGAGTTTGTCGGCGTGCTCGGCTTCCTGGGTGGCGTGTTCGAGGAATTCCTGCGCGGCGACGGCAGCTTTAACGCCGCTGGCCATGAAGTAGTGACGCTTGTAGCGCAGCACACACACCAGTTCAGTGGCCAGGGAGCCGTTGAGCAGGCGGATGATCTCTTCGCGGTCGGCGTCATAGCCCTCGGTCACGGCACCGTTTTCGACGTTCTGGCGGGCGCGGCTGCGCAGGGTCGCAACGTCAGTCAAGTTTGCTTCACTCATCTCAATCTCCTGGGGCTAATCCGGTTTTACGCCACGCTCTGTCGGCGTGATCGCTCCCAGTTGTGAGTCACGGGCGCAGCAAAAAGTTTTATTGGATTTGCCAGGCGTGTCATCAGCGCGTCGCCGGAATTGGGCTAGCCTGCCATCATCCTCTCTTGATCAAGGACGTTCGCTTCATGTCGCAGTCGTTAGCCACGCGTTATCCCTTGGTGCTGGTGCCCGGCATGCTGGGGTTCGTGCGCCTGGGGTTCTTCCCCTACTGGTATGGCATTGTCCCGGCACTGCGGGCGGGTGGGGCGCAGGTGTTTCCCATCCAGGTGGCGCCGCTGGACTCCAGCGAGGTGCGTGGCGAGCAGCTGCTGGCGCAGATCGAGCGGATTCGCCTTGAGACCGGCGCCGACAAGGTCAACCTGATCGGCCATAGCCAGGGCGCGCTGACCGCCCGTTATGCGGCGGCCACGCGCCCGGAGTGGGTGGCGTCGGTGACGTCGGTGGCCGGGCCCAACCACGGTTCGGAGCTGGCGGACCATATCCACGCCCATTATCCGGCCGACAGCGTGAAGGGGCGGCTGATGAGCGCGCTGTTTCATCTGGTTGCAACGGTGATGAGCCTGCTGGAAACCGGCTATCGCGGCCCGCGCTTCAAGGCGGACTTGCAGGCGTCCCACCATTCCCTGACCAGCGCAGGTGTGGCGCTGTTCAACTGCAAGTATCCCCAAGGGTTGCCGCACACCTGGGGCGGGCACGGGGCGGAGGTGGACAATGGCGTGCGCTACTACTCATGGTCCGGCACCTTGCAACCGGGCAAGACCGACCGTGGGCGCAACCTGCTGGACGGGACGAATCGCAGCTGCCGATTGTTCGCCCGCAGCTTCGTGCGCGAGAAGGGCCAGTGCGACGGCATGGTCGGGCGCTGCAGCTCGCACCTGGGGCGGGTGATCGGCGATGACTACGCCCTGGACCACTTCGACATCGTCAACCAATCCATGGGCCTGGTCGGCAAGGGCGCCGAGCCGATCCGCCTGTTCGTCGAGCATGCCCAGCGCCTGAAGGCGGCCGGGGTTTAAGCCTGGCGGCGCACCGGCGTGGTCCAGCGCTCTGACAAAATCACCCCGCCCAAGGTCAGCAAGCCGCCCACCAGGTGATACAACGCCAGCTCTTCCTTCAACACCACGGCGGCAATCAATGCAGTGATCAACGGCAGCAGGTTGAAAAACAGCGTGGTGCGACTTGGGCCCAGGGTCTTCACCGAGTGCATCCACGCCAGTGGCGCCAGCATCGAAGCCAGCAAGCATGCATAGAGCACCAGCGGAATATTCGTCCAGCCCAGGCCGGCTTTTGCCGAGAACAGAAACAGCGGAAACAGCACCACCACCGCCACCAGCACCTGCAAATACAGGAGCACCAGCGGCGGCAGGCGCAGCTGCCATTTTTTCAACAGGGTGCTGTAGACCGCGTACGCCAGGGTCGCGACCAGCATCATCGCATCGCCCAGGTTCACGCCGTGCTGCAGCAACGCGCCGAGGCTGCCGGCCGACACCACCACCACTACCCCTGCGAATGACAGCACCGCACCCGTCAGTGCGCCAAAGGTCAGGCGCTGG
Source organism: Pseudomonas sp. S3E12 (assembly GCF_001702295.1). NCBI lineage: Bacteria > Pseudomonadati > Pseudomonadota > Gammaproteobacteria > Pseudomonadales > Pseudomonadaceae > Pseudomonas > Pseudomonas sp. S3E12. Next base: position 322,786 of record NZ_MBDT01000029.1, read on the forward strand.
CCCAGGCTGATGATGGCCGCCGTCAAGGCCATCAACGGCATCAACGACAGGATGATGCCCATATTGGTGGCGCTGGTCAGCGAAGCGGCGTAGTACGCCAGGCTCTGGTACACCGCCATGCCCAGCACCCCAAGGATGCCGATCTTACCCAGGTTCGGGCGGATCAGCGGCCAGTGGGCGATGACCGGCTTGAGCATGAACGGTGTAAACAGCAATGCAGCCAGTAACCAGCGGTAAAAGCCGATTTCAGCGGGGAAGATCGAACCCACGGCCAGTTTATTGACCACGGTATTGCCGGCCCAGATAAAAATGGCCAGCAGGGGATACGCGTATTGCATCGAAAGAAACCAAGTGTGTTGATAAGGCCGGATTATCCCTTGTCTGGATCGAAGCCTATACTGCGATCCAGACAAACGACCTCTGTATCCAGACAATATGGCCCGACACACCGTACGCCTCGCGGACTTTGCCCGCCTGCCAAGCCCCGTGTACTTCCGTTACTCCGACTTTGCCCCCGACACTGAGTGCACCCCGCACCAGCATGTCTGGGGCTCGCTGGACTACTCCGCCAGCGGCGTGATGCGCATGGAAGTGGCCGGCAACCGCTTTATATCGCCGCCGCAGTACGCGGTGTGGGTCCCACCCAATACCGAACACAGCTCCTACAACGCCGAGGCGATTGTCTACCGTTCGGTGGGCCTTTCGCCGCCGCTCTGCGAGCACTTGCCCAAGCAGCCTTGCACCCTGGCCATCAGCGACATCCTCAAGGCCATCCTCAGCGACTTCGCCCAGCGTGACGTCAACATCCCGCACACCGAGGCCGACATCCGCCTGGCCCAGGTGCTGGTCGATCAGCTCAGGCAGGCGCCGATCCACGAGGGTTTTTTGCCCTACGCCCGCCACCCCGGGCTGCTCGGCGTGTTGGAAGGCATGCAGGCCGACCCCGCTGACAACCGCCCCCTGGCCCACTGGGCCGAGCAGGTGCATGTGAGCGAGCGCACCCTGGCGCGACAATTTGTGCGCGAGCTGGGCATGAGCTTCGGCGAATGGCGCCAGCGCTTGCGCTACCTCGCCGCCATCGAAGCCCTCGACAGTGAGCGCAGTGTGCAAAATGTGGCGTTTGACCTCGGCTACAGCAGCGCCTCGGCGTTTATCGCGATGTTCCAGCGCCAGGCCGGCTGCACCCCGGAGCAGTACCGGCGGACGAATATTCGCAGCCGATGAAGATGTAACAAGGTTTGGCTACACTGCTGGGTAGGCCGTGCCTCCCGGCACGGTAACAGGGAGAAAACTCCATGAAGATGCTGCGTATTCCGCTGTTGATGATGGGCCTGCTGCTGTGTTCCCAGGGCTTTGCCGCCACCGCCCAGCAAAACAAGATGACCACCTGCAATGCCGAAGCCACCACCAAGACGCTCAAGGGCGACGAGCGCAAGGCTTTCATGAAAACCTGCCTGTCGGCGCCGGCGGCCAATGATGCGAAGACGCTCACCCCGCAACAGCAGAAGATGAAGGATTGCAATGCGTCGGCGAAAACCAAGGCGTTGACCGGCGATGCGCGCAAGACGTTCATGAGCACCTGCCTGAAGAATTGATAGCCCCAGGCCCCAGAAGGCTGCGACACTCGCACACAGCCCCTCTGTAGGAGCGAGCTTGCTCGCGAAGAACGCAATTACCCCGCGTTTATTCAGAATAAACGCGTTATCGTTGGCGGCCTTCGCGAGCAAGCTCGCTCCTACACATCCTTTAACGCCGTTCGTTTTGAGGCTGTATGCCAACGTTTTCTCAGCGTCACGTGTTATTGCTGGCCAGCTACATCATCATTTTCGGCGGGTTGCTGCTGGTATTGCCGCTGAAGTTGCTGCCCAGCCTGCTGGCCGGCCTGTTGGTCTATGAACTGGTCAACATGCTCACCCCCCAACTGCAACGGCTGATCGAAGGGCGCCGCGCGCGCTGGCTGGCGGTGGCCTTGCTCGGCACCCTGATCGTCAGCGTGCTGGCCCTGATCTTCGCCGGCGCCATCAGCTTCCTGCTTCATGAAGCGGAAAACCCCGGCGCCTCCCTGGATAAATTCATGGGCGTGGTCGACCGCGCGCGTGGTCAACTGCCGCCGTTCCTCGATGCCTACCTGCCCGCCAGCGCGGCCGAATTCCGCGTGGCCATCGGCGACTGGCTGAGCAAGCACCTGAGCGAACTGCAACTGGTCGGCAAAGACGCCGCCCACATGTTCGTTACCCTGCTGATCGGCATGGTGCTCGGTGCGATCATCGCCCTGCAGCGGGTGCCCGACCTGACCAAACGCAAGCCCCTGGCCGCGGCGCTGTTCGACCGCCTGCACCTGCTGGTCCAGGCCTTTCGCAACATCGTCTTCGCACAGATCAAGATTGCCGCGCTCAACACCGCCTTCACCGCCGTGTTCCTCGCCGTGGTGCTTCCGCTGTGCGGCATCCACCTGCCGCTGACCAAGACCCTGATCGTGCTGACCTTCCTGCTCGGCCTGTTGCCGGTGATCGGCAACCTGATGTCCAACACCCTGATCACCATCGTCGCGCTGTCGCTGTCGATCTGGGTGGCGGTGGCGGCGCTGGGGTATCTGATCGTGATCCACAAGGTCGAGTACTTCCTCAACGCGCGCATTGTCGGCGGGCAGATCAGTGCCAAGTCGTGGGAGTTGCTCCTGGCGATGCTGGTGTTTGAAGCGGCGTTTGGTTTGCCGGGGGTGGTGGCGGGGCCGATTTACTATGCGTATCTGAAGAGTGAGCTGAAGCTCGGCGGGATGGTTTAAGGCGTGTGTTGCCTGGGCGGGCCCCATCGGGGGCAAGCCCCCTCCCACATTTACTGTGTCTACACAGGTCGACTTGTGAACACGGTCAGTGTGGGAGGGGGCTTGCCCCCGATGAAGTCGCCACGGTATTTCAGGTGAAATTCAGCAGCCGTAGCGCTTGCTCGCCTCAATCGCCAAGCCGCTGCCGATACTGCCGAAGATATTGCCTTCCACATGCCGGGCATTCGGCAGCATGGCCGAGATGCTGTGGCGCAGCGCCGGGATGCCGCTGGAACCGCCGGTAAAGAACACCGTGTCCACCTGGGCCACTGCCACCGAAGCATCGGTGAGCAACTGCGTTACGCTGTTGCGCACGCGCTCCAGCAAGCCATCGATGGCCGACTCGAACAGTGCGCGGCTCAGGTCCACGCTCAACCCCGGCTCAACCCGGTCCAGCAGCACGTGGCGGTTGTCTTCGTGGGTGAGCTGGATCTTGGTCTCTTCCACTTCCATGGCCAGCCAGTGCCCGGCGCGCTGTTCGATCAGCTTGAACAGGCGATCGATGCCGCCGGTGTCTTCGATGTCATAGCGCATGCTGCCCAGGGCCAGCTGGGATTTCTGCGAGTACACCGAGTTGATGGTGTGCCAGGTCGCCAGGTTCATGTGGTGGCTGGTGGGCATGTAGGCGCCGCTTTTCATGCGGCTGCCGTAGCCGAACAGCGGCATGATGCCGGCCAGGGACAGTTGCTTGTCGAAGTCGGTCCCGCCGATGTGCACGCCGCCGGTGGCGAGGATGTCGTCCTGGCGGTTGTCGTTGTGGCGGCGGTCCGGGGACAGGCGCACCAGCGAAAAGTCTGACGTACCCCCGCCGATGTCGACGATCAGTACCAGTTCTTCCTTCTCGATGGTGGACTCGTAGTCGAACGCGGCGGCAATCGGTTCGTACTGGAACGAAATGTCCTTGAAACCGATCTTGCGCGCTACGTCGACCAGGGTGTTTTCGGCTTCCTGGTCGGCCATCGGGTCGTCATCGACGAAAAACACCGGGCGGCCCAGCACCACTTCTTCGAACTCGCGGCCGGCGGTGGTTTCGGCGCGGCTCTTGAGCTGGCCGATAAACAGCGCCAGCAGGTCGGTGAACGGCATCGCCGTGCCCAATACGCTGGTGTCGTGCTTGATCAACTTGGAACCCAGCAGGCTCTTGAGGGAGCGCATCAGCCGGCCTTCGTAGTTCTCCAGGTATTCGTGCAGGGCCAGGCGACCGTAGACCGGGCGGCGCTCCTCGAAGTTGAAGAACACCACCGACGGCAGGGTGATCTTGTCGTCCTCCAGCGCGATAAGCGTTTCCATGCCGGGGCGGATCCAGCCGACGGTGGAGTTGGACGTGCCGAAGTCGATACCGCAGGCACGGGCTGGGGATGGGTTTTTCATGTCTATCGGGTTCCGGTTGAAAAACGGCCGCGCAGTGTATGCCAGTCGAGGGCGGATGCGTAGGCCGACCATCCGTTAAATCGTGCTTGAAAGTTCGGCATTCGCCCCCACATCTGGTGCATACGGCAAGCGCCGATAACACTTTGACGCACCCCCAGGCCACAAGACTCAACAGGTGCAAACCAGCGCACGTTGTGCCCCGGGCTGTGCGATCTCGATTAAGGATGGTGAACCGCCGATGGATTTCAAAGACTACTACAAGATTCTGGGTGTCGAGCCGAGCGCCGATGACAAGGAAATCAAGGCTGCCTATCGCAAGCTCGCGCGCAAATATCACCCGGACGTGAGCAAGGAAAAAGACGCCGAAGCCAAGTTCAAGGACGCGTCCGAAGCCTATGAAGCGCTTAAAAGCGCCGACAAGCGCGCCGAATACGACGAACTGCGCAAATACGGCCAGCATGGCCAACCGTTCCAGGGCCCGCCGGGTTGGCAGAGCCGTGGCGGGTTTGGCGGTGGCCAGGGCACCGAGGATTTCTCCGACTTCTTCAGCTCGATCTTTGGCGGGCGTGGCGATGCCTTCGGTGGCGGCCAGCGCCGTCCAACCGGGCGCAAGGGCCAGGACGTGGAGATGCAGCTGTCGGTGTTCCTCGAAGAGACACTGTCCACCGAGTCCAAGCAGATCAGCTTCCAGGTGCCGCAATACGACGCCTCGGGCCGGCATGTCAGCAACACCACCAAGAGCCTGAACGTGAAGATCCCCGCCGGTGTCGCCGACGGTGAGCGTATTCGCCTCAAGGGCCAGGGCGCACCGGGTGTTGGCGGTGGGGCCAACGGCGATCTGTACCTGATCGTCAAGTTTGCGCCGCACCCCAAGTTCGAAGTGGACGGCGAAAACCTGATCATCAACCTGCCGCTGGCACCATGGGAATTGGCGCTGGGCGCGGAAGTGGCCGTGCCGACCCTGACCGGCAAGATCAACCTCAAGGTGCCGGCCGGCAGCCAGAACGGGCAGCGCATGCGCGCCAAGGGCCACGGCTTGCTGAACAAGGCCGGGCAGCGTGGCTTCCTGTACGTGCAGCTCAAGGCGGTGATGCCGCCGGCAGGCGATGACGACGTGAAAGCGTTGTGGCAGGAGCTGGCAAAAAAAGCCGCGTTCAATCCGCGCGAGCAGTTCTAAGGGGATTTGTGGTGAGGGCACAAGCTCCCTCACCACAGGTTTCAAGTCAGAACAGGAAATACCGCTGCGCCATCGGCAACACATCCGCCGGCTCACACCACAGCAGCACCCCGTCGGCCTTGACCTGATAGGTCTGTGGGTCCACTTCGATATCCGGCAGGTAATCGTTGTGGATCAGGTCGGTTTTCTGCACATCGCGACACCCTTTCACCACCCCAATCTGTTTCTTCAGGCCCAGGGCTTGCGGCAAGCCTGCGTCCAGGGCTGCCTGGCTGATAAAGGTCAGGCTGGTGGCATGCAATGAGCTGCCGAAACTGGCGAACATCGGGCGGTAGTGCACCGGCTGCGGGGTGGGGATCGACGCATTGGCATCGCCCATCAGGCTGGAAGCAATCGCGCCGCCCTTGAGGATCAGGGTCGGCTTGATGCCGAAGAACGCCGGGCGCCACAGCACCAGGTCAGCCCACTTGCCCACTTCGATGGAGCCGACGATATGGCTGATGCCATGGGTGATCGCCGGGTTGATGGTGTACTTGGCGATGTAGCGCTTGGCGCGGAAGTTATCGTTGCCCGGGCCGTCACCGGGCAGGGCGCCGCGCTGTTTCTTCATCTTGTCGGCGGTCTGCCAGGTGCGCGTGATCACTTCACCGACGCGGCCCATGGCCTGGCTGTCGGAGCTGATCATCGAGAACGCGCCGAGGTCGTGCAGGATGTCTTCGGCAGCGATGGTCTCGCGGCGGATGCGGCTTTCGGCGAAGGCCACGTCTTCGGCAATACTCGGGTCCAGGTGATGGCAGACCATCAACATGTCCAGGTGTTCGTCGATGGTGTTGCGCGTGAACGGCCGCGTCGGGTTGGTGGAGCTGGGCAGCACGTTGGGAAAGCCGCAGGCCTTGATGATGTCCGGCGCGTGGCCGCCACCGGCACCTTCGGTGTGGTAGGTGTGGATGGTGCGGCCCTTGAGCGCGGCCAGGGTGGTTTCGACAAAGCCGGATTCGTTGAGGGTGTCACTGTGGATCGCCACCTGCACGTCGTACTGGTCGGCGACGCTCAGGCAGTTGTCGATGCTGGCGGGCGTGGTGCCCCAGTCTTCGTGCAGCTTCAAGCCGATGGCGCCGGCCTTGACCTGCTCGATCAACGGCTCGGGCAAGCTGGCGTTGCCCTTGCCGGTAAACCCGATGTTCATCGGGAACGAGTCGCTGGCCTGCAGCATGCGCGCCAGGTGCCAGGGCCCGGAGGTGCAGGTGGTGGCGTTGGTGCCGGTGGCCGGCCCGGTGCCGCCGCCGATCATGGTGGTGACACCGCTGGTCAGCGCCTCTTCGATCTGCTGCGGGCAGATGAAATGCACGTGGGAGTCGATGCCGCCGGCGGTGAGGATCATGCCTTCGCCGGCGATCACTTCGGTGCTGGCGCCGATGGCCATGGTCACGCCGGGCTGGATATCCGGGTTACCGGCCTTGCCGATCGCGTAGATGCGGCCGTTCTTCAAGCCGACGTCGGCCTTGACGATGCCCCAGTGGTCGATGATCAGCGCGTTGGTGATCAGGGTGTCGACGACTTCATGGGCGAGCAATTGGCTCTGGCCCTGGCCGTCGCGGATCACTTTGCCGCCGCCGAATTTCACTTCTTCGCCGTAGACGGTGAAATCCTGCTCGACTTCGACGAACAGCTCGGTGTCGGCCAGGCGGACCTTGTCACCGACGGTGGGGCCGTACATGTCGGCGTAGGCTTGGCGGCTGATTTTCATGTGTGTGCCCTGAAATATTTGTGTTGAATGTGAAATCGCTATCGGGGGCAAGCCCCCTCCCACCTTTGGAATGCGTTCCCCTGTGGGAGGGGGCTTGCCCCCGATGAGGCCCTAAAGGTCGCCCATGATCCGCCCGGCAAACCCGAACACCCGCCGACCGCCGCTCAAATCCACCAGCTCGACCTCACGGCTCTGCCCCGGCTCGAACCGCACCGCCGTGCCCGCCGGAATATTCAGGCGCATGCCGCGGCTCAATGGGCGGTCAAATGTCAGCGCGTCATTGGTCTCGAAAAAATGGTAGTGCGAACCCACCTGGATCGGCCGGTCGCCGCTGTTGGCCACGCTGAGGGTGACGGTGCGTCGGCCGACGTTGAGTTCGATCTCGCCAGGCTGGATCTGATATTCGCCAGGAATCATGCAGGTTGCCCCAGGGTCTTGAAGTAGATGGCGGTCGGGCTGTAGCGCCCGTCCGGGCTTTGGCAGTAGTCGGGCAGTTCACCGATCTTGGTGTAGCGCAGCGACTGGTAGAAGGCTTCGGCAGGCGAACCGGCTTCGGTGTCCAGGTACAGCAGGCCGCGCTTGTGCTGGCGCGCGGCGAGTTCCAGGGCGTTCATCAATTGTTGGCCCAGGCCGTGGCGCCGCGCGTTGCTGTGCACCAGCAGCTTTTGCACTTCGGCGCGGTTCAGGCCGTTGGCTTTCTGGCACAGCGCCAACTGCACGCTGGCGATCACCTGCTCATCGCGCACCACCACCCACAGCAACAGGCTGGCGTCTTCAATGCTCGCCTGTACCCCGTCCAGATAGGCACGGGCCTGGGCTTCATCGAAGTCGGCCATGAAACCCACCGACGCACCGTGCTTGACCGCATCCAGCAACAGCTCGATCAGGCCCCGACGGTAGTGGGCAAAACTTTCAGCATTGACTCGACGCAGTTGCGCGGCGTTCATCGAACTCACTCCTTGGGCGGTTGCGCGCCCGGATTCAATGTCAGTTGCATAAAGGTCAGGTCCAGCCAGCGGCTGAACTTGATGCCCACCTGAGGCATTTGCCCGGTGGTGACGAAACCCAGGCGCTCGTGCAGGCGGATCGAGGCCAGGTTGCCGCTTTCGATGGCCGCCACCATGACGTGTTTGCCGCCACTGCGGGCGCGCTCGATCAGGGTTTGCATCAGCCGTGGGCCGAGGCCCTTGCCGCGCTGGTCGTTGCGTACGTACACCGAGTGTTCGACGCTGTAGCGAAAGCCCTCGAACGGGCGCCAGTCGCCGAAAGAGGCGTAGCCGGTGACTTCATCGTTCTCCACTGCGACCAGGATCGGATAGCCCTGGGCCTGTCGTGCACTGAACCAGGCCTGGCGGTTAGCCAGGTCCACCGGTTGTTCGTTCCAGATCGCCGTGGTGTTGAGTACCGCGTCGTTGTAGATGTCGCGGATCGCCGGCAGGTCTTGCTCGGTTGCATCACGAATCATGGCCGTGTCTCACGCGATGGGTTGGTGGACGGTCACCAGCTTGGTGCCGTCGGGGAAGGTGGCTTCCACCTGGATATCCGGGATCATTTCCGGGATGCCTTCCATCACTTGTTCACGGCTGAGCAGGGTGGTGCCGTAGTGCATCAGGTCGGCCACGGTGCGGCCATCGCGGGCGCCTTCCATCAAGGCGGCGGAGATATAGGCGATGGTTTCCGGGTAGTTGAGCTTCACACCGCGCGCCAGGCGCCGTTCGGCGACTAAGCCGGCGGTGAAGATCAGCAGTTTGTCTTTTTCCCGTGGGGTCAGGTCCATGGTTCAAGGTCCTTCAAAGAATGCATTCTTAAATACAACAGAGATCAAGTGTGGGAGGGGGCTTGCCCCCGATGGGGGGTGTCAGGCAATACATCTTTCACTGACCCACCGCCATCGGGAGCAAGCCCCCTCCCACATTTTGATCTTCATGTGCTCCATATTCGTGGTGAGACTGCTTCCCGTCCTAGCACCGCCGGGCGTAACAGTTTCCATAAATCAATTAACCACCCCCGCGCCAGCAGCGCTTCACTGGCCAGGCAGCGGGCGACCAGCAAGCCGGGCAGTTGGGTCAGGTCGCCGCGCACGGCGTGGGGCAGGGCGCGGCAGTGTTCGAGTAATTCGGGCTCGATATCGCCGGTCACCAGCAGGGTGGCGAACACCGGTTGGCCGTCCAGGCCGATGGGCGAGTCGAGCAGGCCATCGGCGCCCACAATGCGCTGGCGCTCGTGCCAGAGCAACTGGCCGTCGCGGCGGATATCCAGGTGCGATTGAAAGTGGCCCAGGTCGAAGCGCTCGCCACTGGCCGGACGCCCCAGGGCGATCACGTCCCAGTAGAACAGCCGGGCATCGCCGTGCAGGTCGATGCGGGTGCTGAGTTCGGCCTGGGCGGCGCTGAACACAATGGTTTCCTGGGGCAGCCATTCCAGGGTCGCGCCGGCCTCCACCGTGAGATCAAGTTGCTGATACGCCGGGCCGCTGGCGCGATACCACTTCGCCGCGCCGGGGCTAGTCAATTGCGCCCAGGCACCCTCGGCCACATGGGCGCGGATATCCAGGCGGTCGCCGCCGGCAATCCCGCCGGGCGGGTGCACGATGATGTGCTGGCACACCTCGGGGCCTTCGGCGTACAGGTGCTTTTGCACCCGCAGCGGGCCAAGGTGACGGCGCATCACCGGGCGCGTGGTGTCGCCGAAACGCGCGTAGCCGAGGTCCAGCTCGGCGTGCCAGCTGGGAGTGAACAGGGCAGGGGAAACGGGCAGGTTCATGGTTTCTTGTGCTTATCGTCAGGACGCTACAGGTTAGATGGTAACCAAACCGCGCACACCCTCACTCTCCATATTTTCACCACGGCCCTGCTGCACGATTTCACCGCGCGACATCACCAGGTACTGGTCGGCCAGTTCGGCGGCAAAGTCGTAGAACTGCTCCACCAGCAGGATCGCCATATCGCCGCGCGCCGCGAGCTTCTTGATCACGGCGCCGATCTCCTTGATCACCGAGGGCTGGATGCCTTCGGTGGGCTCATCGAGGATCAACAGGCGCGGGCGGCTGGCCAGGGCGCGGCCGATGGCCAACTGTTGCTGCTGGCCGCCGGACAAATCGCCGCCGCGTCGGTGCTTCATTTGCAGCAAAACCGGGAACAGTTCATAGATAAACGCCGGCACTTCCTTGGCTTCGGCGCCGGGAAAACGCGACAGCCCCATCAACAGGTTTTCTTCCACCGTCAGCCGCCCGAAAATCTCCCGGCCCTGGGGCACGTAGGCGATGCCGGCGTGCACGCGCTGGTGCGGCTTGAAGCCGGTGATGGCCTTGCCCTCCCAGTTCACCACGCCTTCCTTGGCCGGCAGCAACCCCATCAGGCATTTGAGCAGGGTGGTCTTGCCCACGCCGTTACGGCCGAGCAGGCAGGTGACTTCGCCGATCTTCACGTCAAAGGACAGCCCGCGCAGGATGTGGCTACCGCCGTAGTACTGGTGCAGCTTGTCGACTTGCAGCATGTTCAGTTCTCCTTAGCGACCGAGGTACACCTCGATCACCCGCTCATTTTCCTGTACCTGTTCCAGCGATCCCTCGGCCAGCACGCTGCCCTGGTGCAACACGGTGACGTGGTCGGCAATCGAGCCGACAAAGCCCATGTCGTGTTCCACCACCATCAACGAATGCTTGCCCGCCAGGCGCTTGAACAGTTCGGCGGTGAATTCGGTTTCGGCGTCGGTCATGCCCGCCACCGGTTCGTCCAGCAGCAACAGTTGCGGGTCTTGCATCAGCAGCATGCCGATTTCCAGGAACTGCTTCTGGCCGTGGGAGAGCAAGCCGGCGGGCCGATGCATTGAGGCGGTGAGGCGGATGGTATCGAGCACTTCATCGATTCCATCCTTTTGCTCGCCGCTCAGGCGCGCACGCAGGCTGGCCCACACTGACTTGTCGGTCTTCTGCGCCAGCTCCAGGTTTTCGAACACGCTCAGGGCTTCGAACACCGTGGGCTTCTGGAACTTGCGGCCGATGCCGGCCTGGGCGATCTGCACTTCGCTCATGCTGGTCAAGTCGAGGGTTTCGCCAAACCAGGCCTTGCCGTGGCTGGGCCGGGTCTTGCCGGTGATCACGTCCATCAGGGTGGTCTTGCCCGCGCCGTTGGGGCCGATGATGCAGCGCAATTCACCGACGCCGATGTACAGGTTCAAGTCGTTGAGCGCCTTGAACCCATCGAAGCTGACGCTGATATCTTCCAGGGTCAGGATGGTGCCATGGCGGGTGTTCAGGCCGGTGCCTGCGGCCTGGCCGATGCCGATGGCATCGCGGCCGCTGCCCGCATCGAAAATAGGTTCGAGCATGACGTTCCTCATTTCTTCAACAGCCCGATAACGCCCTTGGGCAGGTACAGGGTGACGATGATGAACAGCGCCCCGAGGAAGAACAGCCAGTACTCCGGGAAGGCCACGGTGAACCAGCTCTTCATGCCGTTGACCACGCCGGCGCCGAGCAACGGCCCGATCAGCGTGCCACGCCCGCCCAGGGCCACCCACACGGCGGCTTCGATGGAGTTGGTCGGTGACATTTCACTCGGGTTGATGATGCCCACCTGCGGCACGTACAACGCGCCTGCCAGGCCGCACAGCACCGCGCTCAGCACCCACACGAACAATTTGAAGCCGCGCGGGTCGTAGCCGCAGAACATCAGGCGGTTCTCGGCATCGCGCAGGGCGGTCAGCACCCGGCCGAACTTGCTCCGGGCCAGGCGCCAGCCGATGTACAGGCTCGCCACCAGCAGCACCACCGTGGCCACGAACAGCACGGCCCGCGTGCCCGGTTCGGTGATGCCGAAACCGAGGATGCTGCGGAAGTTGGTGAAGCCGTTATTGCCGCCGAACCCGGTCTCGTTGCGAAAGAACAACAGCATCCCGGCAAAGGTCAGCGCCTGGGTCATGATCGAGAAATACACGCCCTTGATCCGCGAGCGGAAGGCGAAAAAGCCGAATACCAGCGCCAGCACGCCCGGCGCCAACACCACCAGGCACAGGGCCCAGAGGAAGTGCTCGGTGCCGACCCAATACCAGGGCAATTCGGTCCACGACAAAAACGTCATGAACGCCGGCAGCTCACTGCCTGCGGCCTGGCGCATCAGGTACATGCCCATGGCATAACCGCCGAGGGCGAAGAACAGGCCGTGGCCCAGGGACAACATCCCCGCGTAGCCCCACACAAGGTCCAGAGCCAGGGCGACGATGGCGTAGCAGAGGATCTTGCCCACCAGTGTCAGGGTGTAGGCCGATACATGCAGCGGGTTTTCCGGCGACAGCAGCGAACACAACGGCAGGGCCAGCAGCAGCAACAGCACCACCGCGCCGACTGCAATCGTCACCTGGGGGCCGGCCTTTTGCGTGGCCGTGAGCATCAATGGCTGGTTCATCAGTCGATCACCCGTCCTTTCAGTGCGAAGAGTCCCTGCGGGCGTTTCTGGATAAACAGAATGATCAGCGCGAGGATCAGGATCTTGCCGAGTACGGCACCGATCTGCGGTTCCAGGATCTTGTTGGCGATACCCAGGCCGAACGCTGCCATCACGCTGCCGGCCAACTGGCCGACGCCGCCGAGTACCACCACCAGGAACGAGTCGATGATGTAGCTCTGGCCGAGATCAGGGCCGACGTTGCCGATCTGGCTCAGCGCCACGCCGCCCAAGCCCGCGATACCGGAGCCCAGGCCAAACGCGAGCATGTCCACCCGCCCGGTGGGTACGCCGCAGCAGGCGGCCATGTTGCGGTTCTGGGTCACGGCGCGCACGTTGAGGCCCAGGCGGGTCTTGTTCAGCAGCAGCCAGGTGAGCACAACTACAAACAGCGCGAAGGCGATGATCACGATGCGGTTGTAGGGCAGCACCAGGTTGGGCAGCACCTGGATCCCGCCGGACAGCCACGCAGGGTTCGAGACCTCGACGTTCTGCGCACCGAACACCAGGCGCACCAGTTGGATCAGCATCAGGCTGATGCCCCAGGTGGCGAGCAGGGTTTCCAGCGGGCGTCCATACAGGTGACGAATCACCGTACGCTCCAAGGCCATGCCGATGGCGGCGGTGACGAAGAACGCCACCGGCAGTGCGATCAACGGGTAGAACTCGATGGCCTGGGGCACATAGCGCTGCATCAGCAACTGCACCACATAGGTGGAGTAGGCGCCGAGCATCAGCATCTCGCCGTGGGCCATGTTGATCACGCCGAGCAGGCCGAAGGTGATCGCCAGACCCAGGGCCGCCAGCAGCAGGATCGAGCCCAGGGACATGCCGCTGAAGGCCTGGCCGAGGATTTCACCCATCATCAGTTTGCGTTTGACCTGGGCCAGGCTGGTCTCGGCGGCGGTGTGCACGGCGGCGTCGGTTTCCACCCCGGGCGCCAGCAGCGCTTCGAGGCGGGTGCGGGCCAGCGGGTCGCCGGTACTGCCGAGCAAACGCACGGCGGCGAGGCGCACGGCCGGGTCGGTGTCGACCAGTTGCAGGTTGGCCAGGGCCAGGCTGAGGGCGGTGTGCACGTCCTCATTGGTCTCGGCGGCGACCTGCTGGTCGAGGAATTTGAGTTGCGCCGGTTGCGCGCTTTTTTGCAGGGTGCGTGCCGCGGCCAGGCGCACCTTGGGGTCGGCGGCGAGCAGTTGCTGGCTGGCTTGCACGTTGTCGATCAAGCCGCGCAGGCGGTTGTTCAGGCGTACGGTCCTGGTTTCACCGTTGAGCGTGAGCTGGCCCTGTTGCAAGGCGTCCACCAACTCGATGCGCGCCGGGTCAGGCTGCGCGGCCCAGTCCTGGAGGAGCTTGGCTTGTTGCGTCGGGTTGGCGGCCAGGAAGTCTTCGGCGTCGCCGGCATGTACTGCCAAAGGCAGTAACAGCAGGGCCGTGAGGATGAAACGGTGCAGGGCAGTGGGCATACAAATTGTCCTGATCGTACGCGGTCAATTGTGGGAGGGGGCTTGCCCCCGATTGCGGTGCATCAGTCAGCACATGCAGCGCCTGACACTCAGCTATCGGGGGCAAGCCCCCTCCCACATTTTTGATCTGTCGTGAGACTTAGTTGCTCTTCACCGCATAGTCCGGCTTCTTGTCATTGCCAGGAATGTACGGGCTCCACGGCTGTGCCCGGATCGGCTCCTGGGTCTGCCACACCACCGAGAACTGCCCGTCGGACTGGATCTCGCCGATCATCACCGGCTTGTGCAGGTGGTGGTTGGTCTTGTCCATGGTCAGGGTAAAGCCCGATGGCGCGGCAAAGGTCTGGCCGGCCAGGGCTTCGCGCACTTTGTCGACGTCGGTGGACTTGGCTTTCTCGGCTGCCTGCGCCCACATGTGGATGCCCACGTAGGTGGCTTCCATCGGGTCGTTGGTCACCGCTTTGTCCGCGCCCGGCAGGTTGTGTTTCTTCGCGTAGGCTTTCCAGTCGGCGACAAACTTCTTGTTCACCGGGTTCTCCACTGACTGGAAGTAGTTCCAGGCCGCGAGGTTGCCCACCAGCGGCTTGGTGTCGATGCCGCGCAGTTCTTCTTCACCCACGGAGAAGGCCACCACCGGTACGTCGGTCGCCTTCAAACCCTGGTTGGCCAGCTCCTTGTAGAACGGCACGTTGGAGTCGCCGTTCACGGTGGAAATCACCGCCGTCTTGCCGCCGGCGGAGAACTTCTTGATGTTGGCGACGATGGTCTGGTAATCGGCATGGCCGAACGGGGTGTAGACCTCTTCGATGTCCTTGTCCGCCACGCCTTTGGAATGCAGGAACGAACGCAGGATCTTGTTGGTGGTGCGCGGGTACACGTAGTCGGTGCCGAGCAGGAAGAAACGCTTGGCGCTGCCGCCTTCTTCGCTCATCAGGTATTCCACCGCCGGGATCGCCTGCTGGTTCGGCGCCGCACCGGTGTAGAACACGTTCGGCGACATCTCTTCACCCTCGTATTGCACCGGGTAGAACAGCAGGCCGTTGAGCTCTTCGAACACCGGCAATACCGACTTGCGCGACACCGAGGTCCAGCAGCCGAACACCACGGCGACCTTGTCCTGGGTCAGCAGCTGCCGGCCCTTTTCCGCGAACAACGGCCAGTTCGACGCCGGGTCCACCACCACCGGCTCAAGCATCTTGCCGTTCACGCCGCCCTTGGCGTTGATCTCGTCGATGGTCATCAGCGCCATGTCTTTGAGGGACGTTTCGGAGATGGCCATGGTCCCGGACAGCGAGTGCAGGATGCCGACCTTGATGGTCTCGGCGGCCTGCACGGTCCAGGTCAGGCCCATGGCGACAATGGAGGCGGACAGGGTGAAAGCCTTGATCAAGCTGCGACGCTTCATGGTGCGGTCTCCGTAAACGTTTAGTTTTTTTTGATAGGCCGATGTGAACGCTGAAGGGGTACTAGCAAGGGCTGTGCCCGATGGCCAAACGCCCGGTTTTGCGGGGGGCGGAGCCCGGCGCCTGGCGCTGGCGCACCAATGCGGAGCGTGCGGGCGTTGGCGGTGCAGGGGATGCGCCTAAAGAGTGCCTGGGGGCCTCGATAACTATGCAGCGCCCTGTGGGCGGTTCAAGCGAGGACGCTTCTGCATGGCAAGCGTTGTGCGAGCCCGGTGCCCATGGGCACCGACGACGAACATGATCAAGGGAGTGTCATGCAAGAGCATTTATCCAGAGAGGAGCGCGCGGCAGCGAGGGGCCTTCGATACACCCTCAGCCCTGGGTTTATCAGTGCCGACGATGCTGCACGCTATGTGCACGAGCGCATTGGCGACAAGCGCGACCGCGAGTACGGCAGTGTCATTCTCCAGCGCCTGGCCGATAGCAAAGTGTTTGCCACCGAGCCGATTCCCGGCAAGGCGGCGACGTTCGACTTTTCGCTGTTGCTGGAGCGCGGGGCGCAGAACGAGTTCCTCGATCCTGCGGGCTACAAACTGGTGGGCGGGGTGCATTCCCACCCTGACCAGTTTGCCCAGATCAAGGCGCTCAACCCCGGTTATCGGGATCGCCAGGTGCGTATCTTCAACAGCTTTTTTTCCACCCGCGATGTGGTCTTCAACCACTACGAAGGGCGTGCGTTCGGCACCGCCTACTTGTCGGGCCCCCAGGGCGTACTGCTCAAGTACCAGCCGGGTTTTTCCGAGGCCGAGCGCAAGTTTGTCGACTGGATCGACGACGTCAGCACGGCCGTGCCCGCCGATGGTCACGATGGCACGCTCGAAGGCTTTATCAAGAAAGTGGCGTCGGTAGGCCGCTTGTCGTTGCTGGTCGCCAGCGATGACTGGGGCGGGGTGCCCGGTGTCATCGATCAGCACTGGCGGCCCTATCTGCCACTGAACAGCGGCCAGCCCACCATCGCCTGCGGGGCGGTGTATCCCGAGGTCACCCAGGCGCTCAACGCCGTGCAGGCGCGCATGCGGCGCATGCCCAATGTCAGCCAGATGGCCCTGCTGCTCAAGCATGAGCTGCGCGATGAATTCGCCGCCACCCAGCCCTTCGTACTCAGCAGTGCAGAGCAGTTGCCCACCGACAACCACCTGCCTTTGCTGGCGGGCGGGCCACTCTTGCCGGAGGGCTTTCACCTGCAGGGGTTCTTCTATCTGTCGCGGCCGGTGCCGGCGCAGTTTCCGACGGTGGAACCGTGGCTGTACCAACAGTTCTTCAGCCCCAGGGAGCTGGCGGCCTACATCGGCAAGGCCCGCCGCTACATGCATACGGCGCCCTCCGTGCTGGGCATCTCGCTGTACCTGCGCACCAAGGACAATGCCTTGCTGCGCTACCGGTTCAGCGGCTCACCGGCGGAAACGCGATTGTTTACCACCGATGAGCCCGGCCTTGACCTGGCCCTCGCGGCGGGAACCCTGACCCCGCGCCAGTTTGTGAAACAGGTGGCCGAAGCCGGTGAGTTGAGCGTCGAACAGACCAGCCCGCTGTGGGACGTGGAAGGCGTGGTCGAGAACAACTGGACGCCCTATGCACGCTTCCCGTTCAAGCAGGCCACCCTCGGCCAGGCGTTTTCGTCGGCCGACAAGGCCGCACAGTTTGCCCATGCGCAGGTGGGCGAGCGCCGTGACCGCGCTTATGTGGCGCTGATTCTGAAGCACCCCGACCAGCACTTTGTACTGACGCAATTGCTGCAGGCGGGCACCAACCCTTATGGGTTCCAGGGGTTCTATCCGTGGGACGCTTACAGCAAACAGTTGGCGTTGCCCGGTGGTTATCAACTGCACGCCTGGTTCGGCTCGCACATGGCGTTGTCATGGGGGAACCTCGATGCCGACTTCAAGACGAAGTGGACTCGCGACGATGCCAGCGTCTACTTCCAGGGCTTTACTGACGTGGAGGCCCACAGGATTCATCAACTGCGCGTGCCGGGCTACCTCTCCGGCGCGGCAGACAGCCTGCTTGTGCTGGAGCCGGAAGGGGCGGACCAGGCCGCATTCACGCGATTGTTCGCGCCGGCGCCGGGCGGCAGCCTGATTGCCAGAGACCTGGCGGACGGTACCTATACGCCTGCCGAAGGCGTGCGCAAATTGGCTGGGGTCAGTCGCCTGCGGGTGGTCCTGGGCAATGCGCTATGGGGGCCGCCTGGCGTGATTGACCGGCACTGGCGAGCGTTTGCCGCCGCGCCGTCCCTGCCGAGCGGCGCGACCGCCGTGGCCACTCTGCCGGCCTTGAGCCCGGCGTTTGTGTCTGCGGATGATGCGGCACTGTGGGCTCACCGGCGTATCGGGGCGCGACGCGCGCGCGAGTTCGGTGGAGTTATCCTGAAAAAGCCTGGCGGGCATTTCTTTGCCACCGAGCCGCAAGTCAGCACCGGCGCGCGGTTCGACTTCCTCACCCTCCTGGCCACGGATGATCGCGCCCAGTTCATTGCTCCGCCCTCTTATGAATGCCAGGGCTTCTACCGTTCCTATCCGGCCGAGCCTGGCGAGGTGGAGCGCTACAACCCGGGCTTCAACCCGGACCAGGTGGCGCTGACCGGCAGCTTCTTCTCGAATGCCGATCAGGTGTTTGCCCTGTCCCACCGTGATTTCACCCCGGTGCATTATCTGTCCGGTCCTGACGGCGCATTGCTCAAGTACACGAGCAGCGGTTCCCAGCAGGAACAGTCCCTGTTGCGGCAGTTGACGGGGGTCGAGCCAGCGCAGCCTCTCACCGCGTTCGAGGGGGCGGTGTGGAACCTGGCGCAGGCCGGGGACTTGCGGGTCGTGGTGGGCAGCAAGGTCTGGGGTGGGGTGCGGGGGCGTGTGCTGCACGGCTGGACCCTGGGCAGCCCTGTCACCTCGGTGCAGGACCTGCCGTTTTTTACCCCGCTGCTGTCGATGGGGCACAGCGCGGTGCTGGTCGCCCTGAGCAGCGTCGACTTGCTGGGGCAGGCGGCGGTGGGCGTGGTGCTGAAACACCGCACCACGTCGAATTACATCGCTACGCTGCCGGCGCCGTTGGGGACGACCCTGGACAGTCTGTTTCCCGTGGGGGACCGCGGTGAGCCAAGGCTGGTGCCGAACTATCGCCTGGTGGGCCTCTATCACGCCCAATCAGCACAGGCGCCGCAGAGGCTGCCACCCATGGACGCATGGCTCTATAAGCGTTTCGCTACGCCGGCGGTGCTGGTGGATGCCATGAGACAGTCGATCGCCAGCGCCGGTATGCAGATCGCCGCGCTCGGTCTCAAGCTGTATCTGCGCACCGCTGATAACGCTTTGCTGCACTGGCAGGTGCCGAGTGCCTCGTCTGCCAACGAGCTGTTTGTCGTCGACGGACAAACCGTGACCGACAACGGCAATGAAGCGGCCTTGCTCGACGGCACATTGTCGCCGCGGGATTTCGTGCGCCGCGTGATGCGCGCGGGGGAGTTGTCGGTGGTCCAGCAAGGCGGCCTGTGGAACACCCTCGGGCCGTTGTATGACAGCGAGCACTTGCCGCTCGGCTCAGGCGCGCTGCCCTTGAGCGGGATGTTCCTGACCGCGGACGACGCCGCGCGGCATGCCCATGAACGCATCGGCGTTCGCCGCAGCAATGCCTATGCCGGGTATGTCCTCAAGCGGGACGATGGGCGATTCGTGTTCACTGAACCGGTGGCCATTTCCGACGACGGCTTCGCCTCCGACCTGCTGCGCCCTGCCAACGGCAGCGCTTATCTGGTGCCGCCTGCGGACCATCAGCTCTATGCGCGCTACAGTTCGCATACCGCGTTATCCGTGGCTGACCTGGAACGCCAACGGCGTCTTGGCTGGACGCTGGCCGACCTGGAAGTCAATGCCACACTGTTCTCCGATGTGGAAATCCGGTCGGTGATCGAATCGCGGCTGCCGGCCTATCTGAGCGGTTCGCCGAATAACCTGATCAGCTATCGCCCCAGTGGTTCTGCCAATGAGCTGCTGGTACTGAGCAATACCCAGCGCGAGCCCGGCCAGCATGGCTATTTCGAACGGCTGGAGAGCGGCCAGCTCAAACCGGTGGACATCGTCGCCCGGCTGGCCGATGCCGGCACCTTGAGCGTGCTGGTGCGCAGCGCGTTGTGGGGGCCGCGTGGCCGGGTCTACAGCGACTGGACGCCCAACTTCGACTACGCCGAAGTCGATCTGCAGGCACCGGCGTTCGGCGCGATCTTCGACAGTCTCGATGCCGCGGCACTCAATGCCCATGTGCGCTGGTACGGCAGGAACCTGGATGCGCAACGCTGCACGGCGTACATCCTCAAGCATCCGCAGCGCGATGAGTTTGTGGTCAGTGAACTGCTGGCGATCACCTCCGGCGGGCGTTGGTTGAGTGACTCCTCCAGGGGCGTCGGTTATCTGGCCGGTGGCGAATTCGCCAAGGGGTTCGAGCTGGCCGGCCTGCTGTTTTCGCAGCAATGGGTGCCGGCGGGATTGCCCACCACCGAGGCCTGGCTGGCGCGGTTCTTCATCACCCCCGAGGTGCTGCTGCGCGCCGAACAGGATGCCCGGCATCTGCCGCGCCCGGCAGCCACTGCGATACTGCCGGTGTATGTGTCGACACACGATGGCGCCTTGTTGCGCTACCAACCTCCGGCATCTTCCCTGCTCAAGGAAACCACCGACGGCACGGGCGTGATCATCGCCGGGATGAACCTGCACAACGGGACGCTGGACGTCCAGCGCTATGTGTCACAGGTCGCCCGGCCTGCGGACCTGCGGGTGCTCTACACCAGCCAGTGCTGGGACCGCCGGGGAGTGGTGGGCCAGGGTGGCGTGGCCTGGCGACCCTACGCCAACTTCATCCGCCGTCGCCTGGGCCCGGCCTTTCACTCCCAGGACGATGCGGCCCGGCACGTCCGTTCGCTGCTGCAGGGCAATGGTCTGCTGGGCGGGTTGATTCTGCAGCGTCCCGATGGCCTGTTTGTCGCCACCGAACCGCTCAAGGTGCCCCAGGAAGACTTCGACCCCAAGTGGATTTTCCCGGATGAGGTGGTCAGTACCGGTGGCTTCCCGGCGGCCCATACGGTGGTTGCACGTTACCGCTCCAGCCCGGCCCGGGAGTTGCCCTTCGTACTTGAACTGGCGCAGGCCGGCCTCTATCGCAACATGCTGTCCACCCGCGTGATTTCATCGGCCCTCGCAGGCCAGGACGCCCGCCTGAACCGCGAGTACCTGCTGGGTTCCGATGGCTGTGTGGTGAGCTACACACGTAGCCGCTCCGCGCTGGAGGAAGCGCTGAGAAAACAGCTTTTGCCCCTGGATGAGACACGACTCGATCGCCTGGAAAACCTGCTCGAACGTCAGATTCGCAATGCCGCGCTGGCGCCTGGCGAATTTGTCACGCGCCTGGCCAATGCGGGTGTCTTGCGGGTGGTGGAGGGCAGCCCGACATGGGGCACGCCACGCCGGATCACTGGCGCCTTCATCGTCAATAGTGACCGCCCCGCGCCATTGGCGATCCGGAACGCACTGGCAGACCCGGCGTTCAGCCCGCTGTTCACCCAGGAGCAGGACGCGGTGCGGTATGCCCATCAGCATCGTCGGCATGGCGAACACCTGCAGTTCGGCTACGTGTTCAAATCGCAGAAAAACGGGCACTACATGGTCAGCATGCCGCTGGTGCGCCAGAGCTATCGTGATTTTACACAAGTCTTTCCCGACGGTCTTTTCCCCCAGGGCTATGGGCTGGAAGGCTTCTACCTGTGTGCCAGCAGCGACAGCGTCACGCCGGTCACGGACCCGCTGCACCAGGCATTTTTTTCGCCCACGGACATGGACATCGGCATCCGCTTCTCGATTCATGGCATCAGGGGCAAGCAACTCACGTTTTACCTGTCATGCGCGGACGGTGCCCTGCTCAGGTATCAATACCTGGGCACGGATGCGCAGCTGGATTCGTGGGGCACGCTGCTTGAAACACGGCAGCAGTTACGCGCGGGCCGGATGGCCCTGCTCAGTTACGTCCATCGCCTGCTCGACAAAGGGGTCCTGGATACGTTGGTCCGAGGCGAGGTCTGGACCACGCGCAATCGTGTCGATACGTTCTGGCAGCCCGGTGTCAATGAGGTGTTTGTGCCGCCTTGGCGTGCGGCCTGCGGTCCGGTTTTTTCCGATGGGGATGATGCCGCGCGCTATCTCCGGCGCCAGCTTTCGCCGTATCAGGGCAAACAGTACCTCTCGGCGATACTCGCCAACGCGGCGGGCACGTCGTTCCTGGCCACCTTGCCGGTAGCGGCCGGGGCCGACCAGTCGCTGATTCTGCGCCTGTTCTACAGCGGGCCGCTGGGCCCTGTACAACCGGCGGTGCCGCCAGCGCCCCTGCCGGACTTTCCGCAGCAATATGCGGTTGCGGGTGTCCATCTGCTCTACAACAGCATGCCGGCCACCGACAGCCGGGCGCCGAAGGATATCGCCCTGACGCGTCATTTCGTGGCGCCGACCTTCCTGAGCTATTTCATCAGGGTGTTGCGCGGGCTGTCGCGGCCGTCGCCGGGTCTTTATCTGTCGAGCCAGGCCGGTGCGTTGTTGAAGTACCTGCCCAGTTATTCGGCGCAGGAAAGCCTGGTCCTGGTGGGCGGCCCCGAGGTGTATCCCACCGTGTTCCTGAAGGGCGTGGCCAGGACCGGCAAGCTGTTTGTGCTGGACAAGGACGGCTTCTGGATGAACGAGGGGCTACTGTCCGAACAGCAAGTGGAGCGCTCCAATGGACTGGAAATCGCCGTGCCCGAGGTCGACGAACCGCTGAGCCTGCGCGACCGCGACGAGCTGTAAGCGTCAGCGCTTGCGCATCAGGCCGATGAAGAACAGGCCGCCGATCGCCGCCGTGGCCACGCCGATCGGCAGGTCTTCGGGGGCGATCAAGGTGCGCGCCGCCACATCGACCCAGACCAGGAACAGGCTGCCCAGCAATGCGCATACCGGCAGCAACCGACGATGCTCGGCGCCCACCAGGCGCCGGGCGATGTGCGGCACCATCAGCCCGACAAAGCCGATGGAGCCGCTGATGGACACCAGTACGCCGGTCATCAACGAGGCGACCAGGAACACCTTCAGCCGTACATTGCGGGCGTTCAGGCCAAGGGTCACGGCGGTCTGTTCGCCGGCCATCAGCGCGTTCAACGGGCGGGCCATGCCCACCAGCACCAGCAGACCGAGCACTACACTGGCGCCCGGAATCGCCAGCAGTTCCCAGCGTGCCAGGCCGAGGCCGCCGAGCATCCAGAACATCACCGCCGAGGCGGCGCGATGGTCGCCCATGAACAGCAGCAGATTGGCCGCCGCCATCATCACGAACGACACTGCCACGCCGCACAGCAACAGACGATCACTCTCCAGCCGGCCATTGCGACTGGCTACCGCGAGCACCACGATCATGCTCGACAGGGCGCCGATAAAGGCGGCGATGGGCAAGGTCAGCAGACCGATGATCTCGCCCACATGCAGCACCACGATCACCGCGCCCAGGGTCGCGCCGGAAGTGACACCCAGCAGGTGCGGATCGGCCAGCGGATTACGCGTGACCGCCTGCAACACCGCACCGATCAACGCCAGCCCGGCCCCCACCAATGCCCCCAGCAGCATGCGCGGCACGCGGATCAGCCAGACGATAGGTACCTGCCCGGCCGACCAACTCACTTCGCCGATGCCGAAGACCTTGTACAGCAGGATGCGCCACACCACGTCCGCCGGTACCCGCGCGGGGCCGAAGCCCAGGGATATCACGCAGGACACCAGCAGCAATGCGCCCAGGGCGGCAAGCAGCAGGGTGTAACGACGGGTGATCATTCGCCGTGGAACCCCTTGGCCAGGGTTTCCACCGCCAGCACGTTATCGATGCCCGGCGTGGCTTGTACATACGGGATCACGATAAAGCGCTGGTTCCTGATCGCGTCCACCCCTTGCAGCGCCGGGTTGTTGAGCAGGAATTGCTGTTTTTGATCGGCGGTGACTTCGCTGTAGTCGACGATCACGATCACCTGTGGATTGCGCTCCACCACCATCTCCCAGTTGACGCGGGTCCAGCTGGCGTCGACGTCATCGAGGATGTTGCGCCCGCCGGCCGCGTCGATCAGCGCCTGGGGCATGCCGAGGCGGCCGGAGGTCATGGCGCGGTCTTCACCGCTGTCGTAGAGGAACACGCGCGGCTTGTCGGCGGGCAGGTCTGTCTGCACCTCGGCGACCTGTGCCTGCATCTGCGCGATCAAGGCATTGGCGCGGTCCTGCACGTCGAAAATCCTGCCCAGGTTGCGCAGGTCGTTATAGGTGTCGTCCAGGGTCGCGGCCGGGCGCTTCATCACGAAGGCGCACGACTCGGTCAGCTCGTACACGTTGATCCCCAGCGGCTGCAGGGTGTTCGGCGTCAGGTCGCCGCCCACGCGCATGCCGTAGTCCCAGCCGGCAAAAAAGAAATCCACATTGGCATTGAGCAGGGTTTCCACCGACGGGTACTTGCTCGCCAGCTCCGGCAGGCCGTCGAGGGTCCGGGCCATGTCCGGGGTGACCGACTTCCAGCCGGTGATGCCGCTGTAGCCGGCCATCCGCGGTTTGAGGCCCAGGGCGAGCATCATCTGGGTCATGTTGATGTCATGGCTCACCGCATGCTTCGGCGCCTCCTGGAAGGTCACGTCGCGGTTGCAGCTTTTGACGGTGACCGGGTAATGGGTGGCTTCAGCGAAGGCTGGTGAAGCACCGGACAGCAGGGCCACAAGGGCGAAGGCGCGCAGGATCATGGTTGGGTTATCCAGGTGATGCGGGGATGGTCGGCCAGGGGATGAGTGTCGATCAGCGCCTCGACGCCGAACACATCGCGCAGCAGTTCAGTGGTCAGCACCTGGTGAGGCGTGCCGCTGGCGACGATGCGCCCGTGGTCGATCACGTAGAGCCGATCACAAAAAGCGGCGGCCAGGTTGAGGTCGTGGATGCTGGCCAGGGTGCCGATACCCAGGCGCTTGACCAGCCTCAACAGCTCAAGCTGGTAGCGTGGGTCGAGGTGGTTGGTCGGCTCGTCGAGGATCAGTAATTGCGGTTGCTGGGCCAGGGCGCGGGCGAGGATGACGCGCTGTTTTTCACCGCCCGAGAGGGTGGCGAAGGCATGCGCTTCAAAGCCCTGCATGCCCACCGATACCAGCGCCTGTTGTACCAACTGCCGATCCTCCAGGGTGTCGCTGTCGAACAGGCCCTTGTGGGGAGTGCGGCCCATGGCGACCACTTCATCGACTCGCAGGCCAAAGGCATCCGGGAACTCCTGCAACACCACGGCGATACGTTGCGCACACCACTTGGCGCCTTGCTTCCACAGGTTCCGGTGGGCGAGCAATACGTCGCCGCGTTGCGGCTGGGTGAACCGATAGGCGCAGCGCAACAGGCTGGTCTTGCCGCTGCCGTTGGGGCCGATCAGCCCGACGAACTCCCCCGCAGCGACGTGAAGCCCGGCGTCACGCAGTTGGAACGGGGGTTGGCAGAGGTTCGCCGGGGCCCAGTTGATGCGGGTGAGGGTGAGTGAAGTCATCAAGTCTCTCAAGGCCTGCAGGGATCCAACGGTGTTTGGGTCAGTTAGAAGGTGTAGTCCGCCGTGACGAAGAACGAGCGCGGTTCACCGAGGATCCATTGCTGGCCGTCGTTGTACTGGCTGACCGCGTAGGTGCGATCGAACAGGTTGTTCAGTTGCAGGCCCAGGGTGGTGTTGCGCATCGCCTTCCACGACAGCGTGGCATCGACCACGGTGTAGCTCGGCAGCTCGTTCTGGTTGGCCATGTCGGCATACCGTGCATCGACATAGCGCACCCCGGCACCGGCTCGGATGTCGTCGCTCAGGGCCTTGCTCAGCCACAGGTTGGCGGTGCGGCGTGGCACGTCCACCGGGCGGTTGCCGTCGCGGGACACTTGTACACCGTCGACATCCTGTTTGAAGTCGTCGTACTGCGCCCGCACGATGGCGGCGTTGGCTTGCAGCGCCCAGGCGTGCGGCAGTTGCAGGTCGAGGCTGGCTTCCAGGCCGCTGGAGGATTGCTGGCCGACTTGCTGCTTGAGGTCCGGGTTGCCGGGGACGTCGGTGAGCAGTTTCTTCTTGACGATATGGTAGGCCGCCACTGTCCATTCGCCGCGTTGATCCCAGAAGGCCTGCTTGAGGCCGATCTCGGTTTGCCTGGCGGTGGAGAGGTCGAACTGCTGCTGGCCAGGGCTCAGGGAAATCAGGCCGCCGACCCCGTCGGTGCTGGTGGCGTACTGGCCGTAGACCGAGGTGTCCGAGGTGTCCGGGGTGATTGCGTAGACCAGGCCGGCCTTCCAGTTATTGCCGGTGAGGGTCTTGTCGCTTTGGCTGGCGTCACGCAAATCATCGCGCTCGACGTGGGCATAGTCGCGGCGGATGCCGGTGACCAGCGCCAGTTGGTCGGTGAGTTGCAGGCGGTTTTCGGCGAAACCGGCAACGGTTTTGGTGGTGGTGGCGAACAGCGGTTTGAACGGGTTCTGGCTGTCGAACCGAGCGGGCGCCGGATCGTTGATATCCACCGGCTGGCCGCCGGGCAGCACGTCGTTGAACGGTGAGTTGCTGGCCAGGCGGAAACGGATGCGGTTGTATTCCACGCCCGTCACGGTCTGGCTGTCGAGGCCGAACAGGCTGTGCTTGAAGGTGAAGGTCTGGCGATCGCCGACCTGTTCCTGGTTGTGCTTGATGCCGAAGTTGCCGCTGCGGGTCAGTTGCCCGTTGGTGACGTTGTAGTTCTCGGCGTTCTGCCAGCGACGCTGGTTCTTCAGGTAGAACAGTTCATTGGTGGCGCTGATGTTGTCATTGATCTGCCACTCGCTGGTCAGGCGCGTCCACTGGTCGTTGTAGTGCTGGGTGTCGTTGCTGACGTTGTAGTTCTTGTCGCGCAGGCCTTTGTGCAACTGGCCATTGATCAGCGGCGTGCCGAAGTAGTTCTGCGGGCGCTGGTCGCCATAGTCGCTGGCCAGGGTGAAGCTCAGGTTGTCCGCCGCCTGCCAGCGCAGGGCGCCGCTGACGAAGTCGCTGCTGGAGTCGCCATGGTCGATAAAACCGTGGCTGCGCAGGCGGTTGAGGTTCAGGCGATAGCTCAGGGTGTCGGTCAGCGAGCCGCCGCTGTCCAGGGCCTGTTGCTGGCGATCGTAGGCGCCGTAGCCGAGGCGGAGGTGGTTTTCGATCTCGCCTTCGAAGGGTTTTTTCGGCACGGTATTGATCACCGCACCGGTGGCGCCTTCGCCGTACAGCACCGAGGCCGGGCCGCGCAAAACGTCTACGCGTTCCACCGCCCAGGTGTCCACCGGGAAGGTCGAGGTGCCCATGCCCATGTACATGCGGGTGCCGTCGTACAGTTGCATCACCGAGCCCTGGCCGGTAAAGCCACGGGCCGACAGCGAGGTGCCGCCATCGCCCGGGGTGCCGGTGCGGCTGATGCCGGTGGCACGGGAAATGGCGTCCTGCACGCTGGCGTCGCCACGTGCGCGGATCTGCGTGCCGGTCTGGCTTTCGACACTGCCCGGGGTTTGCAGCGCGCTGAGATTCAGGCGCGAGCCTGCGGTGGTCGGTGTGTTCAGGTCGACGTGTTGGTCATCCACGGCCGCAGCGGTCACCGGGCTGGCGGGCAGGGTCAGGGCCTGGGCGCTGTCATGCAGGGCGAGCAGGCACAGGCCGGACACTAGGTACTTGTTCATTGGGCGGAAAATCGCTTCTTCGAGGCGGTGCTCGCCGCTGGGCGCGGCGAGCTGAGGTATGCAGTAAGTGTTATAAGTTAACACTTACTGCGTCTTTGGCGAAAGCCCGCGTAAGACTACCTAACGCCTCTATGTAGGGCATCTCGCCTACTTCATAGCGAACCTGAGGTGGATTCACGTTGGCTGAACAACCGCGACAACACCAGGCGATCCAGCGCCCAGACCGCGATCAACGAGGCGCCCACCAGCGGGAACAGGAGCGCCAGCCCGAGCATGATCACCATCGCGGTTTTCCACTTCGGCAGGTCATGACGCAACGGCGGAACTCCCAGGCCGCCCTGGGGCCGACGCTTCCACCAGATCACCACGCCACTCACCGCGCTGAGCAGGATCATCAGGCAGATCAGCAGCACGATCAGTTGGTTCACCCAGCCGAACATCTTGCCCTCATGCAGCATCACGCCGGTCTCGGTGGCCCGCGCCACGGTGTTGTAGTGCGCCCAGCGCACATCGGCGAGGACTTTGCCGGTGTACTGGTCCACATGCAGGGTGGCGTCGTTGCGCGGGTCGTCGGCGAACACCGCGACGGTGAACACGCCTTCGGCGGTGGTGGGGAAAGTGATGCTGTAGCCGGGCTCGACCTTGCGTGCCGTGGCCAGGTCCACCACCTGTTGCAGGCGCACCGTGGGCGCGGCGGGAGCAGCGTGCATGGCGCCGTGGTTCATGTGTTCGGCATGGTCGCCGGACATCGGCATCGGCGTGTTTTCCATGGCCCAGGGCACGGTCTGTTGCGTTGCGGTATTGAGCACCCGCGCCTGCTGATCGGACTGCGGCACGTTGTTCCACATCGCCGCTGGGAAGGTGTTCCAGAGGTCGGCGTATTGCTTGCCCCAGAAGCCGGTCCAGGTCATGCCGCTGAGCAGCATCACCAGCAGAAACGCCGCGCCCCAGAAGCCGGCGACGGCATGCAGGTCACGCCAGAACACGCGGCCACGGCTCGTGAAACGCGGCCATAACACCCCGGCCGACGTTTTGCCGCGCGGCCACCACAGGTACAGGCCGGACACCACCAGCATCACGCTCCAACCGGCGGCGAGCTCCACCAGGCGATCGCCGACGGTGCCGATCATCAGCTCGCCATGCAGGGCGCGGGCGATGGCTTGCAGGTTGTTTTTCGCATCCTGCTCACCGAGTACGGTGCCGCGATAGGGGTCGACGAACACCGTCACTTCGCGCCCGCCGTCGTGCATCACGAACTGCGCGCTGCTGGTGGCGTCGACGGGTGGCAGGTATTTGCTGATCTTGCCCTGGGGAAAGGCCGCCTGGGCGCGTTGCAACTGTTCGTCGGCGCTCAAGGCGTGCTCGGCGCTTTGCACCTTGAGCAGGTCGCCGTACATCAGCGGATCGAGCTGGGGTTTGAACAGGTAGATGACGCCGGTCAGGGCCAGCAGCACCATGAAAGGGGCGACGAAGAGGCCGGCGTAGAAGTGCCAGCGCCAGGCCAGGTTGTAGAAGGAAACTTTTTGAGTGGTCATTGGGGATGCTCCGCAAAGCTTGAATTTTTGTCGTTGGTCAGGCCGCTATCGGGGGCAAGCCCCCGATGCTTTTAGAAGCTCATGTCCACCTTGGTCCAAAGGGTCCGCCCCGGCTCCTTGATGGCCTGCGGGTCGTTGGCCGGATAGCCGAACCCGGCGTTGCCGGCCAGGTTCAGGTGTTCGGCGTAGGCCTTGCCGAACAGGTTGTCGACGCCGGTGCTGACCTTGAAATTCTTGTTGATGCGATAGGCGCCATTGACCGAGAACACGCCAAAGCCACCGCTCTTGTCGTAGTCCTTGCCGACCACGTTGCCCTTGTTCTGGTCGATGCGGTTCTGCGCCGCCACTACCCGCCACAACGCGCCGGCACTCCAGTCGTCTTCGCTATAGGTCAGGCCGAAGCGCGCATCCAACGGTGGCATTTGCGGCAGGGCCTTGCCGTCGCTGCTGTTCTTGCCCCAGGCGTAGGCGAGGGTGGCATCGGCTTTCCAGTTCTGCGTCAGTTTGTAGGCCGCGCCGAGTTCACCGCCCATGATGCGCGCGTCCACATTGCGCGCCTGGGAGGTGGTGCCCATCATCCCTGCCCGGTAGTCGAACAGGATGAAGTCACGCACCTGGCCGACGTAGCCCGAGGCCCAGGCTTCGAGGTTGTCGGCTTTGTACTGTGCGCCGACGTCGAGCTGGGTGGTTTTCTCCGGTTTCACGCCGTCGAAGGCGTTGACCGAGCCGACTGCGCCGGTGTTGGGCGAGAACAGCTCCCAGTAATCCGGGAAGCGCTCCGAGTGGCCCAGGCCGGCATAGAGGGTGGTCGGGCTGTCGGCCAGGTCGTGCTCATAGCGCATAAAGCCCGAGGGCAACGTATCGGCGCGGGTGTCGTCGGCGGTGGGGTTGGCGCGTGCACTCATCCCGGAGCCGGTGGTTTGCCGGAAATCCTTGGCCGAGGCGCGGTCCAGGCGTGCGCCGGTGATCAGGCGGTCACGGTCGGCGGCGTACCAGGTCAGTTCGCCGAACACGCCGTAGTTGTGGAAGTTGGCGTCCTTGACCTTGGGCAAGTCCTTGTAGGTGTCGATGCCCATGCTGCTGCGTTGGCGGTGTTCGTTGGTCTGCGCATCCAGGCCGCTGATCAGTTGCACATCGGCCCAGCGCCAGGTGGCCTTGATGCGCGCGCCGAGGGTGCGGCGGTCGACGTTGGAGGCCATGGGCCCGGCCATCATCCCGGTGCCCGAGGGTGTGCGCAGGCTGTAGTTGTCCATCACGTGGTCGGCGTAGTTGTAGTAGACCTGGGCTTCGACCTTATCCAGCACCTCGCCGATATTCGATTTTTCGAAGCGCAGGCCCAGGCTTTCGCGCAGGAACTGCGAACCGTCCATGCCGCGCCCGGCGTAACGCGCTTCGCCGTCGCCACGGCCGGCGGTGAGTTCCAGCAGGGTGTCGGCATCCGGGGTGAAGCCGACGGCGACGTCGCCATTCCATTTGTCGTAGCGCGAGGCGACGGTGTCGTTGTTGCCGTCCTTGTAGTCATCGGCATGGGCCTGGTTGCCGATCACCCGCACATAGCCCAGCGACCCACCGGCGGCGGCATCGATGACCTTGTCGAAGCGCCCGTTGGAGCCGGCCAGCACACTCGCGTTGAGCCGCGTGCCGAGTTCACCGAAGTGTTCCGGTTCGCGCTCGAACAGGATGGTGCCGGCCGACGCGCCCGGGCCCCAGAGTACGGTTTGCGGGCCTTTGATCACGGTGAGCTTGTCGTAGGTTTCCGGCGAAATGTACGAGGTCGGCGCATCCATCCTGCCGGGGCAGGCGCCGAGCATCATGCTGCCGTTGGTGAGGATGTTCAGGCGCGAGCCGAACATGCCGCGCAGCACGGGGTCGCCATTGGTGCCGCCGTTGCGTACCAGGGCGAAGCCGGGGATGGTCTTGAGGTAGTCGCCGCCGTCGCTGGCGGGCACCGGTTGGCGTGGGTCTTTGGGGTTGGTGACCACGGTCAGCGGCGAGCTGGGCGCAATGGCGGTGATCACCGTGGGCGTCAGCTCATGCTCGGCGTGTTCATCGGCCTGGGCGTGGGGAACGAGCAGGGCGCCGCATAGGGCAGCGAGCACAGAGGTGCTTCCCAAACGGGAGTCAGCAGTAAACCTGGACATGACAAATTCCATCAATCAATCGTAAACAACACGGCCAGCAGCCTGCGGCTGTCTGTCTAAAGTCGGCCGGGGTGAAGTAACGGTGGCAGGGGCTTACGAGGCGATGGGCGGGGCGCGGCTGCGGGCGCCGGGGAAGATGCTCTGCCGGGCATGGCCCAGGCGCGGTGCGGGGGTAAGGGCATTGGCCGGCGGCGGGGTACCGATGGCCACGAATGACACGCTGCCGGGCAGGGCCGGGCAACTGTAGAGCAAGTCGCAATAGCCGCACTTGGACCAGAGCGCGTGGTGTTCGTCAGGGGCTTTCTTGTGATGGGCGTCGCCGTGGTCGCCGGGCATGTCCATGGACATGTTCATCGACATACCGGCGTGATGATCCATCGGCATCGCTTGGGAAATCAGCGGACCGATAAAGATCATCAGCATGGCGAACAGGCTGATCCAACTGCCGCGCTTCACGCGGCGGTGTGGGGATAGCCTGGCGCGAGGGGCGCCCATCTGGAGTCAGTCTATTGAGGGTGCTTGTGCTCGTGGCCGGCCATCGGCGGCGCTTTCTGCACCGACACTTCCACCTCGACCTTGCCGGCTTTTTCAAAGGTCAGGGTCAGCGGGAATTGCTTGCCATCGGCCAGCAGGCTGCGGTCCTTGAGGCCCAGCAACATGACGTGATACGCCATGGGCGCGAAGGTCAGGTCACCCTTGGCCGGTACGGCAACGCTGGGGACTTGCTGCATCTTCATCAAGTCGCCCTGCATCACATGCTCATGCAGCTCGGCCTTGTCGGCCACTGGCGTGTCGACACTGAGCAGGCGATCCGGTGTCGCACCGGTGTTATGAATCACGAAATACGCGGCGACGGTGGGCGCGTTGGGCGGCAATTCCTGGGACCAGGGATCGCTGACCAGCAGGTCGCCGGCCTTGTAGTCTTCGGCATTGGCAGCACTGAACACCGGCAGCAGCAACGCAGCCAGAAGCAGGGAAGATTTAAGCATGGCAGTTCTCCAGAACGGTTCTAAACGCAGTTCACTTGCGAAGAAGATCAGGCCGTCGGAGAGGCGCGGGGGTTGAGGCTCGGCCATTGCTGGCGCGGGGTGGGGGTTTGCAATGGGGTGTGTGGTTGACGCTGTGCCGTCTCGAATCGCGTGAGATACAACTGCGGCACATGCCCCGGCAACGCCACCAACGGCGCCGAGCCCGAGCAACACCAGCAATGCTGCATGGTGGAATGATCGTCCGGCTGCGGCGCCGGAATCTCCAGCTTGCCCAGGGCAATGGTCTTCAGGCTGGCGCCATTGGACGAACAGAAACTGCCCCACAGCAATTGCTGCACGGGGTCCTTGGACTGCTGCATCGCGCTGGCCATTGGCATGGCAAAGGCGTTGAACAGCACTGCAAGGCAGGCGATCCAGGCAATTGCAAAGCGTTGACGGGCCATGGCGGACAATCCGTAGGGTTAAACGATCAGGCGGGTATTTAGCCTGATCGGGGGGGATAAGTAAAAAGTGGTGGTGTGGTTTGGTGTCGCAGTGCTGGGTTTGAGGATAGACGGGGAATCGAGAGGATGCCGATCTTCAAGTCGCCGCCCCTCCCACATTTTGGATTGTGTGTGGCTATTGCTTGGCGTTGAGCCTGCTAGTCGCGCGGGCAATGTCGGCTCGCGCCACCTTGATCAATGAGCCATCGCCTGGGTCTTCTTCGATACAGGCTTCAAGGAAAGCATCCATCTCTTCTTGTGTGTGAAGATGGTCAGCAGCGTCGAAAACTGTGAACGTCGTCTTTCTGTCAGATAGGTATTGGGCTTTTTCCAGCCATTGGTTTAATCGAGCTGCGACTTCGGGTTCATCCAATTTTAGTTCGTCGGCCTCAAGGCTTAGCGCGTGCGCGAACTCTGGGTTCGCGATTATGTGCTCGATAATTGTGCTTTCAGCAGGTCGAGTCAGGTGCTGCGTACGGGGTTTGTTAGTCATGTGAACCTCATGTTTACGCCGTAGGACAAAGCGTCGAGGATCATCGCCAAGGGTATGCGGTTCTAGGTAGTCAGCGGGTTCCGTTACGCATGTAGGTAAATTCTCCTTGATCCGCCGCGCAGCCCGAATATGAGGTCGTTCCACAGAAACTTCCGACAACTCTTTGAGGTTGCTGGTAGGAAACTCAATCTCTAGTCTTCGTACACCGCTGCAAATGCCGCGGACGGGCGTCGCGGCCCGACTTCCTAAGAGCAAAAGCGCTATCGTCTGCTTTCAGTTGATGCTTTTTTATCGTCTACTGTGCGGCGCTATGGCGGCTGTGCGCGGGATACCTTTGGGTATGCCGGGTTGCCTCGGGACCGGTCCGCGAACCTGCGTACAGCTGCCACCCTATCGCGTCGCGGCGAATCAGTGGCAGCTCCACATTCCTGAGGAGCTTCACAATGATCAAACCCACCCCCAATCCCCCCGTCCGGCTGTTCACCGTGGCCGATGGCATCAGCACCGAAGACCTGCTGGTCAACCTCAGCGAAACACTTGCCTCGGCCAACGCGCTGAGTTGCGACCTTGCCTTTAACCTGGAAGGCGCACCACGCGAGGAATTACTGGGCGTTGCGCAGTTGATCGAGCTGGCACAATTGCTCGCTGACAGGGTGCACGAAGGAGCAGGGCAGGCAACCGCCGCGAATAGTTAACAAGTTCGATGAGCGATCGTTCCTGCGCATATGTGTGGGAATGATCGTGTGGCAGGTCTTAGGCCTCCCAGCTGGCTTCCCGTATATGATTGAAGTTGACGACATCTACGCAGTGCTGATGAGCAAACCCAGCGACTCTGAGATCGTCAGTCAAAACCAGATAGTTATCTTTTGCTGCGGCAACAATGCCAACGTCGGTAAGGCCGTAGGGTGAAAGCTCATAATCGCGACTTATATCCAAGGCTGGATGATGGACCTCGATTATTGTTGATAGTGAGTTTTTTAACGTTGCATAAAAATCGCGCAGCTTGTTTCCATGAAGTCCATTTGTCAGGTTGCTGACTTCAGCGAGAATGTGAGGGGTTGAAACAAGTTTTTCGAACTGGTCAATCACTTTGAGCAAAAGTTGATAGTCTGCATCGCTGTAGCCGCGTGTTCTCTTGAACTCCACGATGCTGGACGTTCCTCCTATCAGTGCCAGAAGCAGCAAGTTAGTATCAACGATGATTCCTTTTCTTCGGTATTGCTTGATGTAGGCTTCGATCATACTTCGCGAATCTTCATGGAGCGGAACTCGCCAGTCTCCGAGTCGATGATGAATGTTTTGTATTTTCTTGCATGTATTTGTCCGGCTAAAGATGCGCCTAGCCTTTCATAGTTATTAGGGTTGGGGACATTGAAGCCCAGTGTTATTGCCCAGGTTTTATTGTCTGGGTCTAACTCTACTTCCTCAAGCATCAGGTCTTGTAGTGCTGTTTCTTGCCCGAGAAAGTCGTTTGCGACCGCCTTGGCGACTTGTACGGCTTCTTTAACTTCTATCATGTCAGCTCCTGAATACCGTTGGGCCTGGCTTGAACTGTTCCTGGAGTTTAGCACTTCGTGTTGTGGGTTCATCGCCGTCCCTTGAGGTAACAAATAGATTGGATAGAGGGTGGCGGATGATCCTGATCTATCGAATGAAATCTGCCAACGAATCGATTGTTTCTGCGGGCGACAAAAGCTCCCGATCCACCGCCGCCAACACCGGCCGCTTCAACACCAACATCGGCACCCCCCGTTCCCGCGCCACTTCCAATTTCGGCTCGGTGGCGGTGCTGCCACTGTTCTTGCTGATCAGCACATCAATCCCACGCCGTTCAAACAACGCGCGTTCATCTTCGATCAGAAACGGTCCGCGCGCGCCGATCACTTCACACCGCTCATTCCCCGGATACACATCCAGCGCGCGCAACGTCCAGAACTGCTCGGCGGGGATTTCGTCGAGATGCTGCAATGGCTCGCGACCCAAGGTGAACAGCGGACGCTTGAAGGGTTTCAAGGCGTCGATCAATTCAGCCCAGTCACTGACCTCTCGCCAGTCATCGCCGGCCTGCGGCTGCCACGCCGGGCGACGCAATGCCCAGCACGGTACACCACTCAACTGTGCAGCCTCGGCGGCATTGCGGCTGATCTGCGCCGCATACGGATGGGTCGCGTCGAGGATCAGGCTGATCCCTTCATCCTGAACAAACTGCGCCAAGCCTTCAGCGCCGCCATACCCGCCGACCCGCACCTGGCAGGTGAGATCGGTCGGCACACGCCCCACACCCGCCAGGCTGTAGATATGCTCCGGCCCCAAGGTGCGCGCGATAGCCAGCGCTTCGGTCACACCGCCCAGCAGCAGGATGCGTTTCATCGCGGCTTGACCACTTCCAGCAGGGTGATTGGAAGCGCCTGGCGCCACGTATCGAACTCACCCAGTGGCTGGGCCTGAGCGACGTGGATGCGCGTCAGTTCGCCGCCATGCTCCGCGCGCCAGTTCATCAAGGTCATTTCACTTTGCAGGGTGACGGCATTGGCCACCAAGCGACCGCCGGGGCGCAGGTGTTGCCAGCAGGTGTCGAGCACGCCGTCGCGGGTGACGCCGCCGCCGATGAAGATGGCGTCGGGAGCTGTAAGGCCGTGCAACGCTTCCGGGGCTTTGCCACGAATCAACTGCAAACCGGGCACGCCGAGGGCGTCGCGATTGTGTTCAATAAGGCCCTGGCGGCCTTCGTCTGCTTCAATTGCCAATGCTCGGCAGCTCGGATGGGCGCGCATCCATTCGATACCGATGGAGCCGCTGCCCGCACCCACGTCCCACAGCAGTTCGCCGGGCATCGGGGCGAGGCGGGCGAGGGTCATGGCGCGCACATCGCGTTTGGTCAGTTGTCCGTCGTGCTGGAAGGCGGAATCGGGCAAGCCAGCGAGGCGCGACAGACGTGGTGTGTCGCTGGAGGCCACGCAGTCGATGGCGACCAGGTTCAAATCGGCGACACAGGCGTGCTGCCAATCCTCAGCCAAACCGTCGATGCGCCGCTCATTCGCGCTGCCCAGGTGTTCAAATACTGTCAATCGGCTGGGCCCAAACCCGGATTCAGCCAACAACGAAGCAATCAACGCGGGACTGCCGCCGTCATTACTCAGTACCAATAAACGCACACCTGTGGCCAGATGCGCATTGATCGCCGCCACTGGCCGTGCCACTACGGACAGCGTCACCACCTCCTGCAACGGCCAGCCCAGCCGCGCCGCTGCCAACGACACCGACGACGGTGCCGGCAAAATCAGCAGTTCTTCAGCCGCCACCTGTCGTGCCAGGCTGGCCCCCACGCCATAAAACATCGGGTCACCACTGGCCAGCACGCACACAGGCTCGCCACGCCGCGCCAGTACCGGTTCCAGGGAGAACGGGCTCGGCCACACCTGGCGCTCACCGCGAATACACACCGGCAACAGGTCCAACTGGCGCTGACCACCTATAATCCGCGATGCGCGCAACAGGGCATGCCGGGCATTCCTGCCCAGCCCCTTGAAGCCGTCTTCACCGATGCCTACAACCGTCAGCCAGGGCGACATATCAATTCCTTGAGCGACATCCGACGGGCAGGCTTTTCATGCCGCCGGACAAAGCAGGCATAATACCGCGCCTTTACCCGTCAACCGGTAGCCCCGTGAACCCAACGCCCGCTGTGAATACCTTGCGCCCCTCGGCTTGTCCGGGGTTGCTGCGTATCGTCCAGGCGCTGGATGGCGGCATCTGCCGGATCAAACTGGCCGGTGGCTCGATCAGCGCCGCCCAGGCCCGCGCCGTGGCGGACGCGGCCCAGGCCTATGCGGGCGGGGTGATCGAGGCGACCAACCGCGCCAACCTGCAGATACGTGGGATCGGTGCCGAGCAAGACGCCTTGATCGCCATGCTGCTGGCCGCCGATCTGGGCCCGAGTACCGCTGCCGGCGATGACGTGCGCAACCTGATGCTCAGCCCCAGCGCCGGTATCGACCCGCAGATGCTGTTCGACGCCCGGCCGCTGGCCGAGCAGATCCTCGCTACCCTGCAAAACTGTCCGCGTTTCCATGAGCTGTCGGCCAAGTTCGCCGTGCAACTGGACGGCGGCGAGGCCCTGGCGATGCTCGAGCATCATCATGATCTGTGGCTGTCGGCGTTCGTACGCAATGGCGAGACGCTCCTTGCGTTCGGCCTGGCGGGTTGTCCAGGGCGGGATGCGCCGTTGGCCGCCGTGCCGTTGGCACAGGGTCATGGGTTGGTGGTGGCGGTGCTGGAGGCGTTTCTTGACCTCGCAACCCCGGAACAAACCCGCATGCGCCACCTGGCTGTGGATAAGTTGTTGAGCCGCCTCAGCCTGCCGCTGCTGCCGGCCGATGGCTTCAAACGCCCACCCGGCGGCGCTTTGCTGCACCTCGGGAGTTATCCACAGGCTCAAAGCAATCAATTCTACGTCGCGGCCATCGCACCCCTGGGGCGCCTGGATTCGACGATGCTCACAGGCGTGGCGCAGCTCGCCAGCGAATATGGCGACGGCACCTTGCGCTTCACTCCCTGGCAAGGTGTGTTACTGCCCAACGTCGAAAAACCTCACGCCGTGACCCAACGCCTGGCGCAACTGGGCTTCCTCTGCACCGTCGATCAACCCTTGGCCCGCGTGATCGCCTGCACCGGTTCCAGCGGTTGCGGCAAGGCCCTCGCCGACACCAAGGCCGACGCCGTGCACTTGGCCGCGCTGCATCCCGGCCATGACGTGCACCTGTCCGGCTGCCCACGTTCCTGCGCCGCCGCACATATCGCGCCGGTCACCTTGCTGGCGGTGAGCCCCGGCCACTACGACCTGTATTTTCGCGATGCAGCCCAACCCGGTTTCGGCCGGCTGCACGCACGCACCCTTTCCATTGAAGCGGCGGGCGCCTTGCTGCGCGCTCACCCACGGAGCAACACCGATGATTGATTACATCCGCGACGGTCAGGAGATCTATCGCAACTCCTTCGCCATTATTCGCGCGGAAGCCAAGTTGGAGCGTATCCCGGCCGACTTGGAGAAACTCGCGGTGCGGGTGATCCATGCCTGCGGCATGGTCGAGGCCATTGATGGCCTGCAGTTCTCCGAAGGTGCGGGTAAGGCCGGGCGCGATGCGCTGGCCGCTGGTGCGCCGATTCTGTGTGATGCGCGGATGGTCTCCGAAGGCGTGACCCGTGCGCGCCTGCCGGCCAACAACCCGGTGATCTGCACCCTGCGCGACGACAGCGTGCCGGAGTTGGCGCGGGAGCTGGGCAATACCCGTTCCGCTGCGGCCCTGGAGCTGTGGCGTCCGCACCTGGAAGGCAGCGTGGTGGTAATCGGCAACGCGCCGACGGCGTTGTTCTACCTGCTGGAAATGCTCGACGCGGGGGCACCGAAACCGGCGTTGATCCTCGGCTTCCCGGTCGGCTTTGTCGGCGCGGCCGAATCCAAGGCGATGTTGGCAGCGGACAGTCGCGGCGTACCGTTCGTGATCATGCAGGGCCGCCTGGGCGGCAGTGCCATGGCCGCCGCGGCGGTGAATGCGCTCGCCACGGAGGTCGAATGATGCCGGCACGCGGACGTTTGATCGGCCTGGGCGTCGGTCCCGGCGACCCGGAACTGATTACCCTCAAGGCCCTGCGCCTGCTGCGCGAATCGCCGGTGGTGGCCTATTTCGTGGCCAAGGGCAAGAAGGGTAACGCCTTCGGCATCATCGAAGACCACCTGGTGCCACAACAAACCCTGATGCCGCTGGTGTACCCGGTGACCACCGAAGCGCTGCCGGCGCCGTTGTCCTATGAACAAGTGATCAGCGACTTCTACGACACCGCCAGTGTCGAGGTGGCCGTGCACCTGGACGCCGGTCGCGACGTGGCGGTGATCTGTGAAGGCGACCCGTTCTTCTACGGCTCCTATATGTATTTGCATGACCGCTTGGCCGAGCGCTACGAAGCCCAGGTTATCCCCGGTGTGTGCTCGATGCTTGGCGGCGCCTCGGTGCTGGGCGCACCGTTGGTGTATCGCAACCAGAGCCTGTCGGTGTTGTCGGGCGTATTGCCCCACGAAGACCTCAAGCGCCGCCTGGCGGATGCTGACGCGGCGGTGATCATGAAGCTGGGGCGCAACTTCCCCAAGGTGCGCCAGGTACTCGAAGAACTTGGCCTGGCCGAGCGCGCACTGTATGTGGAGCGCGCGACCATGGCCAACCAGAAAATCGTGGCGCTGGACCAGGTGGAGCCGATGTCTTCGCCGTACTTCTCGCTGATCATCGTGCCGGGTGAACGGTGGCAAGGTTGATGAACCCGGCGATTGTCATTCTGGGCCAGGGCAGCCTGGCCACCGCGCGCAGGATCCAGCAGGTTTACCCTGGGGCACTGATCCACGGCCTGGCCGGGCGGGTTGAGGGGGTGGACCAGCCTTACGGCGAATTCGGCGCGACCCTGCGTCAGCTCTACCAGCAGGGCACGCCGCTGATCGCCCTGTGTGCGGCCGGCATCGTGATCCGCACCCTGGCGCCGCTGCTGCTGGAGAAAGGCGAAGAACCCGCCGTGCTGGCCGTGGCGGAAGACGGCAGCGCCGTGGTGCCGTTGCTCGGTGGCCTTGGCGGTGTGAACGTCATGGCGCGGGACATCGCGGCAGCACTGGGTGTCGCTGCGGCGATCACCACCAGTGGCGAGTTGCGTTTCGGCACGTGCCTGCTCAACCCGCCGGCGGGTTATGAGCTGGCGGACCTGGAACTGGGCAAGCGCTTCGTGTCCGACCTGCTGGCCGGCGAAAGCGTGCGTATCGAAGGTGCGGCGCCGTGGTTGGACCAGGCGAATTTGCCCCAGGACCAGCAGGCGCATCTAGCCATTCACGTGGGCAGTGCCGAGCGTGTGCCTGCCGCCAACGAGTTGCTGATCTATCCGAAGACGGTGTGCGTGACCTGCAAGCCGGGTGCGCAGTTGGACGAGCGTGTGCGCACGGCCTTGCACGAGGCGGGCATTGCCGTGCAATCCCTGGCGTGCCTGTTGGCCAGCGATACGCAGATGGCTGACCCGTCGTTGCACGAAGCCGCGTCGGCGTTGGGTGTGCCGCTGCGCTTTGGCGGCGTTACCCAGGCTGCCGATATTGTCATCGAGGTGGCTGACCAACCGCTGGACCTGGCCCAGGTCGGCCGCCGCCGTGGCCGCCTTGCCGTGATCGGCCTGGGCCCTGGCGCCGCCGAGCTGATGGTGCCGGCGGTCAAGGCCGAGCTGGCGCGCTGCACCGATGTGCTGGGCTATGAAACCTACGTGCGCATGGCCGGGCCGTTCCGTGACGATCAGGTACAGCATTGCACCGATAACCGCGAAGAGATGCAGCGCGCCCGCCACGCCTTCGAGCTGGCCGCCCAGGGGCGTTCGGTGGTGGTGGTGTCGTCCGGCGACCCGGGCGTCTTCGCCATGGCGGCGGCGGTGATCGAGGCGTTGCACGAGTCCGGCGATCCGGCGTGGCATCAGGTCGACCTGGAAATCCTGCCGGGGGTTTCGGCCTCCCTGGCCACCGCGGCCCAGGCCGGTGCGCCGTTGGGCCACGACTTTTGCGTGATGTCGCTGTCGGACAACCTCAAGCCCTGGTCGATCATCGAAAAGCGCCTGGACCTCGCGTCCCAGGCTGACCTGGCCCTGGCGTTCTACAACCCGATCTCGCGTTCGCGGCCTTGGCAGCTGGGGCGCGCCCTGGAAATCGTCGCGCAACACCGCACGCCTGAGACCCCGGTGGTGCTGGGTCGCGATATCGGCCGCCCCGGCCAGACCCTGCGCGTCACCACCCTCGGGCAACTCACGCCAGACCAGGTGGACATGCGCACCATGGTGCTGGTCGGCTCATCCACCACCTGCACTTTCCCACGTACAGGGGGAGGGGAATGGGTGTATACGCCGCGCTGGTACGGTGCAAAACCCGCCTCCTGAAAACGCCTGGGTGGCTGCACGAAAGCTCCGAATGACAATGGGTGATTGCCTATTGTCGCTCGGGGCTTTTTCTTTTTTTTGCCGCGAAAACCGGAAGGGCTCGAGGAGTGCCCCGTCATTGCTGGGCAGGGGTTTTTGCCGTGTGCCGGCAAGCGATGTTTGTGGCATGGAAGAGCCGCCGGTGGCTGGACTAGTGTGGACACAAGCCCCGAGTCGGGGTGTTTGTGGAGAACTGAAAATGGAGCGACATCACAGAAGGATCAACAACACAAAACGGCGCAAGTTGATTGCGCGCTACACATTGCCGAGGGCGCCAGGCGCGCAGCCCTCATTGCCGCCGCTCGACATGGAGGACGACAGCAACGCGGCGGTGGTCAACAACAGTGTGATTTCGTTTGCCGAGGGGCTGTCCGGGCTGAACCGGGAATACATCCGTAAAAGCTATCTGCTGGCCAGCAGCTACGTCAGCGATGTATTGAAGATCCATCGAGGTACCGAGGCCTGGTACGACGAATTTATCAAGGTGATGGTTGGTTTGGGCTGGCTGCCGGTGCGCAGTCGATTCGAGCGGGTTTCAAGCTCCGGCAAGGGCCTGACGGTGCAACTTGCGGCGCTGAATATCATCGCCAGCCTGTTGGCGTCGACGTCACTGACCGGGCCGTTGCTCACTGCGCTGCCCAAACTGGCCGCCGATGCGCTGGAGGCCCTGAAGCAGCAGCCGGCATCCTTCGAGCTGTTCAAGCGCAATAGCAGCGTGCACGAGGGCGGTGATTTTGGCCTGGCGTCATGCGCCGAAACGGACGGCGAATTGACGATGGTGCTGGTGACTTACAGTACCCATGGCGTGAGCAAGCAGGTTGGGCTGCCGTTTCTGGAATGGGACAGTACCCAGTTCGAGGCCTTCAGCGGACAAACCTGCCTGGTGCTGAATACCTCGGTGGTCAACGAAAAAACTATCCAACTGATGCGCGAGAGCGCGGGCGACAAGGTGCAGTCGGCGATTGCCAAATACCGGATCTAAGGCACCAGGTAGCCGCGCACCCCGGTAAAGATGATTTGCGCGGCGAGGGCACACACGAACAATCCCATCAACCGACTGACAATCTGCAAGCCCTGGTCACCGAGAATCCGTTCGATACGGTTGGACAGGTACAGCACCACACCGACCGTGAGGCTGGCCAGGGCGATGCTGAGAATGGCCGTGATCTTGTCATCCCAGTGCGGTTGGCTGACGCCCATGACCAACAGCGCACCGATGGTGCCGGGGCCGACCGTGAGGGGGATGGTCAGCGGCACGATGGTCACGTCCTGCTGCACATTGTCGGTCTGCACGGCCGACTTGCCTTGGGCCATGCCCAGGGCGGAGATAAACAGCACACTCCCGGCGCCGATGCAAAAGGCATCCACGGTGATGCCGAACACGCTGAAGATCACCCGGCCGAACAGGTAGAGCAACACGCTGGACACCAGGGTCGCCAGCGCTACTTTCCAGGCCAGGCGCCGCCGCTCTTTGC
The DNA here is from genome assembly GCF_001702295.1 of Pseudomonas sp. S3E12. Classification (NCBI taxonomy): domain Bacteria; kingdom Pseudomonadati; phylum Pseudomonadota; class Gammaproteobacteria; order Pseudomonadales; family Pseudomonadaceae; genus Pseudomonas; species Pseudomonas sp. S3E12. The sequence goes on from NZ_MBDT01000029.1 coordinate 365,087, forward strand.
TCGAATAACCACGGGTCAGGCTGATAAAGCAGGACAGCACGAAGAACGGGCTGTAGAGCACCAGCATCTTCAGGTAAACGCTGAATAACACGTGGAGCATGGGGGTGGCTCGCGGGCGGGGAAAGTGTGGAGAGTCTATCAGGCGCTAGAGATCAAATGTGGGAGGGGGCTCGCCCTAATGCCAGTCAGTTACAGTGTTCGCTCTTGACTGAAGCAAGCCCCACCCACAGTGGAATTACATTTCAAGTCAGGACGGGGCGTGTTCAGGCCGTTGTTGACGCTGCGCCACCCAGAACTCCACCAGCTCACGCAATTGCGATAACTCCACCGGCTTGGCCATGTGCCCGTCCATCCCCGCCTGGCGTGCGCGTTCTTTGTGCTCCGAGAGGATATGCGCCGTGAGCGCTACCACGGGGGTGCGAATGCGCTGGTGGCTGACTTCCCACGCCCGCAGTTGCTGGGTGGCCGAGAAACCATCGAGAACCGGCATCTCGCAGTCCATCAACACCAGGTCATAACGCTGGGCCTTCATCGCCTCGAGGGCTTCCTCACCGTTGCTGGCGGTATCCGGGTTGAGGTTGAGCTTGCCGAGCATGCCGCGAATCACTTTGGTGGAGATGCTGTTGTCTTCGGCCACCAGGATCCTGAAATCGCTGGGCACGGTCACCGTCGCCGGGACGCTGAGGGGCGGACGGGGCTGCACGCCACCTTTGCTGCGTTGGGTCAACTCGTCGGCCAGGGTGGTCTTGAGGGTATAACCGGCAACCGGCTTGGCGAGGATGCGCTTGATACCGCAATTACGCGCGATGATCTTGCTCGGTGCATTGCTGATGCCGGTGAGCATGATCAGCAGGATGTCGTGGTTCAGGCTCGGGTCTTCCTTGATCTTCGCCGCCAGTTGCATGCCGGTCATGCCGGGCATGTTCTGGTCCAATAGCACCACATCGAAGTAGTCGCGCAGGTGCGCCTTGGTGCGCAGCAACGCCAGGGCCTCTTTGCCGGAAGGCACGGCGCTGACATTCAGGCCCCAGGCCGAGCATTGCTGCACCAGCACTTTGCGGCACGTATCGTTGTCGTCCACCACCAGCACCCGCGCGCCTTTGAGCGGGCCGTCGAGGTCGGAGGTGGGGTGTTCCAGGCGTTCCGGGTCCAGCGGCAGGGTCAGCCATAGCGTGCTGCCCTGATGGCTGCCGCTCTTGATGCCGAATTCACCGTTCATCAACAGGATCAACTGGCGCGCGATCACCAGGCCCAGGTGGCCGCTCAAGCGGGTGGCCGAGAGGAAGTTCTTGCTGTGCAGTTCGCTGTGCAGCAGGGCCTCACGTTCAGCGGCTTCCATTGGCAGGCCGCTGTCCTGCACGGCAATGCGCAGGCGCGGCTTGGTGCTGCGGTCATCCAGGGCGACGACGATCAGCACTTCGCCTTCGTCGGTTTTGTGCAGGGCGTTTTCCAGCAGGCTCAGCAGCGCCTGGCGCAGGCGGGTCGGATCGCCGCTGATGACGCGGGGCACCTGGGGCTGGATGAAGCTGATCAACTCGACGTTCTGCTGCTCGGCCTTGGCGCGGAAGATGCTCAGGCAGTCTTCGATCAGCGCATTGAGGTCGAATTGCACGTCATCCAGCTCGATCTGCCCGGATTCGAGCTTGGAGATGTCGAGGATCTCGTTGATCAAGGTCAGCAGCTCGTTGCCGGCGCTGTGGATGGTTTGCACGTAGTCGCGCTGCTTCACCGACAGTGGCGTGCCCAGCAGCAGTTCGGTCATGCCCAGCACGCCGTTCATGGGGGTGCGGATTTCGTGGCTGATCTTGGCCAGGAATTCGGCCTTGGCGGCGATCTCGGCATTGCTGGCGGCCAGGTCGCGGCTGAGGCTGAAGCGGGCCTCGACAATCGCACGCTGGCGCTCGCCCAGGGCCAGGCTCATCAACAGGCCGCTCAGGCAGATGAAGGCCAGCAATGTGACGATCAAACCCTGGGGCGACACCATCGTCAGCCCCAGCAAGGCCGGGAGAATGATCAGCGTACCGATGTTGAACACCACCATGCCCGCCACGAACAAGCGCGCCGGGCGGTAGCCTTTCTGCCAGTGATACGCCGAGACAAACAGCATGCTCAGGCCCGCCAGGGCCACCAGCGCGTAGGTGATGATGTTCAGCGGCAGGGTACTGACGAACAACAGCAGCAGGCCGCACAGCACGATAAATAGGATGTCGGCCATCAATAGCTTGTTCAGCGGGTGCGGACCCAGGGGCATGAAGAAGCGATAGGCATACATCAGCCCGCACGGCGCAGTCAGCAGCAGGGCCAGGTAGGCGCCGGGGGTCTGGACCGCGTGCCAGTTCGGCAGCCATGGGCCTACCAGGTTGAGCAGCAGCGCCAGGCTGAGCATCAATAGCAGTTCGCAGGCCGCCAGCCACAGGCTGCTGCGCGAGCGGTGGTAAGCGAAGCGCGTGAGGTTGTGCAGGATCAGCATCAGCAGGCAGCCGAACAGCAGGCCGTAGATCAATGTCTGGGTCTGGTCGGCGGCGGCCAGCACGGCTGACTCCAGGGTGATATAGGGGCGCAGTTCGTGCTCTGAAACCAGGCGCAGGTAGACGTCGAGGGTCTTTTGGCTCTGGGGCATCGGCAGCATGAAGTCGTTGCTGGGCAGCGGACGTTCCGCCTGGGGCTGGCGGTTACCGCTGCTTTGTTGCTCGATCAGGGTGTCGCCGTCCAGCACATAGAGGCTCAGGTGTGCCAGGTCCGGGGCGAATACCCGCAGCACCTGCTCGTGCTTGCCAGGTTGCAGCTTGAAACGTACCCACAACGCACCGTCCGGTTCCGCGGCGGTAATGCGGTCCAGTTCGATGGGGCTGAATTGATTGGTGTAGCGCGAGGAGCGGATGTCGCTCAGCTGCAGGTCGGCCTGTTCATCAAGCAATACTGCCCAGCCACTGCCTTGCGCGGCGGCCTGGGCCGGGAACAGGCAGAGCAGCGTCAGCAGACTGACAGTGAAACCTATGGCGATCCTGAGCCAGCGCACGGCGAAATCCCTTCGTAGGTTGATGCACGGTTAACTATGCGCGGGGAGGCCTGTATACGGCAAGGGCCAGAAGCCCTTGCCTAACCGAACGGATAGCTCGCGTTACTGGCTTTCGCCACGTTCACGGGCAATGGCGCGGTAGCCGATGTCCGTGCGGTAGAAGCAGCCTTTCCAGTCGATTTTTGCAGCCAGCTTGTACGCCTGTTGCTGTGCGGCGTCGACGCTGGCACCCATGGCGGTGGCGCACAGCACACGGCCGCCGGCGGTCACCACCTTGCCGTCCTTGAGCGCGGTGCCCGCATGGAACACCTTGCCTTCCAGGGTAGCAGCCGCGTCCAGGCCTTCAATCACATCGCCCTTGGCGTAGTCGGCCGGGTAACCACCGGCGGCCAGCACAATGCCTACGCTCGGACGTGGATCCCACTGCGCTTCAACCTTGTCCAGGGCCTGGGCGAGGGCGGCTTCCACCAGCAGCACCAGGCTCGATTGCAGGCGCAGCATCACCGGTTGGGTTTCCGGGTCGCCGAAGCGGCAGTTGAACTCGATGACTTTCGGGTTACCGGCTTTGTCGATCATCAGGCCGGCGTAGAGGAAACCGGTGTACACATTGCCTTCGTCGGCCATGCCGCGCACGGTCGGCCAGATCACCAGGTCCATCACGCGCTGGTGCACGTCGGCGGTCACCACCGGGGCAGGGGAGTAGGCACCCATGCCGCCGGTGTTCGGGCCAGTGTCGGCGTCGCCGACGCGTTTGTGGTCCTGGCTGGTGGCCATCGGCAGCACGTTCTTGCCGTCGACCATCACGATAAAGCTGGCTTCTTCGCCGTCGAGGAATTCTTCGATGACCACACGCGAACCGGCGTCACCAAAGGCGTTACCGGCGAGCATGTCACGCACGGCGTCTTCGGCTTCCTGCAGGGTCATGGCGACGATCACGCCTTTACCGGCGGCCAGGCCGTCGGCCTTGATCACGATCGGCGCACCTTTTTCACGCAGGTAGGCCAGGGCCGGCTCGATCTCGGTGAAGTTCTGGTAGTCGGCGGTCGGGATCTTGTGGCGCGCCAGGAAATCCTTGGTGAAGGCTTTCGAGCCTTCCAGTTGGGCCGCGCCAGCGGTTGGGCCGAAGCAATCCAGGCCGCGGCTGCGGAACAGGTCTACGACACCGGCAACCAATGGCACTTCCGGACCGACGATGGTCAGGGAGACGTTTTTCTCGGCGAAGTCGGCCAGTTGCTCAAGGGCCAGTACGTCGATGGCGACGTTTTCGCACTTGGCTTCGATGGCGGTACCGGCGTTGCCGGGGGCGACGAAGACTTTCTGGACCCGTGGGTCCTGGGCAACTTTCCAGGCCAGGGCGTGTTCACGGCCACCGCTGCCAATGATCAAAACATTCATTTCAAAAACCTCTGTGAAACGCTGTGCTTTCTGTAGGAGCGAGGGGGACGCCTAGTTCTTGCTCGCGAAGATCGTCAACGATAACGGGGGGCATCTGACTCCCCGTGGCGTTCTCGGTTTTTTCGCGAGCAAGCTCGCTCCTACAGTAGGAAAGCAGTGGTGTTTAGTGACGGAAGTGGCGCATGCCAGTGAAGACCATGGCAATGCCGGCTTCATCGGCAGCGGCGATCACCTCGGCATCGCGCATCGAGCCGCCCGGTTGGATCACGGCAGTCACGCCGGCTTTCGCGGCGTTGTCCAGGCCATCACGGAACGGGAAGAATGCATCCGACGCCATCACCGAGCCGGCCACCTGCAACCCGGCATGCTCGGCCTTGATCGCGGCGATACGCGCCGAGTTCACGCGGCTCATCTGGCCAGCGCCGACACCGATGGTCTGGCGGTTCTTGGCGTAGACGATGGCGTTGGATTTAACGTACTTGGCCACTTTCCAGGCGAAGATCAGGTCGTTGATCTCTTGCTCGGTCGGGGCGCGCTTGGTCACTACCTTGAGGTCTGCGCTGCCGATCATGCCGATATCGCGGCTCTGTACCAGCAGGCCGCCATTGACGCGCTTGTAGTCCCAGGCAGCGGCACGTTCAGCCGACCACTCGCCGCAGGCCAGCAGGCGCACGTTGGCTTTGGCCGCCACGATGGCGCGGGCTTCTTCGCTCACGGAAGGGGCGATGATCACTTCGACGAACTGACGCTCGACGATGGCCTTGGCCGTCTCTGCATCCAGCTCACGGTTGAAGGCGATGATGCCGCCGAACGCGGATTCGGTGTCGGTGGCGTAGGCCAGTTCGTACGCCTGGCGAATGCCGCCTTCAGCGTCCGGGCTCACGGCCACGCCGCACGGGTTGGCGTGCTTGACGATCACGCAGGCCGGCTTGACGAAGCTCTTCACGCATTCCAGCGCGGCGTCGGTGTCGGCCACGTTGTTGTAGGACAGTTCTTTGCCTTGCAGTTGGGTCGCAGTGGCGATGCCCACTTCGGCAGGCTTGGCTTCCACGTAGAACGCCGCGCTCTGGTGCGGGTTCTCGCCGTAGCGCATTTCCTGAGCCTTGATGAACTGGCTGTTGAAGGTGCGCGGGAACTGGCTGCGGCCTTCTGTGCTCAGGGTTTCGGCGGTCTGGTTCACGGTGCCCATGTAGTTGGCGATCATACCGTCGTAGGCGGCGGTGTGTTCGAACGCCTTGAGCATCAGGTCGAAACGCTGGGCGTAGGTCAGGCCGCCGGCTTTCAGGCTTTCCAGCACCTGGGCGTAGTCGCCGGCGTTGACCACGATGGCCACGTCTTTATGGTTCTTGGCCGCCGAGCGAACCATGGTCGGGCCGCCGATATCGATGTTTTCGATGGCGGTCGGCAGGTCGCAGCCCGGCTTGTTGATGGTGGCTTCGAACGGGTAGAGGTTGACGGCCACCAGGTCGATCGGCTTGATGCCGTGCTCGGTCATGATGGCGTCGTCGATGCCGCGACGGCCGAGGATGCCGCCGTGGATTTTCGGGTGCAGGGTCTTGACGCGACCGTCCATCATTTCTGCGAAACCGGTGTAGTCCGCCACTTCCACTGCGGCCACGCCGTTGTCCTGCAGCAGCTTGAAGGTCCCGCCCGTGGAGAGGATTTCCACGCCCAGGGCTTCCAGCTCCCGGGCAAATTCGAGGATCCCGGTCTTGTCGGAGACACTGATCAAGGCGCGGCGGATCGGCAGGCGGGTAGTCTGGTCGGTCATTTCAATTTCCATCAAAAGCAAAGGAGTCAGCAAAAAAGGCGACCGGTTTTACGCGGGCGCCTTTCTGGTTTGATTGAATGCTTACAGCAAATCGTATTGCTTGAGCTTTTTGCGCAAGGTGCCACGGTTGAGGCCCAGCAGCTCACTGGCTTTGGTCTGGTTGCCCTTGACGTAGTTCATCACGCTTTCGAGCAGGGGCGCCTCGACTTCGGAGAGCACCAGGTTGTACACGTCCGTGACGGAAGCGCCCTCAAGGTGGGCGAAATAATTATGCAGCGCCTTCTCGACACTCCCGCGAAGGGTCTGGCCTTCTTCGCTCGGCGTGTTGAGGTGCTGTTTCAAATTGACGTTGTCGCTCACGGGTGTTGTTCCACTCACTAAAGTCTCGGTCATCATCGTCATGCGGCCACCCATTCTCCGTCCCCTGCTCTCAGGCTCTTGTCTCGTTCGGCAAAAAACTCACGAACGGCGGTGACCTGTGCTTGCGTTTCATCCAAACGATTGAACCCGGCGCGAAACTCCCTGGCGCCTGGCAGGGTTGCGAGATACCAACCCACATGCTTGCGAGCAATACGCACGCCCATCACCTCTCCATAGAAGGTGTGAAGTGCAGCCAGATGCTCTAGCAGAATACGTTCCACCTCGACCAGTTCCGGCGCCGGCAGGACTTCACCCGTACGCAGGAAATGCTCGACCTCACGAAAAATCCACGGCCGCCCCTGGGCGGCCCGGCCAATCAACACACCATCGGCACCGGTGGCGTGCAGCACGCGCCGGGCTTTTTCGGCCGAGTCGATGTCGCCATTGGCAAATACCGGCATCGACACCGCCTGCTTGATCGCGGCGATGGTGTCGTACTCGGCTTCACCGGTGTAAAGGTCGGCGCGGGTGCGACCATGCACCGCCAGCGCTGTAATGCCTGCCTGTTCGGCGATCTTCGCCACCGTCAGGCCGTTCTTGTTGTCCCGGTCCCAACCGGTACGAATCTTCAGGGTCACCGGCACATCCACTGCGGCAACAACGGCCTGCAGGATCTCGGCAACCAACTGCTCATCTTTCAACAGCGCGGAACCGGCGGCCTTATTGCAGACCTTCTTGGCCGGGCAGCCCATGTTGATATCGATGATCTGTGCGCCCAACTCCACGTTGGCCCGGGCCGCATCCGCCAGCATCTGCGCATCACCGCCGGCGATCTGGACCGAGCGGGGCTCGGGATCACCTTCGTGGATCATGCGCATCCGCGATTTGCGGGTGTTCCACAAGCTCATGTCGCTGGTGACCATTTCCGAGACTACTAGACCCGCGCCCAAACGCTTGCACAGCTGACGAAAGGGCTGGTCGGTGACGCCCGCCATCGGGGCGAGAATCAAGCCATTCTGCAATGTATATGGGCCGATGCGTACCGCCGACATAGGACTTCCCTGTTGTGGGGCCGGATCATTAGAGTTCGAAAAAGGGTTGGCATGATACCCGCTCTCGATGACTGGATAAAGGCTGAATTGGATAAAATCTGAACAGTTATTTCTTTATCGCCGCCGGTTTGGATGGGCGGTGACCAATCAATACTCCACCGTCAAGCGACGGTGCGTAGGCCGATTCACTCGGGCGAGTGGAAGCTCAGGCTGTAATTCACGGCTTTATTGCCCGGATCGAGGATATCCAGGGAGATATGGATCGGGGTTTGTGATGGCATTTCGCTCACCCCGGCCAACTCGCCGCTCAGGTATTCGGCGGGCTTGAAGCGACGACTGGCAATCAGGTTGCCGTTGAGGTCGGCGAAACGCAGTTCCAGCAGCGGAAAGGGCTGGGAGAACGTCGCGCGGTTATAGATGATCGCATCCACCACCAGCGCCCCGGCGAACTCAGGGTGGCTGCGTACCACCAGGTTGCTGCTCTTGATATGGGCGATATCGACCCGCGACGGCACTGTGCAGCCCAGTGTCGGGCACAGTTGCTGGAACCACGGGCGGTAAGCGTCCTGGCGGGCCAGGTCGTCGAATTGATAGGCAATGTACTGCGCGGCCAGGCCGGCGGCGGCGATCAGTACCAGCAGCACCCAGATCAGGCGACGGCCCAGGCCCTGCGGGCGTTTTTGCGCGTACAGGTGCAGAGGGTCGTCTTCCAGGTCCTGGAGCAGGTCGTCATGGACGCCGGCCTCGGGACGTGGGCGCTTGCGACGGGATTGCGCGCGCTCTTCGGGCTCCGCTTCATCCGCTGCCGCTGTCAGGGGCGTGAACGGCGGGTCGATGTGTTCATCTTCCGGGGGGGAGCGCAGCGCGGGCTCATCGTCGAGGTGCAACGACATGGAGGGCTCGGTGCGCTGCCGGGTCGCAGGGGCTTTGGTCGGTTCAGGTTCGTCTTCGGAGGCGTTGGCGCGTTCTTCAGGCGGTTCGCTGAACAGGCTGGCGGCCCATTTCTCTTCTTCGGCCTTGACGGTTTCGCGGCTGGCGCTGAGAGCGTCTTCTTTCTGCCGGCGGTCGGCACCAGGCTGGCGGCGTTCCGCGCCTACGGGCAGCGTGTGCTGAATCTCGCGGCGTTCCAGCTTGGCCAGTTCCTGGTCCAGGTCCAGATTGTCCAGGTCCAGCTCTTCGGCGCTCCACTGCTTCTGGCTGATTGCCCGCTGGGGCTCAGGCGCGGCTTCGCGCGCAGGCTCGATCGTGGCCGGTTGCTCCGGCGCAGGCGCCTGGGCGCGCTGCTCCAGCAGCTGGCGGGCAGCGTTGAAGACTTGCAGGCACGAGCCGCAGCGAACCACGCCGCGAGCCACGCTCAATTGGGCGTGGTTGACGCGAAAGCGGGTTTGGCAATGCGGGCACTGGGTGACGAAACTGTCGGTCATGCGGCCATCCGATTCAGGCAAGCGCTCATTCTAGCGCCGACGTCCGCTGATGCGTACCCAGCCATCACGGTTAGCGATCGGGTCCAGCTCGAAATCCTTGGCGTAGGCGGCGGCGACATCTTCGCCCTGCTCGGCGAGGATGCCCGACAGCGCCAGGCGCCCGCCCGGCTTGACCAGGCTCGACAGTTGCGGCGCCAGGGACACCAGCGGGCCGGCGAGGATATTGGCGACCAGCACGTCGGCCTGCACCTGGGGCAAATCCTGCGGCAGGTAGAGCGGGAATTTGTCTTCAGGTACGTTGTTGCGCCCGGCGTTATCCCGGGACGCTTCCAGGGCCTGCACGTCGATGTCGGTGCCCACGGCCTCCTTGGCGCCCAGCAACAGGGCGGCGATCGCCAGGATCCCCGAGCCGCAGCCGAAATCCAGCACGTGGCTGTCGGTCAGGTCCTGGCCGTCCAGCCACTCCAGGCACAGCGCGGTGGTGGGGTGGGTGCCGGTGCCGAATGCCAGGCCCGGATCCAGCAGCAGGTTGACCGCGTTCGGCTCCGGGGCGGCATGCCAGCTCGGCACGATCCACAGGCGCTGGCCGAAGCGCATCGGCTGGAAGTTGTCCATCCAGCTGCGTTCCCAGTCCTGGTCTTCGATGATTTCGCTGTGATGCTCGGGCAACGGGCTGCCGGTGAGCAATTCCATATGGGCCAGCACGGCGGCGGCGTCGGTGCCGTCTTCGAACAGCGCCAGCAAATGGGTGTGGGACCACAGCGGGGTGGTGTTGAGTTCCGGTTCGAAGATCGGTTGGTCTTCGGCATCCATGAAGGTCACCGAGACGGCGCCCACTTCGAGGAACGCGTCTTCGTAGGTTTCGGCTTGTTCTGGGCTGATGGCGAGACGGACTTGCAGCCAAGGCATGGCGGGCACCTTTGAAAAAAATGAGTGTGCAGCGGGGTAGGCTGCGAAAGCGCGCAAGTTTACGCGAGCGAACAGCATAAGACGACATTACTGAGTGAATGCGGACCAAATGTGGGAGGGGGCAAGCCCCCTCCCACATTTGGACTGTGTGCATCCTGGAAAACAGGTGTGCAGAAACAACAAAGCCGCCCGAAGGCGGCTTTGTTGGGTGGAGCACTTACTGGTTGGCCAGCTTGTGTTCCAGGTAGTGAATGTTCACACCACCTTCGCAGAAGCCTTCATCACGAACCAGGTCCCGGTGCAGCGGGATGTTGGTCTTGATGCCGTCGACCACGATTTCGTCCAGGGCATTGCGCATACGGGCCATGGCCTCGTCGCGGGTCGCGCCCCAGGTGATCAGCTTGCCGATCAGCGAGTCGTAGTTGGACGGAACCTTGTAGCCGCTGTACAGGTGCGAATCCACACGTACGCCGTTGCCGCCGGGCGCGTGGAAATGCTTGACCAGGCCAGGGCTTGGGATAAAGGTCTTCGGGTCTTCGGCGTTGATCCGGCACTCCAGGGAGTGGCCGTGGAGCTTCACGTCTTCCTGGGTGAAGGACAGCACGTTGCCGGCGGCGATGCTGAGCATCTCCTTGACGATGTCGATACCGGTGACCATCTCCGACACCGGGTGCTCTACCTGCACGCGAGTGTTCATCTCGATGAAGTAGAAGCGGCCGTTCTCGTAGAGGAACTCGAAGGTGCCGGCGCCGCGGTAGTTGATGTCGATGCACGCCTTGACGCAGCGAGCCAGGACTTCCTGGCGAGCGGTTTCGTCCAGGCCTGGTGCCGGTGCTTCTTCCAACACCTTCTGGTGACGACGTTGCAGCGAGCAATCGCGGTCGCCCAGGTGGATGGCGTGGCCCTGGCCGTCGGACAGCACCTGCACTTCCACGTGACGTGGGTTGGTCAGGTACTTCTCCAGGTAGACCATCGGGTTGCCGAACCAGGCAGCCGCTTCGGAGCGAGTCTGCTTGGCGGCTTCGATCAGCTCTTCTTCCTTGTGCACCACGCGCATGCCGCGACCACCACCGCCACCGGCGGCCTTGATGATCACCGGGTAGCCGACTTCGCGACCAATGCGCAGTGCGGTTTCCTCGTCTTCAGGCAGCGGGCCGTCGGAGCCCGGAACGGTTGGCACGCCGGCCGCGATCATGGCGTCCTTGGCCGATACCTTGTCGCCCATCAGGCGAATGGTTTCGGCTTTCGGGCCGATGAAGGCAAACCCGGATTTTTCCACCTGTTCGGCGAAATCGGCGTTTTCCGCGAGGAAGCCGTAGCCCGGGTGGATGCCATCAGCGCCGGTCACTTCTGCTGCGGCGATGATGTTCGAGACTTTCAGGTACGAGTTCGTGGCCAGTGGCGGGCCGATGCAGATGCTTTCGTCCGCCAGTTTCACGTGCATCAATTCGGTATCGGCCGTCGAGTAAACAGCGACGGTCTTGATGCCCTCTTCCTTACAGGCGCGCAGGATACGCAGCGCGATCTCGCCGCGGTTGGCGATCAGGACTTTTTGCAGTTTCTTCGCAGGTTTCAACATCGAAGGCGCTCCGCGGTTCAAACGATGGTGAACAGCGGCTGGTCGTACTCAACCGGCTGACCGTTTTCTACCAGGATGGATTCGATGACGCCGGCTTTTTCGGCCGTGATGTGGTTCATCATCTTCATCGCTTCAACGATGCAGATGGTGTCGCCCACTTTCACGGTCTTGCCCACTTCAACGAAGGCTGGCGAGGTCGGTGCCGGGGTGCGGTAGAACGTACCGACCATTGGCGACTTGACCACGAAACCGTTCAGCGCTGGGGCAGCCGGTGCGGCAGGTGCAGCGGCAGCAGCAGGCGCTGCGGCGGCCGGAGCAGCAGCTGGAGCCGGTGCTTGCATCTGGGGTGCGTAGAACTGTTGGGCCGGGGTCTTGCTGTGGCGGCTGATCCGTACGGACTCTTCGCCTTCCTTGATTTCCAGCTCGTCGATACCGGATTCTTCCAGCAGTTCGATCAGTTTCTTAACTTTACGGATATCCATGAATCATCAACTCCCAAGGGTCGGTCAGGGGCGCTTGGCCGGTTGTTCAAGCTGTTCCAGGGCGGCCTCCAGGGCCAGTCGGTAACCGCTGGCGCCAAGGCCGCAGATCACTCCTACCGCAACGTCGGAGAAGTAAGAGTGATGGCGGAAAGGTTCGCGTTTGTGCACGTTCGATAAATGCACTTCGATGAATGGGATGCTCACCGCCAGCAGCGCGTCACGTAATGCAACGCTTGTGTGCGTAAAAGCGGCGGGATTGATCAGGATAAAGTCCACGCCTTCGCTACGGGCGGCATGGATGCGATCAATCAATTCATACTCGGCATTGCTTTGCAGGTAGAGCAAATGGTGGCCGGCTTCACGTGCCCGTCGTTCCAGGTCAAGGTTGATCTGATCGAGGGTCACTGCCCCGTAGACGCCCGGTTCACGGGTGCCGAGCAGGTTCAGGTTGGGTCCGTGAAGAACCAGTAAGGTCGCCATCGGCTGTTCCTTGTTATTGATGTGGGCAAGGCAGAACCCGGCGACTATGCCGCAAAGCCTTTGTGACTGTCCAGTTCTATGCAGTAGGCGGCACGATTAGCGAGGATTGCGCAAAATTTATGACTGGGGGCTGGGATCCGGTCATTGGTAATACGCCCTTGAATACTGTGGAGATCAAATGTGGGAGGGGGCTTGCTCCCGATTGCAGTGTGTCAGTATCGACATCTGTAACTGATCCACCGCTATCGGGAGCAAGCCGCCTCCCACATTTTGATCTTCATTTGATTTTGGATCTTCATGGGGCAGGTCAGACGCGGAACGCCTGCACTGCCGTATTGAGCTGCCCACCCAGCACCAGCAAATGCTCACCCTGGCTGCGGCCGTGGCCGATGCGCAGCAAATTATCCTCGCCGAGCTGATGAATCCGCTCGCTGTTGTCGCGAATCTCACTCACGGCGCCACTTTGCTGCGCCGTTACATCGGCAATCCGCACGGCGGTGGCGGAAATGGTCTGGATCGCGCCGACGATTTCATCCAGCGCGCCATCCGCAGCCTGGGCTTGCTGGGCGGTAGCCTCGGCGTGTTCAACCTGGGCGCGCATGCCCTGCACCGATTGATGCGCAGCGGTTTGCAGGCCGGTGATCAAGGCCTGGATCTCGGCGGTGGCGCCAGCGGTGCGTTGGGCCAGGGTGCGCACTTCGTCGGCGACCACGGCAAATCCGCGCCCGGCCTCACCGGCGCGTGCGGCTTCGATGGCGGCGTTGAGCGCCAGCAGGTTGGTCTGGTCGGCAATCGAGCGAATCACGGTCAATACGCCGCCAATGGTGGCGGACTCCTCGGCAAGTTTCTCGATCATCTGCGCATTTTGCTGCACTTCACCCACCAGCGCGTGCAGGCCGGTCAGGCTCAGGCCGATCACGCGCTGGCCTTGCTCAACCGCCTGGCCAGCGCTGCGGCTGGCGCCGGCCGCAGCGCTGGCATCACCGGCGACTTGCTGGATGGTGGCTTCCAGTTCGCCCAGGGAGTCACGAATCTGCGCGGTATCCCCGGCCTGGCGTTCGGCGCCGTCGTGCAGGCCACTGCTCAGTTCGGCCAGGGCGCGGCTGCTGCCGGCCACTTCTTCGGCATTGCCACGGATGGTACCCACCAGATCCACCAGGTAGGCGCGTAGACGGTTGAGGGACGCTTCGATGTCGCGCAGTTCGCGGTTGGTCTTGCCCAAGGTGATCGGTTGGCTGAAGTTGCCCTCGCCCCAGGTCGACAAGGCCGGGGCCAGGTTGGTCAGCACCCGCGCCAGGCGCCGTTGCAGGGTGTCGATCAGCAGGGCGATCAGCAGAATCAGGCCGATCATCACGCCTTGCATCAGGCGCACTTCGCCCTGGATCTTGCCGTGTTGCGCGCGCACCACCGGCTCGAGGCCGGCGATGGCCTGCTGAACGGCGGCGATTTTCAAGTGGGTGGCGGCGCCCAGGTCGGCACGCTGCTGGATCTGCGTGCGGGTGCGCTGGAGTTCGGCGGGGTAGCGGGCCAGCAGGCCGTTGAGTTCGCGCTTGAGGTCGACGCCAGTGTCCTGGGCTTCGGTTTTTGCGCTGTTTTCCAGGCCCATCAAGGCCGAAAAATCATCGGTGTTGGATTCTGCGCTGGCCTTTACCCCGAGTAATGGCAGTTGCTCCAGCAGGTCGGCCTGGCTGCGCATATTGCCGACTTCGCGTTCCACATCGTCCGCCAGTTCCGCGCGGCCGCTGCTCACCAGTTTGTCGCGGGCCAGGGACAGCTTGCCCAGGTGCTGTGAGGCTGCCAACAGCGGCGGCAGGTAGCGCGCGGCTTCGGGGGTGTTGACGCCTATGGCGTACTGGCTCAACTGCTCCAGGTTGGCGCCCAGCTCCCGCTCGGCCTGCAGCAACAGGGCTTGTGGGTCACCTGCCAACTTACCGGCCGCCAGCAGGTCGGTCTTGCTGAAGGCATCCAGGTCCGCAAGGCTGGGGCGCAGGTTCTGTGCGAGGTCGGCGGGCAGTTCATCCAGGTGCTGCAACAGGTTTTCCAGGCTCTGGCTGGCACTGCTCAAGCGCAATGCATCACCGCTGGCGAGGTAGTCGTCGATATTGCGCGCGGCCTGGTTCTGGAAGGTCTGTGACAGGCCGAGGTAGCGTTCCATCAGCAAATAAGGCTGTTCCAGCGCCCGTTGCGACCACCACAGCGTCGCTCCAAGTGCCAGGCACACGGCCACCAGCAGGAGGGTATTGAGATTGGTCAGCAGCTTCAGGCGCATGCGGGGTATCAACCGACAGCAAAAGGTAAGTGCCTGAAGTTATTGCGTTTTCATTACAGGGTTATGACGGAATCAGTGGATTCTGGTGAAAAGGTGGCACTTTGCTTTGACGTGCGCGCCGCTTGCACGCGGTTACGCCCGGCGTCCTTGGCGCGGTACAGCGCCTCGTCGGCCTGGGCGGCCATCATCAGGCTGTCGGAGCCGTCACACAGCTCCACCACCCCGGCGCTGAAGGTGCACCACAAATCCTGCGGCTGCGCCGGATAGTGAATCTCGGCAAAGCGCCCACGAATTTCATCCAGCACCTTGCAGGCCGAGTCCAGGTCGGTGTCGGGCATCACGATGGCGAATTCTTCACCGCCGTAGCGGCCGATGTAATCGGTCTTGCGCAGGCGTTGCTTGAGAAACAGCGCCAGGCTCTTGATCACGCGGTCGCCCATGGGGTGGCCATGGCTGTCATTGACCCGCTTGAAGTGATCGATGTCGAGCATGGCAAAGCTCAACGGCTTGTTCTCGCGGCGCGCGCGGAAGCTGCAGTCTTCGAGCAGTTGCAGGATATGGGTGTGGTTGTACAACCCGGTCAGGCTGTCGCGCACCATCCGCGCCTTGAGGTTGCGCGCACGGGCGGCGCGGTTGCGCACCGTGGTGATCAGGTGGCGCGGCTTGATCGGTTTGGTGAGGAAGTCGTCGCCGCCTTCGCTCATGGCGTCCAGTTGCTTGTCCAGGTCGTCTTCGGCCGACAGGTAGATGATCGGCACGCTGACATAACGGTCGTTGTGGCGAATCACCTTGGCCAGTTCGGTGCCGGTACAGGCCGGCATGTACATGTCGAGGATGATCAGGTCGGGCTGGAAGTCTGCCAGCTCGGCCATGGCCTGGATCGGCTCGATCAAAGTGCGGGTGACGATGCCGGCACTGTTGAGCAAGCGCTCGGTGTGCAGCGCCTGGGCCCGCGAGTCGTCGATGATCAGCACTTTGTACGGTTCGTACTGGGCGACGCAGGTCAGCACTTCGATCTTTTCCAGCAGGCTGGAGGCTTCCAGCGTGCCGGTGAGGAATTCCTGGCCGCCGGCGCGCACGGCGGCGAGGCGAGTGGGGGTGTCGGTTTCGTGCAGGCTGAAAAACAACAGCGGCAGCTTATGCTCCAGGCCTTCCTGGGCTTCGGCGGCGAGCTTGAGGCCCAGGCCGGTGCCGCAGAAGTCCACGTCCATCACGATCGCCGACGGCAGGCGCTCGGCCATGGACGCGCGAAACGCCGCGACGCTGTCCAGGGACTGGGCGCTCATGCCAAAGAATTCCAGCTGCTTGGCCAGGCGCTCGGCGCGGTCGTGATCGGCCAGCATCACGTAGATCGGCTTGCGCATCGGCGGCAGGAAGGTTTGTTCCAGCTGGTCGCCCTGGCGCAGGCCGGTGCGGGACAGGCGCTGCATCAAGCGGTTGAGCTCGGTGATCAACTGGCTGCTCAGGCGCCCGCGGTTTTCGTCCACGGCCTTGAGCGATTCGCCGATGTGCCGGGCCAGTTGGCCGTGCTCGGGTTGTTCGAAACGCTCGGCGAAGCGCTGCAGGCGCAGGTTGGCCTCGCTGAGTTCGGAGAGGTCGGCGCCTGACCATTCGCTGCGTTGCAGGCGCTGCCAGATCTCAAGAATTTGACGTGCCTGATGAATTACCCGCTGGGCAAAATGCTGCTTGAGACGCTCACGGCTGGGGTCTTCTGGCTCGGTCATATCCTGACTACTAGTGAGGGTGCATGCTGAGGTCGAACTGATGGCTCTATGCTAGCACCTCTTTTCAATGGGATGAGTGTCATATGTCAATTAACTGTGTGTCCCTGATATTCAGTTGGTGACCTGACGGTCGCGCAGCTTAAAAAGCGTGCATCCTTTATAGTCGAATGCTTGCCGTATGCACGTTTGGTGAAAAGCCCCGCATGGGCGGGCACGATGGGGTAGGGTTGTGGTCGGAGTGTTTGAACGCACGCCCTCAATTCAAGTGCATGAACTCAAGTGATTGAAAGGATATCGCCATGCTGGACTGGAAAAACCGTGCGGGCAGTGCCAAAGGCCCTGCCCCTGAGCCCAAGTCGGCCAACCGCAGCTATTTTCGTACTCTGCTGATGAGCCGAGCCGTGCTCAGTGTGCTCGGCCTGTATCTGTTGGTCACCGGCGCCCTGGGCTGGTACTGGAGCGAAGAGCCGGCGCTGTTCCCGGTCCAGCAGAATGCGCAGCTTGCCGCCGAGAAGGAAGGCAAGCAGATGGTGGTGGGCTATACCACCGTCGAAACCCTCAAGACCGTGGTCGGCACGTTGCTGAACAAGCCCGGTGGCTATATTTCCAACGACCGTTTCCCGCCGGGCCTGTGGATGGACAACATGCCCAGTTGGGAATACGGCGTGCTGGTGCAGGTGCGCGACCTGACCCGCGCCCTGCGTAAAGACTTCGCCCGCTCCCAGTCGCAGTCGGCCGAAGACGCCGACTTGGCCAAGGCCGAGCCGCGCTTCAACTTCGACAACAAGAGCTGGGTGCTGCCGTCCAGTGAGTCGGAGTACCAGGAAGGCATCAACTCCCTGAGCCGCTATGAAGCGCGCCTGTCCGACCCGAACCAGCGTGGCGCCTTGTTCTATGCCCGCGCCGACAACCTGAACAACTGGCTGGGCGATGTGGCCACCCGCCTGGGCTCGCTGTCGCAACGCCTGTCGGCCAGCGTGGGCCGGGTCAAATTGAACACCGCACTGAAAACCGAAGCCCTGGCGCCGGGTGAAGTGCCGCAGGTCGACGAAGAGGTGGTGGAAACCCCATGGATGCAGATCGATAACGTGTTCTACGAGGCCCGTGGCCAGGCCTGGGCGCTGTCCCACCTGTTGCGTGCCATCGAAGTCGACTTTGCCGACGTGCTGGCCAAGAAAAACGCCACCGTCAGCGTGCGCCAGATCATTCGTGAGCTGGAGGCTTCGCAAGAGCCGGTCTGGAGCCCGATGATCCTCAACGGCAGCGGTTTCGGCGTATTGGCTAACCATTCGCTGGTCATGGCCAACTACATTTCCCGGGCCAATGCGGCGGTGATCGATTTGCGTCAACTGCTCAACCAGGGTTGATGATGGACGCTGCTCAAAACGAGGCCGCGCACCGTGCGGCCTCTGATGCCGAACTGATCTGCTGGGTCGACGAGCGGGACAACCTGCTTGGCCATCTCGTCAGGTCCGATTTGCGCCAGCGCGGCTTGATCGGCCGTTGCACCTTTATCTTTCTGTTCAATTCCAAGGGTGAGCTGTGCGTGCATCGGCGCACCCTGAGCAAGGCCCTGTACCCGGGGTTCTGGGATACGGCGGCGGGCGGGATGGTCGCGGCGGGCGAATCCTACGCGTTATCGGCAGCCCGCGAGTTGGAAGAGGAGCTGGGTGTCGGCGGGGTGGAACTGACCGAGCATGACCATTTCTACTTTGAGGATGGCGACAGCCGGCTCTGGTGCAAATCCTACTCGGCGATTTGGGATGGGCCATTGCGCCTGCAGCCTGAAGAAGTCATGGAGGCGCGCTTTTTGCCCGTGGAAACGGTCCTGCAGGAAGCCGAGCACAAGCCTTACTGCCCGGACGCCCAGGAGGGCTTGCGGCGCTATCTGGCCTCACGTCGCTAAAGCTGCATAAATTGGCGCCATTTGGCTCTTAGCAAGTGGGCTTTTTGCCGTTACACTGCGCGACTTTTCACCCGAACCGCCATTGTTGCACCCTGGGATCACTGTAGGAGCGAGCTTGCTCGCGAAAAACTCAAGAGCGCCGCGTGCATTCGGAATGCACGCGTCATCGTTGACGATTTTCGCGAGCAAGCTCGCTCCTACAGGTGGGGATTAGCCTTGGCGGCTCGGTAGCGCTGCCCCTGCCTGAGTGGGGCTTCGCGGTCGGTCGTCCCTTAGCGGAGGCCGATCAGTCTTTGTCCTCCCGAGAGGATTGCCGGTGGCCAAAAAAGCCGCATCCTTCGCCGCCCTCGGCGGCCTGGTATTTTCCACCGACGCAGGTCGACACTGCCCGGACTGTCGTCAGCCCGTGGATTCGTGTACCTGCAAACAGACCCTGATCCCCGAAGGCGACGGTATTGCCCGCGTGCGCCGCGAAAGCAAAGGCCGTGGCGGCAAGACGGTGACCACCATCACCGGCGTGCCGTTGGCCGAAGAGCCGCTCAAGGCACTGGCCACCACGCTGAAAAAGCGCTGTGGCACCGGTGGCGCGTTGAAAGACGGTGTCATCGAGATCCAGGGCGATCACGTCGAACTGCTGTTGGCCGAGCTGATCAGGCTGGGTTACAAGGCCAAGAAGTCCGGCGGCTGAAAGCCTCTTCCCAACCTGTGTCTAAACTCTGTCCTGCGAGTGGGGTCTACCTTGCTTACAGGCAAATCGTCATTTTCATTCTTTAGACTGCGCCAGCCTCGAACGAGAGGCGGCGCCTTCGCCTTCATTTATAGGGGACTTCGATGTCCGTACGACGCACACGCAAAGACGATGGCAGCCAATGGACAGTTGCGGATAGCCGCAGTGTTTACGGGATTCGCCATTGGGGGGCCGGGTATTTCGCGATCAATGATGCCGGTCGCGTTGAAGTCCGTCCGAACGGCCCGAACAGCACACCCGTCGACCTTTACGAGCAAGTGGACGAGCTGCGCAAGAGCGGCCTTTCCCTGCCGCTGCTGGTGCGCTTTCCCGACATCCTGCAAGACCGTGTACGCCAGCTGACCGGCGCTTTCGACGCCAACATCGAGCGCCTGGAATACCAGAGCAAGTACACCGCGCTGTACCCGATCAAGGTGAACCAGCAGGAAGCGGTGATCGAGAACATCATCGCCACCCAGAATGTTTCCATCGGCCTCGAAGCCGGCTCCAAGCCTGAGCTGCTGGCTGTGCTGGCCCTGGCGCCGAAGGGCGGCACCATCGTCTGCAACGGTTATAAAGACCGCGAGTTCATCCGCCTGGCGCTGATGGGCCAGAAGCTCGGCCACAACGTGTTTATCGTGATCGAGAAAGAGTCCGAGGTTGAACTGGTGATCGAAGAGGCCGCCAGCCTCAAGGTCAAGCCACAGGTGGGCCTGCGCGTGCGCCTGTCGTCCCTGGCGTCGAGCAAGTGGGCGGACACCGGTGGCGAGAAGTCCAAGTTCGGCTTGTCGGCAGCGCAATTGTTGTCGGTGGTCGAGCGCTTCCGCGCGGCAGGCCTGGACCAGGGCATCCGCCTGCTGCACTTCCACATGGGTTCGCAGATCGCCAACCTGGCCGACTACCAGCATGGGTTCAAGGAAGCCATTCGTTATTACGGCGAACTGCGCAACCTCGGCCTGCCGGTGGACCACATCGACGTCGGCGGCGGCCTGGGCGTGGACTACGACGGTACTCACTCGCGTAACGCCAGTTCGATCAACTACGACATGGACGACTACGCCGGTGTGGTCGTGGGCATGCTCAAGGAATTCTGCGACGCCCAGAGCCTGCCGCACCCGCATATCTTCTCCGAAAGCGGCCGCTCCCTGACCGCCCACCACGCCATGCTGGTGGTGCAGGTCACTGACGTCGAAAAACACAACGACGAAATCCCGCTGATCGAGAACAAGGAAAGCCTGCCGGAAACCGTGCAATGGCTGGTGGACCTGCTCGGGCCGACCGACATCGAAATGGTCACCGAAACCTACTGGCGCGCCACCCACTACATGAGCGACGTGGCCACCCAGTACGCCGACGGCAAACTGACCCTGGCCGAGAAAGCCCTGGCCGAACAGTGCTACTTCGCCGTGTGCCGCCGCCTGCACAACTCGCTCAAAGCCCGCCAGCGCTCGCACCGCCAGGTGCTGGACGAACTCAACGACAAGCTGGCCGACAAGTACATCTGCAACTTCTCGGTGTTCCAGAGCCTGCCGGACACCTGGGCCATCGGCCAGGTCCTGCCGATTTTGCCGCTGCACCGTCTCGACGAAGAGCCGTTGCGCCGTGCTGTGCTGCAAGACCTGACCTGCGACTCCGACGGCAAGATCAAGCAGTACGTCGACGAGCAGAGCATCGAGACCAGCCTGCCGGTGCACGCCTTGAACGAAGGCGAGGACTACCTGCTGGGCATCTTCCTGGTCGGCGCCTACCAGGAAATCCTCGGCGACATGCACAACCTGTTCGGTGACACCGACTCGGTGAACATCTACCAGCGCGAAGACGGTTCGGTGTACAGCGCCGGTATCGAGACCCACGACACCATCGAAGACATGCTGCGCTATGTGCACTTGTCGCCGGAGGAGTTGATGACTCACTACCGTGACAAGTGCGCCAGCGCGAAGATCAGTGCCAGTGAGCGTACGCAGTTCCTCGACGCCTTGCGTCTGGGCCTGACGCGTTCGTCATACCTGTCGTCCTGATGCTGGGTCGAACGACGCGCGGGGTTTCTCGCGGGTCGTATCGGTGGGCGGTTCAGTACGCGACCAGGCAGAGCTTGACCGAGCATTGGTCTGGGTTGAACTGAAGGACAACCCGGTCAAGTCTGTCGGCACCGGTGGTGGTGGGCGTCACCGTGACATTTTGGCCATTAAAGGGCAGTTCAATATTTGCACCTGAATCGAGGGTATGTCGCTCGGTTCCTTGGAAGAGCGTCAGATTGGACCGGCTACTGTTTGTAACACGCAGTCTGTCCTCGATAGTGTTCGGCCCTTGCCCATTGGTGCATCCCGCGATGCTCGCCAGTGTGCAAGCCGTAGCGATCCAAAGCGCTTTCGTGATGTTCATATCCGACTCTCCTTGAATCTATGGGATGGGTTTTACCCATGGCCATTCAACGCCCGGAATGTCGGTCTGTAACCTGTCAAAACTAACAGTTCACGCACTTTTCTATCAATGGCAGGGCCACCGATTCGATACCTACTGGACAATCAGGCAATAACTGGTTTTTTTGCACGTTTCATTTTGTGGGGTCAGGGTGATGAACTTGATGGTGGCATCCTTCGTGGCTGGTGTC
Source organism: Pseudomonas sp. S3E12 (assembly GCF_001702295.1). NCBI lineage: Bacteria > Pseudomonadati > Pseudomonadota > Gammaproteobacteria > Pseudomonadales > Pseudomonadaceae > Pseudomonas > Pseudomonas sp. S3E12. The sequence goes on from NZ_MBDT01000029.1 coordinate 386,795, forward strand.
AGGCTGATAGCCCCTTGGGTCAAGTTCAGGCTCAGCTTCTGATCCGGATCATTATCGGCGCTCAAATCGGAACTCTTTTGCCTTGAGGGCAAAGTCTGCTGCTTCATCTTTTTTTGGGCTAAGTAAATCGGGAAATTGCTGTTGTTCCAGATCTCAACCGAGGAGAGTGAAAGCTCGGCTGCCGGTGCTGGAGTTGCACCAGGCGCTTGGACCGAGGGGATAAAAACTTGGCCGGACGGCGTGATGTCAGGGTTGCTTTCAGCATCCGCCATGACGGGTTGCATCCAGGTTGCGATTAGCGCAATAGCGATGCCGAGGGGAGGGTTGATGTTCATGAGAGTCGTCCTTGCCCGTATTGAAACGTAATTGCCCGGATCGGGCATTCGTCCCAATTCAACTCTCATGTTGAATCTTTGTAACCTGTGAAAACTAACAGGTCGAATCGCCGAGCCATTCGTTCCTTTTGCTCAGGCGCCACGCAATGGCCCACAAGGTGAAACTGCGCAGCGCCATAAACAGCAGGAAGCTGATCCACAGGCCGTGATTGCCGTACCCCTGTAGCAGCCAGGCGAACGGCAGTAGGATTAGCACCGTCAGCAACATGCCATTGCGCATTTCCTTGGCGCGCGTAGCGCCGATAAACAACCCATCCAACAGATAACTCCACACCGCAATCAACGGCAGTACCGCCAGGTACGGCAGGTAGAGATCGGCGGTTTCGCGCACGCTGGGGATATCGGTCTGCATGGCAATAAACAGGTGGCCGGCGAAGGTGAACAGCAGAGCAAACCCCACACTGGCGATCAGCGACCAACCGCCGGCGACCACCAGCGAACGGCGCAGCGCGGCGCGGTCATGGGCGCCGATGGCGTGTCCGCACAAGGCTTCGACCGCGTGGGCCAGGCCGTCCAGCGCGTGAGCGGTCAGCAACAAGCCATTGAGCAATAGAGCATTGGCTGCCACGGTGGCATCGCCCAGGCGTGCGCCTTGCACCGTGATCATGAAAAATACCGACTGCAGCGCCAGGCTGCGGATAAAGATGTCGCGGTTCACCGCCAGCAACGGGCGCCAGCTTTGCCACCGTTTCAACACGGCCCAGGCGATATGCCCGGGGTAGGCGCGCAGGGCTTTTTGCGTGAGGGCCAGGCCAAGCAGGGCGCCGGTCCATTCGGCGATCACCGATGCGCGGGCCGAGCCGACCACGCCCCAGTCCAGGCCCAGTACAAACCACAGGTTCAGGGCGATGTTGACCAGGTTGGTGGTCAACAGGATTGCCAATGGCGCCCGGGCGTTTTGCGTGCCGAGGAACCAGCCCACCAGCGCGTAGCTGGCCAGCGCGGCGGGCAGGCCGAACAGGCGGGTGTGGAAGAACTCGCGGGTCAATTGGTTGAGTTCGGGGGACGGTTGCATCCATTCCAGAGCCAGATGGCTCAGGGGGATGCCGACGGTCCCCAGCAACATCGCCAGCCCCAGCGCCAGCAGCAAACCTTGCAGCAGGATCTGTCGCAGTGCCGCACCATCCTTGCGCCCGGCGGCCTGGGCGGCGAAACCGGTGGAACCCATGCGCAGAAAACCCATGGCCCAGGCGAGGAAGGTATACAGGCTGGCACCGACGGCCACGGCGCCCAGTTGGTGGGCGTGGGGCAGGTGGCCGATGACCATGCTGTCGACCAGTGCCACCAACGGCACGGAGATGTTCGAAAGAATCATCGGCGCGGCCAAAGCCCATACGCGGCGATGGGTAGGGCGGTCGCGCCAGTCGGTCAGTAAGGTGGACATGCGGGCTCCTTGGGGGAGCGGCATTGTAACCGCCCATTGGCAGCGCAACAGGGCCAATGTGGAATGGAGCCCTATGCCTGTGGGATTTGGCTGGGACTTGAGACCGTTGAGAACCAACTCACCCTCCGTCGGTCAATGTGACCAGCGCCACATCGGCTTGGCCGGCGCTGATATATAGTTCACCCCTCGGTTCCCTCTGACTACGAGTGCCCCATGCTTAACAAAGGATTGTTCCTGGCCTGCGCGCTGGCCCTGCTGAGCGCCTGCGATTCTTCCGATAAACCGGCAGCACCGCCTGCGCCCACCGTGGCGACGGCGCCGAAACCGGCCAAGGCCGCGGTGGATGTAGCGGCGCTCAAGCAGCGTTATGCCGGGCGTGAGTTGAGTGTGGTGGACGTGTCCGAGGTACAGTTGGACGGCGCCAGCACCTTGTCGGTGAGTTTTTCCATTCCGTTGGACCCGGAGCAGAAGTTTGCCGACAAACTCCATCTGGTCGACAGCAAGTCCGGCAAGGTCGATGGCGCCTGGGAGCTGTCCGATAACCTCATGGAGCTGCGCCTGCGTCATCTGGAACCCCAGCGCAAACTGGTGCTGACGGTGGATGCCGGGGTGAAGGCGGTCAACGCCAACACGCTCGCCGCCGAGTACATCGCGCGCCTGGAAACCCGTGACCTGCAAGCCACCGTCGGCTTCGCCAGCCGTGGCACATTGTTGCCGACGCGCCTGGCCGAAGGCCTGCCGGTGATCGCATTGAACGTCGACAAGATCGACGTTGAATTCTTCCGTATCAAACCCGAATCCCTGCCGTCGTTCCTGGCGCAGTGGGGGCGCAATACCAGCCTGCAAAGTTATGAATCCCGCGAACTGCTGCCGCTGGCCGACCTGGTCTACGGCGGCCGTTTCGACCTGAACCCGGCGCGCAATACCCGTGAAACCCTGCTGCTGCCGATTGCCGGCCTCAAGCAATTGCAGCAACCGGGCGTGTACCTGGCGGTGATGCGTGCTTCGGGCACCTACAACTATTCGCAACCGGCCACGCTGTTTACCTTGAGCGATATCGGCCTGTCGGTGCACCGCTACGCCAATCGCCTGGATGTATTTACCCAGGCGCTGGAAGGTGGCAAGGCGTTGGATGGCGTCGACCTCGAAGTGCTCGACGCCGACGGCCGTGTGCTGGGCCAGGGCAAGACCGAAAAGGGCGGTCACGCTGAGTTGCCGTTGCCGAAAAAGGCCCAGGTGCTGCTGGCCAAACAGGGTGAGCAGACCAGTCTGCTGCGCCTGGACAGTGCTGCGCTGGATCTGGCCGAGTTCGATATCGGCGGCCAACCTTCCCATCCGTTGCAGTTCTTTGTGTTCGGCCCGCGCGACCTGTATCGCCCTGGCGAAACCGTGCTGCTCAACGCCCTGCTGCGGGACAAGGACGGCAACGCGGTCAAGCCGCAGCCGGTGAGTGTCGAAGTGCGTCGCCCGGATGAACAGGTGAGCCGCAAGTTCGTCTGGGATGCCGATGCCTCGGGCCTCTATCAATATCAACTGCAGCTGGCCGGCGAAGCACCGACCGGCCGCTGGCAGTTAGTGTTCGACCTGGGCGATGGCAAGCCGCAGCTGTATGAATTCCTCGTCGAAGACTTCCTGCCCGAGCGCCTGGCGCTGGAACTCAAGGGCAGCGACACGGCATTGAGCCCGGCGGATAACCCGGTGATCAAGGTCAACGGTCGCTACCTCTACGGTGCTCCCGCGTCGGGCAATCGCGTCAGCGGGCAAGTCTATGTGCGCCCCCTGCGCGAAGCGGTCAAGTCGCTGCCGGGCTATCAATTCGGCTCCGTCACCGAAGAGGAACTGAGCCAGGACTTCGAGCTGGACGAAAGCGTGCTCGACGCCAAGGGCCAGGAAGAACTGACCCTGGAAAGCAAATGGTCCGAGGCCAAATCCCCCCTGCAACTGATCGTGCAGGCCAGCCTGCACGAGTCGGGCGGGCGGCCGATCACCCGGCGCCTGGTGCAGCCGATCTGGCCGGCCGAGCAATTGCCGGGCCTGCGTGGGCTGTTTGACGGCAAGGAAACCAATGGCGATGGCCCGGCAGAGTTCGAAGTGCTGGTGGCCAACCAGGACGGGCAGAAACTTGCCGCGCAAAACCTTAAGGTCCGCCTGGTTCGCGAGCGCCGTGACTACTACTGGAACTACTCCGACAGCGATGGCTGGAGCTATCACTACAACGAGAAATTCCTCAACCTCGACGAACAGACCCTGGACATCAAGGCCGGCGATACCGCCAAGGTCAGCTTCCAGGTGGAGTGGGGCCCGTACCGTGTCGAGGTCGAAGACCCGCAGACCGGCCTGGTCAGCAGCCTGCGCTTCTGGGCCGGCTACCAGGCCCAGGACAACACCGAAGGTGGCGCCGTACGGCCCGATCAGGTCAAGCTGGCGCTGGATAAACCCGCCTATGGCGACGGCGATACCGCCAACGTCACGGTCACGCCGCCGGCGGCCGGTAAAGGCTACCTGTTGGTGGAGTCCGCCGAAGGGCCGCTGTGGTGGCAGGAAATCGACGTGCCGGCCGAAGGTAAAAGCTTTGCCGTGAAGCTTGATCCGAAATGGTCGCGCCATGACCTGTACGTCAGCGCCCTGGTGATTCGTCCCGGCGAGCGCAAAGCCAATATCACCCCCAAACGCGCGGTAGGCCTGCTGCATCTGCCGCTGGATCGCACCCAGCGCAAGCTTGGCGTGACCCTGACCGCGCCGGAAAAAATGCGCCCGAAACAACCGCTGACGGTGAAGATCGCCGCCAAAAACGCCGATGGCAGCGTGCCGAAACAGATGCACGTGCTGGTGGCGGCGGTGGACGTGGGCATCCTCAATATCACCGAATACCCGACGCCGGACCCGTACTCCAGCCTGTTCGGCCGCAAGGCCTATGGCGTGGACCAGTTCGATATCTACGGCCAATTGATCGAAGCCGGGCAGGGCCGCCTGGCCAGCCTGGCCTTTGGCGGTGACGCCGCGCTGGCCAAGGGCGGCAAGCGTCCGGACACCAGTGTGACCATCGTCGCCCTGCAAAGCGCGCCGGTGACCTTGAATGAGCAGGGCGAGGGTGAAGTCAGCGTCAACATCCCCGACTTCAACGGCGAACTGCGCCTGATGGCCCAGGCCTGGAGCGACGACCGCTACGGCATGGCCGAAGGTAAGACCGTGATCGCCGCGCCGCTGATCGCCGAGCTGTCGGCGCCGCGCTTCCTCGCCGGCGGTGACCAGACGACGTTGGCCCTGGACCTGTCCAACCTGTCGGGCAAGGCGCAGAAACTCGATGTGCAACTGAGTGCCGAAGGGCAGTTGGAGCTGGTCAACAGCGGCGCGCAAACCGTCGAGCTCAAGCAAGGCCAGCGCACCACCCTGCGTATCCCGGTGAAAGCCTGGGGTGGCTTGGGTCAAGGCAAGGTGAAGGTCACGGTCAATGGCCTGGACCTGCCCGGTGAGAACCTGCCGCCGTTCAGCCGCGAATGGACCCTGGGTGTGCGCCCGGCCTACCCGGCGTTGCTCAAGCATTACCGCGCGGTGCTCAAGGGCGAGCCGTGGAGCCTGCCCGCCGGCGCATTGGATCAATTCGATGCCTCTGGGCGTGAGGCGCTGCTGAGCCTGTCGAGCCGGCCGCCGCTGAACCTGGGTGCGCAGATCTCGGCGCTCAAGGCCTACCCTTATGGTTGCCTGGAGCAGACCGCCAGTGGTCTGTACCCGTCGCTGTATGCCGACGACGCGCTGCTCAAGCGCCTGAGCATCAAGGGCGAGCCGGATGCCGAGCGCAAACGCAAGATCGAGCTGGGCATCGAACGCCTGCTGGGCATGCAGCGCTACAACGGCAGCTTCGGTTTGTGGGGCGCCGATGGCGAAGAGGAGTATTGGCTGACGGCTTATGTCACCGACTTCCTGTTGCGTGCCCGTGACCAGGGCTTCGCGGTACCGCCCGAAGCGCTGAAAAAAGCCAGCGAGCGCCTGCTGCGTTATGTGCAGGAGCGCAACCTGATCGAAGTCGACTACAGCGACAACGCTGACCACACGCGCTTTGCCGTGCAGGCCTACGCCGGCATGGTACTGGCGCGCAGTCAGCAGGCGCCGTTGGGGGCGCTGCGCAGTATTTTCGAGCGGCGCAGCGACGCGCGTTCCGGGTTGCCGTTGGTGCAGTTGTCCATCGCATTACAAAAGATGGGTGACCAGCCCCGCGCGGATCAAGCCTTGCTGGCCGGGCTGGCGGCGCAACGCAGCGCCAAGGAATGGCTGGCTGACTACGGCAGCCCGCTGCGCGATCAGGCGATGATCCTGGCATTGCTGGAAGAAAACGACTTGGCCAAGGGCAAGCGTGAGGAGCGCTTGTTTAGCCTGTCCGATCAGTTGGCGGCCAGCCCGTACCTGTCGACCCAGGAGCGCAATTCGCTGTTCCTGGCCGGGCGCTTGGGGTTCGCCCAGCCCGAGTCGGCCTGGAAGGTCCTGCTCAATGGCAGCGGTGGGGAACATGAGCTGAACAATCAACAATCGACGCTGGACCTGGAAGGCAAACTGCTTTCCAGCGATCTGAGCCTGACCAATCAGAGCGATGTGCCGGTCTACCAGCAACTGACGATCTCGGGTTATCCCCAGGTGCCACCGACACCGGGCGGCGACAACCTGAGCATCCGCCGGGAATACCTGGGCATGAATGGCCAACCGCTGAACCTGCGCAACCTCAATAGCGGCGATCTGGTGCTGGTGCACCTGGCCGTGAGCGCCAAGCAGCGCGTGCCGGATGCCTTGGTGGTCGACCTGTTGCCTGCGGGCCTGGAGCTGGAAAACCAGAATCTGGCACAAAGCGCGGCCAGCCTGGAAAACGCCAGCAGCCAGGTGAAGGAATGGCGCGAGTCGATGCAGAACGCGGCGCTCAAGCATCAGGAGTTTCGTGATGACCGTTACGTGGCGGCCATCAACCTCGACGGCGATGGCACCACGCACTTGCTGTACCTGGCCCGTGCCGTGACACCGGGCACTTACCGCGTGCCGCCGCCGCAGGTGGAGTCGATGTACCGGCCGAACTGGCAGGCGGTGGGGGAAACGCCGGCGGATCTGGTGATCAAGGGACGCTGAAATTTGACGGTTGATCACTGTAGGAGCGGGCTTGCCCGCGAAGAACGCAAGGGCACCGCGTTTATTCAGGATGTCAGCGTTATCGTTGACGTCCTTCGCGAGCAAGCTTGCTCCTACAGTGGGTGGGTGTTTTTGGGTTCAGTGCACGACCCAACTGAGCAGCCATAGCCCAAGCATCAGCCAGATTACCCCGATGATGATCGAGGCACGCATGAACGCGCGTACGGCCGAATACAGAAACAGCAGGCCGACGATCAGGGTGATGATGCTGATGATCGAGGTGTCCATGCCCAATGCTCGGGACATGCCACCGACAAAGTCGCCGCCAGCGTTGGAGAGCATATTGAACAGCCCGCTGAAGAATTCGACGATGTAGTGGATGATCAGACCGAGTGTGTGACCCAACCATCCGAAAAAGTCTACTTGCATAGGTGTGTCTCGATGAAAGAGTGGACGAAATTGCCTGCACTGAGCCTTTGGTTGTTTATCAACCAGGCGAGTTCCTGTGAAGCATAGAGGTTTCGCCGTTTGAATTTGCGTTTACTTCTCCGTTGGACCCTGGCGAGCCTGGTCTTGATGATTGCCCTGCTGTGGCTGGCCGATCGTATTTGGCCGTTGCCGTTGCCCAAGGACGACCTGGCGCGGGTGGTGCTGGCCGAGGATGGCACGCCGTTATGGCGGTTTGCCGATGCCAACGGCGTGTGGCGTTATCCGGTGCAAACCAGCGAAGTGTCGCCGTATTACCTCGATGCACTGCTCACCTACGAAGACCGCTGGTTCTATCAGCATCCCGGTGTTAACCCGTTGGCGCTGGTGCGGGCGACGTGGCAGAACCTGACGGGCGCGCGGGTGGTGTCGGGTGGCAGTACGTTGTCGATGCAGGTGGCGCGTCTGCTGGATCCTCACTCACGGACCTTCCACGGCAAGTTGCGCCAACTGTGGCGCACGGCGCAGTTGGAGTGGCACCTGTCCAAGGAACAGATTCTCAACCTGTACCTGAACCGCGCGCCGTTCGGCGGCACGTTGCAGGGCGTGGCAGCCGCCAGCTGGGCGTACCTGGGCAAGTCCCCGGCGCAACTGACCCACGCCGAAGCCGCTTTGCTCGCGGTATTGCCCCAGGCGCCGAGCCGCCTGCGCCCGGATCGCCACCCGCAGCGCGCCCAGGAGGCCCGCGACAAAGTGCTGCGCCGCCTCGCCGAGTTCCAGGTGTGGCCACAAGCGGCCGTCGACGAAGCGCTGGAAGAGCCGTTGCTGCTCGCCCCGCGCCTGGAGCCGAGCCTGGCGCCGCTGCTTGCCCGCCGCCTGAACCGTCCGGACAGCCCGCCGCTGATTCGCACCACGCTGGACGCCACCCTGCAGCGCCGTCTTGAAGACCTGTTGCTGGGCTGGCGTGCGCGGTTGCCGGAATACACCTCGGCCGCGATTCTGGTGGTGGAAGAAGAAAACATGGCCGTGCGCGCTTACCTGGGGTCAGTGGACATCAACGACGCCAAGCGCTTTGGCCATGTGGACATGATCAGCGCGCTGCGTTCGCCGGGCTCTACCTTGAAGCCGTTCCTGTATGGCATGGCCCTGGACGAGGGCCTGATTCACTCCGAATCGCTGCTGCAGGATGTGCCCCGGCGTTATGGCGATTATCGCCCAGGCAACTTTTCCATGGGCTTTACCGGCGCAGTGCCGGCGAGCACGGCGCTGTCCAGTTCGCTGAACCTGCCGGCGGTGCAGTTGCTGGAAGCCTACGGGCCCAAGCGGTTTGCCGCGCAGATGCGCATCGGCGGCGTGCCACTGGCCCTGCCGGCGTTGGCCGAGCCCAACCTGGCGCTGATCCTCGGCGGCGCGGGCAGCCGCCTGGAGGATCTGGTCAGCGGCTACAGCGCCTTCGCCCGCAACGGCAGGAGCGCCACCCTTCGATTGCAGCCGGACGATACGCTGAGAGAACGGCCCTTGCTGTCGCCAGGGTCCGCCTGGATTGTTCGGCGCATCCTCAGTGGCCAGGCGCGGCCTGATCGCGACCCGCGTGCCGAACTGGTGCAGCGCCCGGTCCTGGCCTGGAAAACCGGGACCAGCTACGGTTTTCGCGATGCCTGGGCGATTGGCGTGGGGCCGCGCTATTTGATCGGTGTGTGGATCGGTCGCCCGGACGGCACGCCGGTGCCGGGGCAGTTCGGTTTGGCCTCGGCGGCGCCGCTGATGTTGCAGGTGCATGACGTGCTGACCAATCGCGACAGCCAGCGCGGCATCAGCGCGCAGGTGGTGGCGGTGCCGACCAATGTCGGCGTGGCGGCGATTTGTTGGCCGCTGGGCCAGCCCATGAACCGCAGCGATCCGAATTGCCGCCGCCAGCGCTTTGCCTGGACCCTGGACAACACCACGCCGCCGACCTTGCAGGCGCTGGATCAGCCGTTGAGTGTGGGCTTGATGGAAAGCGTCTGGGTCAACGCCAAGGGCTTGAGGGTGGATGCCCATTGCCCTGGCGCGGTGTCTAAAAATATCGCCCTGTGGCCCGCACCGCTGGAGCCATGGTTGCCCAGGATCGAGCGCCGTGAAGCGCGGATTCCCGCCGCCGACCCCGATTGCCCGCCACCGGCGCTGGCGGCGTCTTCGCCGCTGTCGATTGTCGGCGTGCGCGAAGGCGACCAACTGCGCCTGCCCGCCGCCAGCCAGCAAACCCTGCGCCTCAAGCTTTCCGCCCTGGGCGGCAGCGGCCGGCGCTGGTGGTTCCTCAACGGCGCACCGCTGGGCGACAGCGCCAACCAGGACAGCATCAATGCCAGTTTCGAGCGCTTGGGCCGCTACCAACTCAGCGTCCTTGACGAAGCCGGCCAGACCGCCCGGCTCGAATTCAGCGTGGTGGATTAGGGCCTCATCGGCGTCAAGTCGAATCGTCGCACCACTGCTATTCACTTGCCTTCACTCTCCATCCCCCTGAAGCTATACCCATTCAGGAGCCCCCCATGAACCTCGAACACCTCACCGAACGCCTGCACCGCATCCGCGATACCAACGACTGGAAGCCATTCCACAGCCCGAAGAACCTGGCCATGGCCGCCAGCGTGGAAATGGCCGAACTGGTGGAAATCTTCCAGTGGCTCACCGAAGACCAGTCCCGCCAGTTGCCCGCCGATAAACTCGCCCACGCCGGCCAGGAAGTGGGCGATATCGTGCTGTACCTGCTGTTGCTGTGCAGCGAGCTGGGCCTGGACATGAACGAGGTGGTGCGCGCCAAACTGGCCGACAGCGAGCGGCGGTTTGCCCATGAGTGACCGGCATTTCGACCAGTTGGCCACGCGCTTCGCCGAGAAAATCTACGGCGGTGCAAAAGGCGCGATTCGCCTGGCAGTGCTCCAGGCCGACCTGGCTGAGGCCCTGCCGGAGCGCCCGTTACGCGTGCTGGATATCGGCGCGGGCCTGGGGCATATGTCGCTGTGGCTGGCCGAGCGTGGCCATCAGGTGACCCTGGCCGAACCCGCCGAGCCGATGCTCGAGGGCGCGCGCCAACGCTTCGCCGAGGCCGGGCAGGACGCCACCTTTATCCACGCGCCGTGGCAAGACTTGCTCGGCCAGCTCACCGAGCCCTACGACCTGGTGCTGTGCCATGCCGTGCTGGAATGGCTGGCCGAACCCCACGGGATCCTGCCGGTGCTGCATCAGCTGACGCTGCCCGGTGGCTGGCTGTCGCTGGCGTTCTACAACCGCGATGCGCTGATTTATCGCAACCTGCTCAAAGGCCATTTCCGCAAGATGCGCAAGAATGACATGGCCGGCGAAAAGCAGAGCCTGACCCCGCAACAGCCCCTCGACCCGCGGGAATTGGCGGCGCAACTCGAAGGGCTTTGGCAGGTCGAAAGCCAAAGTGGCGTGCGGGTATTCCACGACTATATGCCGGTGGAATTCCAGGCCCGCGCCGACTTGAAGGACCTTGTAGAGATGGAGCTCGCTCACCGTCGTCACCCAAGCTTTGCCGGACTTGGGCGTTATTTGCACTGGATCTGCCGCCCGGTATAAGCGGCCCAGTCTGCGGAGGTCGAAATGCGTCGTCTCTGTTTGATCCTGTTATCCCTCGGGCTGGGCGCCTGCTCCAGCCCCAACCCTTATGTGGCGGCTTCTGCGCCCATGCCGCCGGCGCCCGCGCAGGCGGCCACGACCTTTGATGCCAGCGCCTACCCGGCGCCGGTGCGCGACTATGGCGCCTACCGCAATTGGGCCTGGCGCAACGGCCAGCTCCCGGCCGGCACGGCCTGGGCGGACTCGGCGCAGATCGCCGAAGCGGTCAGCGGCGCCCTTGACCAGCGCGGCCTGCGGCCCTTGCACGACAACCGCCCGGCGGACCTGCTGGTGAGCGCCGATGTGCGCCTGGAGAAGCGTCTCAAGCAGGTCCAGGACGATTACGGCTACGGATACGGCGGCTATAACCGCTACGGCCCGGGCTACGGCATGTACAACTCGGTGCCGATCGTGCGCACCTATGAAGTTCAAGTGGTGGTGGTGCGGGTTAACCTGTTCGACGCCCGCAGCGGCCAGCCGGTGTGGAGTGCCAGTGCGGAAACCGGCAGCCAGGGCAGCCTCAGCGAGCGTGCGGATGCGTTGCGCCAGGCCGTGCAAAAGGCGATGACCGCCTATCCTCCGAGTTAACAGCTATTCTCATCTAAAGCCCGGTCCCTTGTTGGAGATCAACCATGTTTCGTCGTATCGCTACGCTAGCTTTTGTTGTGCTGCTGGGCGGTTGCCAGACCAGCCAGGTCAACCACGATTTTGATGCCAGCCGCGACTTCGGCGCCTACCGCAACTGGGCCTGGAAAGACCCGGCGCTGCAATACCGGCCTGATGATCCGCGGATCAAGAGCGACCTCACCGAACAACGCATCCGCCAGGCCGTGGGTGAACAGCTTGACCAGCGCGGCCTGCGCCCGGCAGCCGCAGGCACCCGGGCTGACCTCAACGTGCAGGCCTACCTGATCGTCGAAGACCGCCAGCAACAAGTCACCACCAACTATGGCGGCGCCTGGGGCGGCCCGTGGAACGGCTATTGGGGCGGGCCGATGTACAACGAAACACGCAACATCACCTACAAGGTGGCGACCATCCAGATCGACCTGCTCGACGGCAAGGACGGCAAGTTGGTGTGGCGCGGCAGTGATGAACAGATGATGAGCAGCACGCCCAACCCCCAGGATCGTAATAACGCGATTCGCACGACGGTGACCCGCATCCTCTCCAGCTATCCCCCGCATTGACCCTCTGCCGGAGCGCTGTGCTTGCGTCCGACTGCGCCTGTTTGCCATCAGGTTGATTTGTGGCGACTTGCCAGCGCTCCTATGAAGCCTTGTCTACACTCCACAGCATCTACGGAGAGTAAGCGCGAAGGAGTGCTCGATGTCTCCCCGACTTCGTTGCAGGCAGCGTGGTGCGATTGGCTTGATGGCGGCCTTGACGCTGGGTTTGGCGCTGGTTTTCCTGCTGCTGGTGGTTGACAGCGGCCGGCTCTATCTTGAAAAACGCAAACTGCAAGGCATTGCCGACATGGCCGCACTGGAAGCGGTGCAGCGCAACGGCGATTGCCTGGCGGCAAGCAACAACACCGCCAGCACCTTTGCTGGCGCCAGTGCTTCGCGCAATGGCTACATCATCCCGCCTGCCAATGCACTGGATGTTCGCTGCGGTTCGTTGACCACGGCGGCCTCGAATTTACGGGTCTTCTCCGCAGACGCCACCCAGCGCGATGCCATTCAGGTGATCGCTTCGCGCCCGGTGTTGACCAGTGTCGCCGGTGGCGTGTGGTCGCTGTTCAATGGCGGCGCCTACAGCCTGACCACGTTATTGACGGCCAGGGCCGTGGCCGCGCCGAAGATTCTGCCGCCCCAGGCGCAATTGACCATCAAGTCCACCCTGGTGTCGGTCAATTCCAACGATTCCGCGGCGTTGAACCTGCTGTTCGGCAAACTGTTGGGGGGTAACCTGTCGCTGGATGTTGCCAGCTGGCAGGGCCTGGTCGACAACAACATCAACCTGCTCGGTTATTTGAACCAGTTGGCTGTGAACGTGGGGGTACAGGCGGGCAATTATGACGAGTTGCTGGCCAAGAACCTCAAGCTCGGTCAACTGATCGATGCGGCGGTCACCGTGTTGCAGGCCGGCACCGGCACCGCCACGGTGGCCGCCTCAGGGCTTGCGCAGATCAATGCGTTGGTGGGCGACCTCGACGTCACGTTGGGCAACGTGCTGCAGTTGCAGACGGGGGCGGTGGCCGCCGGGCTCAACACCACGTTGAATGTGTTCCAACTGGCTGAAGCTTTTGTGCAACTGGCCAACAAGAAAAACGGGGTGGTCGCTGAAGTGCCGGTGACTATCCCGGGGGTGATCAACGCCAGCGTCAAGCTCAAGGTGATCGAACCGCCACAACTGTCGGCGATAGGCGACCCCACATACGCCAAGAACAAGACCGATGCGAGCACGCGGATTTATGTGCGCACGGCTCAGCTCAGCCTGGGGTTGACGGTGGCGCTTCCGCTGCTTAATACGCCTGCGGTGAATCTGGTATTGAACGGCTTGGTCAGCCCGCTTACGGATGTGTTGAACAATCTGCTCAGCCTGAATTTGGCCGGAACTGTCAGTTCGCTCCTTTGTGCGGTCGGAGGGACGCCTTGCCGGACCACCGACTTGAGGCTGCTGTCTTCCGCGACGAACCCACCGGTCTCCAGTGTCGATGTGATTCTGGAACTGGGCAGCGCCGAAAGCTATGTCACCGGGTTCACCTGTGCGAGTGACGCGACTAAAACGCTGACCACCCAAACCAACGCCTCGGTGGTGACCATCAAAATCGGCCAGAGCCCCACCCTGATCAATTCGTTGGGTACCAGTCCGCCGCTGGCGACGGTGCCACCGCTGCCGGTGATCGACATCGGTGCGGTGACCTGCCTCAAGCCGTTGTTGGGGCTTGGCCCGACCACCTGCGATTACCCTAACCGCAAGGCGTTTTATGGCGGTGGGATTGGGATGCTTATCGACCCGGACTTGGGACCGATCACCGCCGCTGGTAGCGCCTACACCTACAACCAGCCACCGGAGATCAAGCAGCCACCGCTCTACCATGGGCTCTCGACCGCTAGTTTGGTGGCGTCCCTCGGGCAGGCGTTGCAAGGACGGTTGAAGTTCCAGGTTTACAAACCCACAGGCTTCAACCTGCTCGGCGGGTTATTGACAACCAGTGCCACGCTGCTCAACGACGTGAATACCACCCTGGGCAACGTTATCGGTACGGTGCTCAGCCCGATTGTCGACCCGCTGGTCAATGGCTTGCTGTCCACGCTGGGCATCAACCTGAACCAGGTGGAAGTCGGTGCCAACCTCAGTTGCAAACCCCACGGGCAGGCGGCACTGGTGATTTAAGCGTCCACGATGGGTAACTCCACACAAAACCTGGCGCCTGCTTCGCCATTGACGACACTCAAGCGGCCGCCCATGTTTTCCACAATTCCGTAGCTCACTGATAAGCCCAGTCCTGTCCCCACGCCAATGGGCTTGGTGGTGAAAAACGGTTCGAAAATTCGCTCCAGCAGGCGTGGGTCGATACCGCCGCCGTTGTCCTCTACCCAGATCCGCACATGCCGCGTGTCCTGCTCGCAACGCAGCGCGATCCAGGGGCGCAGCGCCGGGTTTGTTTCGCGCTGGCTCAACAGGGCATCGCGGGCGTTGACCATCAGGTTGATCAGCACTTGTTCCAACTGATCGACATAGCCTTTGACCTGCACCCGTGCGTCCGACAGGGTGACACGCACATCCACCCCCTTGCCACGCAAGCCTTCGTTGAGCAGTGACAGCGTGCCCTCGACAGCCTGCGTCGGGTCGAAGGGATGTTGCTCCATTTCCGAGCGCCGGCCGAATACCCGCATATGGTCCACCACCCGCGCTGCGCGTTGCACCTGGGCATCGATGCGCTGGAGTTTTTCGGTGAGGTAATCGACCTCGGCGTTGCCGTCGCCAAGGCGCTTGAGCACATTGACGATGGCCATGCGCATCACGTTCAGCGGTTGGTTGATCTCGTGGGCCAGGCCCGTGGCCATTTCGCCGAGGGTGGCCATCTTGGCGCTTTGGGTCAGCTGTTGCTGGGAGCGGCGCACTTCCGTGTTGTCGCGACCCACCGCTTGTACTTCCACCAGCGCGCCATGCTCATCAAACACGCCGCGGTCCGACCACACCCACCAGGCATGCTCGCGCCCAGGCAGTTCAAGGCTGATTTCAGCAGTGCTGACCGGGAATTCCGGGGTCAGCTGGCGGATGCGTTGCACAAAGGCCTGGCGCTGTTCTTCCGACAGCCAATGCCCAAGGTTCATCCCCGGCAGTTGTGTGGGCAGGCATTCCAGGTAGTTGGCCAGTGGCGTGTTGCCGAAGGTCAGTGTCAGGTCCGGGCGGTAGCGGCAGATCATCGCCGGCGAGTCTTCCACCAGGATGCGGTAGCGTTCTTCGCTTTGCTTGATGTGCTCGGCGGCCAGGGTCGCGTCGGTGACGTCCAGCCAAAGGCCGACGGCTTCGACCGGTAAACCGAGGTCATCGCGCAGCAGCTTGGCTTCGTCGAGCAGCCAATGGTAATGACCCTGTTTGTCACACACGCGGTAGCGGCTGCGCACATTGCCTTCACGCAGCAGTTGGCGGGTGCGTTCGAAGTACAGGTCGCGGTCCTCGGGATGGATCCATTCGATGAGGGTGGCCGGCGTGCACTCGGCGAGGGTGCGGCCGAGCAGAGGCAGCAGGCTGTCACTGAAAAACAGCGGCTGCAGGGTGCCTTCTACATACCGTTGCACGTAGATGATTGCCGGGGAGCTGGCGATCAGGTTATCCAGCCGTGCGTGGGCGGCGGCGGCCTGTTGCTGCTGGTTTTTTATGTCGCTGATGTCGAGCATGAAGCCGATCACTCGACGGCTGTTTCCTGCGCCCAATGCCAGGCCTTGAACGCGATACCAGATGGGGCTTTGGGCCGAGTCCAGGCGATGCAGGCGCACGCTGGCAGACACCGGCTTGCTCAGGGTCTGCAAGTCCAGCAGGCGGCTGGCGAGCTCCTGACGATCAGCGGGGTGGATCAGCATCAGCCAGTCTGTCAGGGCCATACGTGGGGTGCTGTGGTGGGGGCTCAGGTGCTGCAGCAACTGTGGGGCCAGCTGTATGTCTTCAGTGTCTGCCGGCAGCTCCCACCAGCCGGTGCCCAGTAAACCTTGCAGGGCTTCGAGCCGCTCCAATTGCTGCTGATGACGCTGCTCGCGAAGGCGGCTGAGCAGAGGTGCGGCGAGGGCCGCAGTCAGCTGTAGCCAGGCGCGTTCACTGGCTTGTTCTTCGTCACGATAAAAACCGCAGAGCAGCCAGGCGGCAACGCCATGCTCGTCACGGTAGGGCACCAGGAAGCCCTCGGCATTGGCGAAAACCCCTTGCAGGCGTGGATGTTCGCTGAGGCCCTGGTTCAGGGTCAGGCTCAAGGGGGTCTTACCGTCCAGGCTATCCAAGGCCGTTCCCAGGGATTGCCCGTCGTGCCACAGCGGCGGTGCATCGTGGGCGCGATAATGGCTATGAACCAGCCAGCCCTGGTCGTGCTCGTCGAGCAGGGCAATGGCGACACAAGGAATCTGCCAGTGCTGGGCGATATTCTGCAGGTTGTCCTGCAGCACCTCGGGCAAGCGCGTCAGGCTGCAGACCCGCAGTTGCTCGCTGATCTGGTCACTCAGGTACTGATTCTGTTCGATGCCTTCAGCCAAATGCCGGTGGGCGATCAAGTCGCCGATGTCCAACAGCTGCAGCAGCCACCCATCACCTTGAGGCTCAATCCAACCTCGGGTTTGTACGGGCCGCCCGCCGTACCCCTTGAAATCCAGGTCCAGGCTCTGCCCCTGCCAGTCGCCGGGGTTGCCCTCGATCACGACGGCGCTGTGGTTTTGCACATAGTCCAGCAGCGGCACCGGGTGTTGCGGGTCAGGCGTCTTTGCCAAACGATGACGTAGTGTTCCGTGGGTTTGCACCACCCGACCGAGGTTGTCCAGCTGGATGTGCAGGCCGACATGCATGGGTGGCTGGGCCGACGAGGCATGGAGGCCAGGAGGGCGGCCCAGGAGTCGATCGAAAAACCTTTCCCCGGCGGTCAAAACTGCAGGCTCGCTTGGGCGGAGAGTGTCGCAGGCAAGTTGGGCACGGTGCCGAGGCCTGGCAGGACCAGAAAGGGCAAGACGCTTTTAAGGTTGTCGGAGGGGTAGTTGATTTGTACGGTCAGCATGCCGGTGCCCGAATAGGTGGCTGTGACATACGCGGGCACGAATTTGAAGGCGGGGGGCAGCCATTGCAGTTGTGCCTGGGCGGCGGCGATTGCGCGGTTTTTCAGGGCATCGGCGTAGCCTGGGGTGGTGGGGTCCAGGGCCACGCCGCGCCTCACGCCTTCCGCCGTTGCCTGGTTGAATGACTGCAACAGCAGCAGTGGCAGGCTGTAACTGAGCAAACCGTAAAACACGGCAAAAAAAATCATGAATACCATCGCGAACTCAAGCGCGGCGGCACCTTTCTGTTTTCGAGGGAGGCCTTTTTTCATGACTGCGTCTACCCTGACAACCACTACCTGATGTCAGCATAGAATCATTCAGCGGAAAGGGATTTTTTTTACGTGATTCAGAGCCTGTTGCTGTTTGTTTGGCTGGCGTTGTGTGCGGTGCAGGATGTCCGTGAACGTCAGATCGCCAACCGCCTGACCCTGGGTGGGTTGCTGCTGGCTTGGCTCTACGTGCTCTGGAGCGGTACTACCTGGCTTGGCGCTTCGGCTGCCGAGGGTGGGTGGGCGTTTGGCTTGGCGCTGCTGTTGAGCCTGCCCGGCTATGCCTTGGGCCGGTTGGGGGCGGCGGATGTGAAATTACTGGCGGCTCTGGGGGTGGCGACCAATAGCGACTACTTGCTGGGCACTTTTGTCGGTGCGGGGGCGGCAAGTGTGGCGTGGCTGTTATTGGCGCCGAGGGCGTGGCCGCTGATGAATCAGGGGGTTAGAAACGCTTTGCAGTCCCTTCAGCCGCAGGCGTCAAACAAGCAGCCCTTTGCGCCTTTTCTGTTTGTGGGATTCGCCCTGGCATGGGTTTGGATCCATTAGTCGTGACGTAGGCTGGTGCTATGTACATAGTCAGAAAGTACGTCTACGTTTGTAGTTACGTTGTTCGGAAAAATTAAGCGGAGCAATGGATCGGTTGGTCTTTGGCTTGCCCAGGCATGGAGTTGCGCGTGAACAAGCTTACCTCTGAAGTGAAAGTGCTGGTTGTCGATGATCAGCCTCTGATTGTGGAAGAACTCTGCGAGTTTCTGGAAAGTAGCGGTTATCGTTGCACCCCTTGTCACTCAAGCCTTGATGCGGTCGAGCGTTTTCGCGAAGACGCCGGAATCGGCCTGGTGCTGTGCGACCTGCATATGCCGGACATGGACGGTATCGAGTTGGTGCAGGAGTTGCAGCGCCTGGCCGGCAAGCAGCGCGTGTTCGAAGCGATCATGCTGACGGGGCGCGCCGACAAGCAGGATGTCATCAAGGCGTTGCGCGCAGGAATTGCGGACTACTATCAGAAACCGATCAACCTCAATGAACTGCTCGAAGGTTTGCAGCGCCAGGAGGCGGTGCTGCAAGAGCGGCACAAAAACCTGGAACTGGGGCAGTTGAACCAGAAGCTGCAGTACCTCTCGGCGTCTATCGATGATCTGTATCACGATCTCGACAAAGTACGCAGCAGCCCTCAGCCCTTGGCTGTCTCGAGCGTTGAGGACGGCGAAGCCGCCGACGTCGAGATTCCGGTGATTTTCAAACAACTGTCACCGCGCCAACTGGATGTCGCCAGGCTGGTGGGCAAGGGGCAGACCAACTACCAGATTGCCTGTGAGCTGGGCATCACGGAAAACACCGTGAAGCTCTATGTGTCCCAGGTACTGCGCCTGACGCACATGCATAACCGCACGCAACTGGCGTTGGCGCTGTCACCCAGTGGTGCTTCGATACGCCAACGGGTGAGCGCCCACTGACTATTTGCTACCACCGCCCGCTGAGTTGCCGCCTTGTTTCTGCTCGTAATACTCGGGAATCGCGTGTTTGTAGCTGTCCATCAGGCGCTGCATGGCGTTCTCGCGCTCAGCGGGGGTGGCCTTCTGCGGTGTGGAGGAGGCCATTTGGCCGCTGAGCTGCAGCTGTAGCCAGCGTTCGGTCTGTTGCTGCTGCGGTGATGAGGGGCCGGGCTCGATGGCCTGGGCGGCCAGGGGCAGCGTTGCCAGCAGCAGGTTGGCGAGCAGTGTGAGTTTCATAGGGGCACTCCCTGATGACTTACTGGATAGGCGCCGGCAAGGCCTTGCTGACCGTCGCCATCTGGGCCTTGGATGGCGATGCCGGTGAACGTTTGAGCTGCTGCGCCCGGGCCTGGGCCTGGGTGACTTGATCAGGACTCAACCCCATGCGTCCGGCCACTTGTGCCGCCTGGCCCCAGTTGTCCTGGTAAATCAGCAGGGTCACCAGGTTGACGGCGGCCAACTGATTGCCTTGGTTGAGTTCCATGGCGGTGAGGAATTCGAAACGTGCATCGTTCATGCGCAGCTGGTTGAGGTAGACCACGCCCAGGTCATTGCGGATCTTTTCATCGGTGGGCGACAGCCTGGCGGCCTGTTGCAGATGCGCCATGGCTTGAGCGTTGTCACCCCTGGCGACGGCCAATTGCCCGAGGCCGTGTTCGCCTTCCGCCGACAAGCATGTGCCCAGCAGGGTTTTGTACAGCGGCTCTGCCTCGTTACGCCCCAGCAATCGGTAGACCTTGGCCTTGCGCAGGCGTACCTGGGGCAGGCTGTCCGACATGTTTTGCAGATTGGCCAGGCTGGCGTGCAGCTTGCCGTCGTTGGCCATGTCGTCGGCAAGGTTCAGCGAAAGTTCCTGGTCGGCGCTGGGCTTGGAGCAACTGCCGTGAGCGGTGAACCCCGCCCAGGGCGTCTGGCCCAGGTTTGCGCAACCGCCCAACAGCAACAAGCCGCATGCAGCAATCAGTGCTTTCATCGTGTGTCCTTTCAAGGCCCCATGGCCTTCGATATGGCGATAAAGCCGGGGCCGGCCAATACAATCAGCAACGCCGGAAACAGAAAAACCATCATCACCACGGACATCTTCGCCGACATCTTGGAGATGAATTCCTGCATGCGCGTCAGGCGACGGTCGTCCAGCAGTTGCTTGAGCGCCTGCAACGATTTCATGGCGCCGCCACCCTGGTACAGAAGCTGTTGCAGAATCGAACAGGTATCGCTGAATTCATCGACGCCGAGCATCAGGCTGGCCTTGCTCAACTCTTCGCCAAGCTCCAGGCCCGAGTCCACCCGGGCCAGCACAATGCGTAATTCCGAGGTGAGCACCGGCAGCAGTTTTTGCGCTTCATGGGCCATCACCCGCAGGGTCTGCTCAACGGCCATGCCTGATTCAAACAGGATCCTCAGCAGCGGAATAAAGGTCGAGACCTCTTGGGCAATCTGTTCCTGGCGACGTTTGGCCAGCGCCGCGAGCACGCGCTTGGGCAGCAAGTAACCCGTGGCCAGCCCCAGGAACGGCGCGAGCCATACGGGGTCGGCCTCCGCGAAAAACACGCCCTGTATCAACAGTGTCAGGCCCAGCAGCAACAGCGGAGTCGCCACTTGGCAGGCAGCAAACATCGAGCGCTGACCGGCCCTGCGCCAGCCGAGTCGGTTGAGCAGAGTTTGGGTTTCGTTATCGAGGCTGATGGTGCGTTGGCCAATCCGGGTGTTGCCCAACTGGCGCAACCACTGGCTTATCTTGTCTTCACGCGTGGTTTCGCCCTGCAATCGGGAGGTGACCAGGCGCTGCTGGCGACGTTGCGCCAGGATATTGCCGACCACCAGCAACAGCGCGGCAAAAAATAATAATGCGCTGAGCAGCAGGGCCATGTCAGACGCTCCTCAGCATGCGCCAGAGCGCGACGCAACCGAAGACCTGCATGAGGAACGCACCGACCAGCATCCAGCGGCCACTGTCATCCGTCCACATCCCCACCAGATACGTCGGGTTGGTCAGTAGGAAGTAGCCGGCAACGCTGACCGGCAGCAGCGCCAGCACCACCGCTGTCACCCGGGTTTCCCCGGTCATCGCCCGCAGTTGACGGGCGCCCTGGTCCCGTTCGCGGATCAGCTTGATCAGGTTTTCCAGCAGTTCGCTGGCGTTGCCGCCGTAGCGATGATTGACCTTCAGGCCGAGGGCAAACAGGCGCAGTTCATCCTGTTCATAAAACTCGGCAAAGTCGTGCACGGCTTCCGGCAGGCTGACCCCGAGGATGACGTTGCGCTTGATACGCCCCATGGACCTCTTCAGCGGGTCGTCACTGGCCTCTATGCCACCCAGTACGGCATCCGCCAGCGTGCGTCCGGATTTGAGGCTGCGCACGGCATGGTCCAGCAGTTGCGGCAATTGCTCGATCATCCGACGCAAACGGCGTTGGTAGCGCAGGGCGAGGTAGAACCGCAGGATCAGCGGCGGCAGCAAAAGCATCGCCAGCAGGCCCAGCCATTGAGCGGCGAGCACACCCAGCACCACGCCCAAGCCCCATAGTGTGAGCCATAGCCCCAGGCGTTCGGTGGGTTTGCCCAAGCCGGCGCGAATGAACATGCGCTCAAGGCTGGTCACCACGGTCTTGTCATTCAACGCCTGGGGCTGGCCCTGGCCGAGACGCTCCATCACACGATCGGTCCGGGCCTGGCGCAAGCCACTGCGCATCAGGCGCGTGGCCAGCAACAGCATGCCCAGGGAGATCAACGCGAGCAGGATCGGACCGATCATCAGGCGTCTCCTACAGTGGCATGGGGATTTCGCGGCGCAATTTGTCGCCGGCGGGGTTGACGGCATCGCGCAGGAACCCGAACCCGGTGCGTTTGTCATGGCGGAACAGCGTGTTGGTGACATACACGTCATCACGCACACCCACCACTTCCACCACTTCACTGACGCAACGGCGGCCGTCGGGCAGGCGAGTCAGTTGAATCACCACATCCAGTGCCGCGCAGACCATCTGGCGTAGGGTTTTTTCCGCGATCACGCGACCGGTGAGACCCACCAGCGTCTCCAGGCGCAGCAACGCATCCTGTGCGTTGTTGGCGTGCACGGTGCTCATCGAACCGTCGTGGCCGGTGTTCATCGCCGTGAGGACGTCGAGCACTTCCACGCCACGAATCTCACCCAGAATGATGCGATCCGGGCGCATCCGCAGGGCGTTGCGAATCAGGTCGCTGGCCTTCACTTCACCGTGCCCCTCGGCATTCGGCGGACGGGTTTCCAGGCGCACCACGTGGGGGTGGCCCAGTTGCAGTTCGGCCACGTCTTCGATGGTGACGAGCCGCTCATGGGGGTTGATCAGTTGGCTCAGGATGTTCAGCAGCGTGGTTTTTCCCGTGCCGGTACCGCCGCTGATCAGAATGTTGCAGCGCTTGCCGACGGACTCCTGGAAGAACTCGAAAATCGCCTGGTCGATCGTCTGCATGGCCATCAGGTCGGTGCTTTTGAGCATGTCCTTGCGAAATTTTCGGATCGACAGGCAGGGGCCGTCCAGGGCAATCGGCGGAATGATCGCATTGACCCGGCTGCCGTCCGGCAACCGCGCATCGACCATCGGCGACGACTCGTCCAGGCGCCGCCCCAGCGGCGCCAGGATGCGCTGTATGACCCGCTCCACGTGGTGGTCGTCGATAAAGCGCAGGTCGCTCTGGTGTAACAGGCCATCGCGTTCGATGAACACGCGATGGGGGCCGTTGACCAGGATTTCGGTGACGGACGCGTCGCGCAGCAGCACCTCCAGCGGCCCGAACCCGGTGAGTTCATCGACAAGCTCTTCTGCAAGACGCTCCATTTCGTAGCGGGAGACCGCCAGGTGCATGCGGGTGATGTACTCGGCGACCTTATCCGTCACAAATTGCGCCAGGGTTTGGCGGGTGCCTTCCAGCAGGTTTTTTCCCGACTCCTCGATGGCATCGATGATATAGCGGTGCAGGACCAGCTTGAGGCCGTCGTGATCGGTGTTGCCTGGCGCGCCGCGTAACGGTACGCCGAACAGTTTCTCGCTGCTCATTTTGTGCTCCAGAGCCGGGTGAACCAGTTGGCCGGTGGTTTCTCAAGGCCCTCGGAATGTTTGGCCAGACGCTCGCCGAGGGTGCGCAGGCCTTGGGTCAACGGCTCCCGTGGCGACAGGGAAAACAAGGTCTGGCCTTGGTTTTTGGCATTCAGGCGGATTTCTGCGCTCAGGGGCAGTACGGCAATCACCTCCAGGCCGAAGGTTTTGCCCAGCGCTTCGGCCTCCGGAGCGGCGCCTTTGATATAGCGATCGACCAGCAGGCGTCCGTGCTCCAGTTTCATGCCTTTTTCGCGCCATCGATTGAGCACCGCAAGGTTGCGCCGGCAGTCGAGCACGCTTTGATCGGTGCACCACAGCAGCTTGTCGCAGTGGCTGACAAAGGTGCGCAGCGCTTCGCTGTCCGGTTGCCCGGCAAGGTTCACCACAATGTGCTGAAAGTGTTGGCGCAGTGCGCTGAGCAGCATATACAGCTCGGCGGCGCTGGTTTGTTCCAGTGCTTCGTCGCCGTCGGTGTAGGCCAGGATGCGCAGGCCGGCTTCGGTTGAGGTGAAGGCGCTGTTGATCAGGGTCGCATCCAGGCGCCGCAAGTGGCGCAGGGCATCCCCGAAGTGAAACGAGCTTTCCAGGCCCAGCAATGCCAGGCTGTCGCCCCGGGGCAGCCCCAGGTCCAGCACCAGAGTTTGCTGCCCGCTTTTTTGCACCACCTGAGCCAGGTGGAGAGCGAGCAATGCGCCGTCGGTACCGCATTGAGTGCCATACAGCACCGTGAGACCGCCCAGGTGGGTGGTATGGGTGACCGCCGGCAGGCGTTTGCTCAGGCGTCGCACCAGGCCCGCGACTTCGCTGGAGCGCGAGCCATAGGCGACAAAGTCACGTGCGCCGGCGCGCATGGCATTGAGGACGAGTTGATTGTCCATGCCGTCGCCCAACGCAACGATGGCCAGCATGGGCTTGGCTTCCAGTGCCCCTTCGATCAGGGCGCACTGTGTGGTGACGTTTTCTCGGTCCAGGCCGATGAAGACCAGGTTGGCGAAGGTCACGTCGACCAGCGCCAGCAACTCGTCGAGGCTGCCGCCTGCGCTGACCACTTGGCCCAGCGGTGCAAGAGCGCCCTGAAGCCATTCGAGGTCTGTGCTGTTGCGCGTGATGGCCAGGAATGTCTGGCTCAGGCTCTCGCTCATTGGGAAAGCCCCGTGCGCCGGTCGAAGTTGCCATTTTCGAGGAAGAACAGGCGGTACCAGTTCGGGTCGTAGCTGCGCAGTTTTTCGCCGGGCAGGGAGGGCAACTGCGCGTCGGCGGCCAGGGGTTGCACAAGGTGCGGGGTGACGATCATCAGCAGCTCTTTTTCTTCGCGGCTGATGTTGGAGTCACGGAAGAATGCCCCCAACACCGGGATATCGCCCAGCCCGGGAAACTTGTTGATGGTGGAGCGGTTGTTGGTGCTGATCAGGCCACTGATGACAAAGCTTTCACCATCGGCCAGCGACACGCTGGTGTCGGTACGCCGCACGGTGAGGGCGGGGACCTGGATACCCTGGATCTGCACCGCGTTGCTGTAGTCCAGCTCGCTGACTTCAGGGGCCACCTTGAGGGTGATGCGGTTTCGGTCGACCACCGTGGGGGTGAGGGTCAAACGAATACCGAACTCTTTGTACTCGATGGAGATCGTGTCGCTGCCCGCGCTGGGCACCGGAATCGGCACCTCACCACCGGCCAGGAAGGTTGCACTTTGCCCGCTCAGGGCGACCAGGCTGGGGCGCGCCAGGGTATAGGCAAAGCCGCTGCTTTCCAGGGCGTTGATCATGGCCGAGACTCGCCCGCCGCCGAAACCGATATTGAAGTTGGACGCGCTCACTGGCAGGGCCGGCGTGCCGGCACTGGGCACGGTCAGGTTGGGGCTGCCGATGAGGAAGTTCTTGCCGATCCCCAGGATCGAGGTACTCGCTTCCTTGAGTTTGGAGCGGCTGACTTCGACAAAACGGATGTCGGTCTGCACCTGGCTGGGCAACGAGGGATCTTCCGAGGGCGACAGCGACAGGCTGGTCAGCGCCGAGGTGGCTTTGCCTTTGACGAACACCATGCTCTGGCGTGGGCTGCTCGAACATGCCGTCCAGATCATCAGGCTGGTGGCCCCTTGGGAGACGCCGGTGAGCAGGAACGCCTGGTTACCGTTGACTTGAACGTCGGCGATTTTTGGATCACCAACGGCCAGCCGGGTAATGGCCACCGGGGATTGCAGGGCTTGTTGCATGCCCTCACCGACTTCAAGCGTAGCGGGCAATTGGCCCAGGCTGCTGCAGTTGCCGGTTGCCGCCTGTGCGCTGCCGATCCCCAGCAGGATGACGAGGGCCCAGAAAGCGCGTGAAAAAAACCGCACGGAACGACTGCTCATTCAAGGCATCCTTAGCGCTATCAGGGCGTTTGTTGAGTAACCTGGTTGCCGCGTATCACCTCGATACTCGAGCGACGTGGCGTGCCGTTGGCCGCCGATGGACTGGCGTTGTTGGTGGGGGTGGATGTAAAGGCCAACTGATTGAACTGGTAGAGATCGCGCTTGGCATTGTCGAGGTTTACCAGGGAGTCATTGTCGCCCGCCCAGTAGAGGCTCAAGCGTTGTTCGTCGGCGCTGCGCACGGCCAGGCGCAATGCGCCTGCCTGGGTCGCCAGCACCAGCCGAGTCATCAATTGCTCTGGAACCGCGAGCAACACCGTGCGTGCGCTGGCGCGGTTCTGTTGTTGCCTGGCTTTGTCTTGCGCCGTGGTTGCCACGGGGGAGCCGGGTTTGCCGTCATTGGTCAGCCCCAGTTGGTCGCCCACACCCAGCAGGCGAAGTGCAGGGATTACGGTTTGCGCCGAAGGTTGCGGGTTACCGTTTTCCTGGCGCAGGTACAGCATCACGTCGACATAGTCGCCGGGGTTCAATTGCCCGCCGGCACCGGTGACTTCATCCACGGCAACGGCCAGGGCGCGCTCATTGGGGCGGATCATGCGGGCGAGGCTCCCGCCGGCGTCGAAGCTCTGTTCGGTCAACCACGTGCCGGCCTCAAGGCTGCGCCAGGGCACGCGGCCGATGGCTTGTTCCAGTGTGGTGAGGCTGCCTGCCGGGGCCGTACGCAGCTTTTCCAGGGCCAGGTCGGCAGCCGTGAGGGCTACGAAGGGCGGCACGTCATGGGCCAGCACCACCACGGCTTGACGTGTGGGGTCTTCGGCGGGCGCGACCGCAGTGGCGCTGGCAAGCGGTTGGGTGACGACGGCGGTTGCCGGTTCAGGACGGCTCAGCACGAGGCCCCAATAGCCGGCAATCAGCGCACCCACCAACAGTAATCCGGCCAGAATCATACTGATGCGACTGCTCATAAAGGCTCTCCCTTTCCTACTGCAGAACCTGCCGGCTGGTCCATCCAGTCACTGCGCAATGAGTTCACGCTGAACATCTAACTATTTCGCTATTTGAAGGTAGTTCAGCTAGGACGAAATGCCATTACCCCCTGGGAAATATTCTGTACTTCAGTTGGAAACAGCCCGGATTTGGCGCCATGGAGTTGGCTAATACTTTGTGATTAGTCGCTTATTACAGTTGTTGGGAGTGCATTTGCCGACAATGCTCTAACAGCAAGGCGGAATCATGTCTTAGGCCCTCTATATCGGCGCTTTGAGCGCGCAGGAGAAGTCATATGTTCCTTGATGTCATTCGCAAGGTGTTTATCAAAATCCAGATTTTTTCCTATGAAAGAGAAGGGGCTTCCGGTATCGAATATGCAATTGTCGCGGCGATGTGCGCGGCGGTGATCGGGCTGTTCATGACGCCCATCAGTACCAAAGTTAAGGCTATTTTTACTTCGATCCAGACAGGCATCGGCACTTGATCAATACTGTAGTGTGACTACCCTGAGTGCATTACCAGTGTCAGGACTTTTCCCATGAGTTCCTCTTCGCCGACCCGGCAACAAATCCTGTTAGTGGACGATGAAGAGGACGCCCTTATCGAGCTCGCCGAATCCCTCGAGAATGAAGGGTTCGTCTGTTTCACGGCCAGCTCCGTCACCGAGGCTCTGCAGGAACTCACCCTCAACCCTGATATCGCCCTGGTCATCACCGACCTGCGCATGCCCGAGGAAAGTGGTATCTCCTTGATCAAGCGCCTGCGCGAACACACCTCACGCTCGCACCTGCCGGTCATTGTGATGTCGGGTCATGCCGAGATGGATGACGTCAGCGATATGCTGCGCCTGCAGGTGCTGGACCTGTTTCGCAAGCCGATCTACCTGGTGCGGTTGATCGATACGTTGAACAGTCTGTTTCCCATAACCAAACGCTATCTGTAGGAGCGAACACGTTCGCTCCTACAGGCGCCTGCGTCACAGCTGATAGCTGAAACTCAACATATAGCGCGGCTTGCGATTGAAGTTGTCGAGTGCCACGTCTGACATCGGCTTGGCCGCCTCGAGGGCGATGTTGTAGTACTTGGCGTCGCCAAAGCGCATTCCCACAGCGGCCGATGACAGGTCGTTGTGCTTGATCGGCAAGTCGTTGAACCAGGTCCGGGCGCGGTCGAGCACCACGTAGGGTTGCAGGATGCGCACCCAGTCGCCGGCGCGGTTGTAGCTGTAGTTGATCTCGTAGGCCATGCCCCAGCCCTTGTCGCCGGAGCCTTGATCATCGGGGTAGCCACGGCCGAAGTTCTGCCCGCCAAAGGTGGCGCGCTCGCTGTCGGGCAAGGTGTCGTCGCTCCAGTAGAGGGCGCCGGAAACCACGCCTTGCCAGTTACCGAACAGCGTGTTGCTTTGCACGCCTGACAGGCGCAGGCGGAAGAAGTCGAGGTCGGGCTTGAGGCCGCCGAAGTCGCTGCGGGCCTTGGCTCCCATCGCGTGGGTGCCTTGGTAGAACCCGGCGCTGAGGATGCGCAGTTGGGTGGTTTCGGCCTTGCGCCAGTCGCCTTCGACGGCCAGGGCGCGCAGGTCGGTTTGCAGCGCCAGGCGTTGCGGGAACCCCACCAGTTGGTAGCGCGTGGTCTGGTCGACGGCGTAATAGCGTGCGCCGAGGTTCAGAGACTCATTGGGCGAGGCGATCAACGGGTGGCTGAGGCCGATGGAGTAACGGTCAATTGCCTGGTGTGGCTTGAGTTCGAAGCCGCCGCCCAGTTGCAGGCGGGTACGTGGATCGGCGCGGTAGCGTTCACCCGACAGCACCCACTGGGTGCCTTCGGCATTGATGAACTGGCTGTAGGCGGCACGGTAGTAATGTTCTTTATCGTCTCCCGGTGGGAACAGGCCACTGACGCTCAATTGTTCGCCCATGGATGTCCACGCGTTGCTGGTGGCCGTCAGGAGCGCCTGGGTACCGCCTCGGCTGTTCTCGTTCAGGCTCATGCTGGTGGTGAAGGGTTTGCGGCTGGCGCTGATTTGCATGTGGGTGCCGCCATCGGTGGTGCCGGGCGGTGGTACCTGAGCCTGCAACGTCACCCCGGGGATGGTGCTCATCAGGGTGGTATAGCGCTCGAAGGTCTTGCGGGTAAGCGGGCGTTCGGCCTTGAGCTTTTGTGCCAGCTTGTCGACGTAGGACGACACCGAACCGATATCGCCCTGCACGTTGTAATCGCGGATATAACCCTCCACCAGCACCACGCGCACCAGGCCGTTTTCGAAGCGTTGCTCCGGCAGGAAGGCGTAGGACAACAGGTAGCCATCCTTCTGGTAGCGCAGGGTGATGCGGCGCGTGGCCTCGATCAGTTGCGCTAGGTTGGTTTCGCGGCCAATCAAGGGCTCGAAGACCTGGGCCACGTCCTTGAGCGGATAGACCGTGCCGCCGTCGATCTGCAGTTTGCGGATGGTCACGTTGGTGTCCATCCGCAAGGGCTGCGCCGCTGTGTCGGCGGGCACCGGCAATTGGGTCTGCGTGGGAGCCGGACGGTAGGCATCGGCGGGCAGGTTGGGTACGGGCAGGTTGCGGATGGTGTCGTTACTGTTGAGGAAGCTGGGAAGAGTATCGGCGTGTGCATAAGCACTGAGGGTGAGCAATAACAACGGTGTCAAAGCGCGCATAGGACACTCCATGGTCAAAACTGCAGCGGCGTTTTGCAGACGCCCGCCGGGCTCTGGGGCGCGGTTCGGGTGTTTTTCATAGGCCTCTCATGGCCCATAAAAAAGACGAGAGATGGATGGGATCTCTCGTCTCAACCAAGCGTAGGCGCTGTAGATGAGGCCGTCTAATCGGCCAGGTGCAATTCTATTTTGTGCCGGTCAGGCCACCGAGAATCCCGCCCAGTACACCACCGTTTGCAGTGGCGCCTGCGCTGGTCGTTGTGTTGGCGCCCACGCCGAGACCGCCGCCGGGCAGGCCTCCACCACTGCTTGTGCCGCCGGTCACAAGGCCGCCGACCGACGCCACGGTGCCACCCACTGCGCTCACGGTGCCGCCCAAGGCGTTGGTGACCGGGTTGGCGTTGGTGGCGCTGATTTGTCCGCCCAGGCTGCCGACCGCGCCGCCCACGTTGGTGACGAGGCCGTTGACCGGCGCACCCAGCCCCGTGGCCCCGCCGACGGTTTGGGTGAGGCTCTGTACACCGCTGGTGACAGGGTTGAGTGCGACGCCGAGGGTGTTGGTGATCGGGGCAACCGCCGCACCGGCCGTTGCGTTCGGTACGCCATTGCCGCCGAGCAGGGTACCCAGGGATGCCACGGTGCCGCCGGCCTTGACGCCTGTGACGCCGGTAGCGCTCACCACTCCATTGGTACTGCCCGCATTCAGGCCGCTGCTGGCGCCTGCGATCACGCCGCCGACCAGTTCCGCCAGGCCCAGTGAGTTAGGGCTGCCACCCGTCCCGCCGCCGTTCGAGGCGACATAACCGCTGGCCGTGCCAACCGTGGTGCCCACGCCATTGAGCACGTTGCCTACTACGTCAGTCACAGGATTGTTGCCGGTACTGGCGACTTTATCGCCAAGGCCGTCGACAGTACCGCCGACTTTTTGCAGCAGGCCGCCGACCGGGCTGCCCAGGCCGGTCGTGCTGCCGACTTTGCCGGTGGTGTTTTCCAACAGGGACACCACGGGTACCAGGACTCGTGCGCCAACGGTATCCGTGACCGAACCCAACGGGCCGGTAGTGCTGGCAGTGCTTAATGTATCGCCGAGCATGGTCACGGCATTGCCGACTTTATTGACCACGCCGCCCACTGCTGGGGCGGCGGTTCTCACCACCGGCACTCTCCCGAGCAAGGTGGCGACGTTGTCCCCTGTGACGCTTACCCCATCGCCCAGGTCAGAAACGCCGTTGCCCACGCCGGCGAGGGTTGTGCCCAAAGCGTTGCTGTCGGTACCCAGCGAGCCCAGGCCTTCCGACAGGCCATCACCGATACTGCCCACGGCGGTGCCGGTCGCGGTCACCAGGCCGTCGGCGGTTGCGCCTACGATCGGCAGGCTGCCGAGGGTGGTGCCCAGGCTGCTGACGGTGCCGCCGAGATCGGTTACGGTGCTGCCGACGGTGTCGACCACGTCTGCGGTGACCAGCGTGCTGCCGGTTCCGCCTGTGCCGCCACCCGTGCCGCCGGTTCCTCCACCGGTTCCGCCTGTGCCGCCGCCCGTGCCGCCGGTTCCTCCACCGGTCCCGCCGTCCGTGCCACCCGTGGCAGCAGGGTCCGAGGACGCAGAGCCGCTGCTGTGATGCCCGCCGCCACCGCTGCTGCAGCCGCCCAGCGTCATTGCTATTGCCAGGGCCAGCGCGGTACTTGCTCTCCAAAACACTACTTGAGTTTTCATGATTGAGTTCCCTGCACCTGTACAACCTTAGTTGTCATCAAACGCTCGTTATTTCTTGGATAGCGATGCGTTTGTCCGTGTGTTCATCACAGACCCAGGTTGGCGTTCTCTCAATGCTCAAGTTGGTATTAACGATTTATATAGAAGGGTCGAAACATCCGCTTAGTGATTAATGAGAAGGGTGTAGGGAGAGGGTGTATCAGGATATATATATGTTTTGATTCAACGGGTTGAATAAACATAGCGGACGTGAACACGTCCGCTATTACTTAGGGCATATATATACAATTAATCAGGGTTTTTACCCGATGGGCCGCCACTTACCGGCCATATGTTCAATGTCACCCGCCCCTTTCAACCACAATTCACCACTGGAACCGGCAGCGCTGCTGTGCAGTATCACTTCGCTGGGCAGGCGCACCGGTTTCTTGAACACCACCTCTATTTCCACATTCGCGGCGGGCAGGTGCTCACCGAGGGCCGCCAGCGTGCGTGCCTTGTTCCACAACCCATGGGCGATCGCCTGGGGAAAGCCAAACCCTTTGGCGGTCAGCGCACTCAGGTGGATGGGGTTGTAGTCGCCCGATACCCTCGCGTAGCGGCGGCCGATATCGGCGGGGGCTGCCCAGCGCGTCAGCTCGCTGACCTGTGCAGGTACAGGTGCAGGGGGCGTGTCATCCGCCGCGTCGCCGTCGAGTTTCACGCCGCGACAGAGCATCCGGCTCTCGGCTTCCCACAACACGCCCAGAGAATCCTCGGCGCAGGTCACCACGTCAAACGTTGCGCTCTTGGCGTGGGGCTGGAGGTTTTGCGCGTGTACGCCGATGAACATTTCGTTGATGCTGCCCAGGGGCCTATGGATGCGGATGCGATTGCTCAGGTGAATCAGCCCCAGCAGCGGAAAGGGAAAGGCCTTGGCGGTGAGTAACTGCATCTGCAAGCCGAACGCCAGGATGTGTGGATAAGTCGCCGGCAGGATGGGGCTCTCGACAAAACCGCAGACCTTGCGATAGGCCGCTACGTCCCTGGGGTTGACGCCGACCCGGCAGCGCAGCCCTTGCTCGGGCAGTGTGTTGCCAGTGATCTTGCGCTTGAGCGCTGCCCGCCAATACAGCGGTGGCAGAAACGGTGTACTGCCTAAGGTTTGCCAATCCATGCTTACGCTCCCAATAGACTTTGCCCACATACCCGCAGCGCTTGCCCGCTGACCGCCCCGGACCCCGGCTGGCCCAGCCAGGCCACGGCTTCGGCGACGTCCTGCGGCAAACCGCCCTGGCCCAGGGAACTCATGCGCCGCCCGGCTTCACGCAGGGCAAAGGGAATATGCGCAGTCATCTGGGTTTCGATAAAGCCGGGGGCTACAGCGTTGATACTGATCCCGCGTTCCTCCAGCAACGGCGCCCACGCCTGCACCAGGCCGATCAAGCCGGCCTTGCTCGCGGCATAGTTGGTTTGCCCACGGTTGCCGGCGATGCCGCTGATGGAGGCCAGCACCACCACGCGGGCGTTGTCGCGCAGGGTGCCGCTGTCCAGCAGTGCCTTGGTCAGCACTTGCGGGGCATTGAGGTTGACCGCCAGCACCGCGTCCCAGTATTCCGGGGTCATGTTGGCCAGGGTCTTGTCACGGGTGATCCCGGCGTTGTGCACCAGGATGTCGAGGCCGTCGGGCAGGTGTTCGATCAACTGGCCGGCGGCGTCTTCGGCGCAGATATCCAGCACCACGGTGCGCGCACCCAGGCGTGCGGCCAGGGCCTCGAGGTCGGCCTTGGCCTGGGGCACGTCGAGCAGGATGACTTCGGCGCCGTCGCGGGCCAGGGTTTCGGCGATGGACGCGCCAATGCCACGGGCTGCGCCGGTGACCAATGCCTTGCGCCCGGCGAGGGGGCGAGTCCAGTCTTCGACGGGCGTGGCACAGGCCTTGAGGCGAATCACCTGGCCGGAGATATAGGCGCTTTTCGGTGAGAGGAAGAAGCGCAGCGCGCCTTCCAGTTGGTCTTCGGCACCGTCGCCGACGTAGAGCAATTGCAGCACGCCGCCGTTGCGCAGTTCCTTGGCCAGTGACCGGCTGAAACCTTCAAGGGCGCGCTGGGCGCTGGCGGCGAACGGGTCGCTGAGGCTTTCCGGCGCGCGGCCGAGGATCACCAGGTGTGCACTGTGATCCAGGTTTTTCAGCAACGGTTGGAAAAACTCACGCAGTTGCTTGAGCTGGTCGGTGTGTTGCAGGTCGCTGGCATCGAACACCACGGCCTTGAGCTTGGGGCCGTGGCCGGGAATCCAGGTCGAAGTGTCGGCGCCGTACGTGTAAATGGCGTCGGTGAGCCGGTTGGCAAACGCTTTCACGTTCGTTGCCAGCGCGCCACCACCCAGTAACAGCGCACCTTCCACCGGGCGCAGGCGTCCGGCTTGCCAGCGTTCCAGGCGTACCGGTGACGGCAGGCCAAGGGCGGCGACCAGGCGATGGCCCAGGCTTGAGTTGGCGAAGTCGATATAACGGTCAGACATGGAACGCTCTCCGAAGGCTGGGGTTCAAAGGGTTGACCATCCCAGGGTAGCAGTCGTTCGACTAGGCTCAGTTATCCAGACCACAACCGACAGGGAGCTTTCCATGACTCAATTGCGCCGTGTAGCGATCATTGGCGGTAACCGCATTCCTTTCGCCCGCTCCAATGGCCCTTACGCCACGGCGAGCAACCAGGCGATGCTGACCGCGGCCCTGGAGGGCCTGATCGAACGCTACAACCTGCACGGCCTGCGCATGGGCGAGGTGGCTGCCGGCGCGGTGCTCAAGCATTCCCGCGACTTCAACCTCACCCGTGAATGCGTGTTGGGTTCACGCCTGTCGCCGCAAACCCCGGCCTATGACATTCAGCAGGCGTGCGGCACGGGGCTCGAGGCGGCATTGCTGGTGGCCAACAAGATCGCCCTGGGCCAGATTGAATGCGGGATTGCCGGAGGGGTGGATACCACGTCCGATGCGCCTATCGGCGTGAATGAAGGGCTGCGCAAGATCCTGCTGCAAGCCAATCGCAGCAAGTCCATGGCGGATAAATTAAAAGTCCTGTTACAACTTCGTCCCCAGCACCTCAAGCCTGAGCTGCCGCGTAACGGCGAGCCGCGCACCGGTTTGTCCATGGGCCAGCATTGCGAATTGATGGCACAGACCTGGCAGATTCCCCGTGCCGAGCAGGATCAACTCGCCCTCGAGAGCCACCAGAAAATGGCCGCTGCCTATGCCGAAGGCTGGCATAACGATCTGCTCACGCCGTTTCTGGGCCTGACCCGCGACAACAACCTGCGCCCCGACCTGAGCCTGGAGAAACTCGCCGCGCTCAAGCCCGCGTTCGAGCGCAGCGAAAAAGGCACGCTCACGGCCGGCAATTCCACACCGCTCACCGACGGTGCATCCCTGGTGCTGTTGGGCAGCGAGGCGTGGGCCCAGGCGCGTGGTTTGCCGATCCTGGCGTACCTGCGCGATGGCGAAGCGGCGGCGGTGGATTTCGTCAACGGCGCCGAAGGCCTGCTGATGGCGCCGGTGTACGCGGTGCCCCGCTTGCTGGCGCGCAACGGCCTGACGCTGCAGGACTTTGATTACTACGAGATTCACGAAGCCTTCGCGGCCCAGGTGTTGTGCACGCTCAAGGCCTGGGAGGACACGGACTACTGTAGGACCCTTCTCGGGCTGGACGCCCCGTTAGGGGCCATCGATCGCAGCCGCCTGAACGTCAAGGGCAGTTCCCTGGCGGCCGGGCATCCGTTTGCCGCCACCGGTGGGCGCATCGTCGCCAACCTGGCCAAGTTGCTCGACGCGGCGGGCAAGGGCCGTGGGCTGATTTCGATCTGCGCTGCCGGCGGCCAGGGCGTGACGGCGATCATCGAACGGTGAATTCGTCGAAATTGGCATATTGGATGCATTCTTGAGTGGTCAGAGGTCGGTAGCCCCTCCCACCGGCGAGCCGATTGCCGTATAACGAGTGCCATACGCGTATTTGGTAATAAAGGACCCACAATAAAAGCTGATGAAGACTCCTAAACGCATTGAACCCCTGATCGAAGACGGTCTGGTCGACGAAGTGCTGCGCCCACTCATGAGTGGTAAAGAAGCAGCTGTTTATGTGGTGCGCTGCGGCAATGAATTGCGTTGCGCCAAGGTTTACAAGGAGGCGAACAAACGAAGTTTTCGTCAAGCGTCCGAATACCAGGAAGGCCGTAAGGTCCGTAACAGCCGGCAGGCCCGGGCCATGGCCAAGGGCTCGAAATTCGGCAAGAAAGAAACCGAAGATGCCTGGCAGAACGCCGAAGTGGCGGCATTGTTCCGCCTGGCCGGTGCGGGCGTTCGCGTGCCCAAGCCGTACGACTTCCTCGAAGGCGTGTTGTTGATGGAACTGGTGGCCGACGAGTACGGCGATGCCGCGCCACGCCTGAATGACGTGACGTTGGAGCCGGACCAGGCGCGTGAATACCACGCCTTCCTGATTTCCCAGATCGTGCTGATGCTGTGTACCGGCCTGGTGCACGGTGATCTGTCCGAGTTCAACGTGCTGCTCACGCCGACCGGTCCGGTCATCATCGACCTGCCCCAGGCGGTGGATGCGGCGGGCAACAACCACGCGTTCAACATGCTGGAGCGGGATGTGGGCAACATGGCTTCCTACTTCGGGCGTTTTGCCCCGGAGTTGAAGAAGACCAAGTACGCCAAGGAAATGTGGGCGCTCTACGAGGCCGGCACCTTGCACCCGGCCAGCGTCTTGACCGGCGAGTTCGACGAGCCGGAAGAGCTGGCGGACGTGGGCGGTGTGATCCGCGAGATCGAAGCGGCAAGGCTGGACGAAGAACGGCGCCAGGCCATTCGGGCGGCGGATGATGCGCCACCGAGCAAGGCGTCGGAAGAACCACCGCCGCCGCCCTGGATGCAGTGATCTTCGGGTACATGAAGATCAAAATGTGGGAGGGAGCAAGCCCCCTCCCACATTTGGTTTTGCATGTATTCAGATAGATTCCGTCACGCGCAGCAGCTTCCCGACGCCAACTCCTTGAGAATCGGACAATCCGGCCGGTGATCTCCCTGGCAGTGCTCCACCAGGTCCTGCAACGTATCGCGCAATTGCCCCAACTCCAGGATCTTCTGGTTCAACTCATCGATATGCTGGCGCGCCAGGGCTTTCACATCGGCGCTGGCCCGTTGCCGGTCCTGCCACAGGGTCAGCAGTTTGCCGACCTCTTCCAATGAAAACCCCAGGTCCCGCGAGCGTTTGATAAACGCCAGGGTGTGCAGGTCGTCGGTGCCGTAGATGCGGTAGCCGCTGTCGGTGCGATGGGCCGCCTTGAGCAGGCCGATGGATTCGTAGTAGCGAATCATCTTCGCGCTCAGCCCGCTTTGCCGGGCGGCTTGGCCGATGTTCATGGGCGTTGATCCTCCAATTCCTTGGGTTTCCAAGTTTTCAACAGCAAGGCATTGCTCACGACACTGACGCTGGACAAGGCCATGGCCGCACCTGCAAGCACCGGATTGAGCAGGCCGAATGCGGCCAGGGGAATGCCGATCAAGTTATACACAAAAGCCCAGAACAGGTTCTGGCGGATTTTGGCGTAGGTCTTGCGGCTGATCTCCAGGGCGGCCGGGACCAGGCGTGGGTCGCCGCGCATCAAGGTGATGCCGGCGGCATGCATGGCCACGTCGGTGCCGCCGCCCATGGCGATGCCGATGTCGGCGGCAGCCAGGGCCGGGGCGTCGTTGATGCCGTCGCCGACCATGGCCACCACGCCGGTTTTTTTCAGTTCGGCGACGGTGGCGGCTTTATCGGCGGGCAGGACTTCGGCGTGTACGTCATCGATGCCCAGCGCTTCGGCAACGACGCGGGCGCTGCCGCGATTGTCGCCGGTGAGCAAGTGGCTGCCGATGTGTCGGGCCTTGAGTTGTGCCACCGCTTCCAACGCACCTGGCTTGAGCGTGTCACCAAAGGCAAACAGCCCGAGCACACGGGGTTGTGCGCCTTGCTCGATCAGCCAGGACAAGGTGCGGCCCTCGGCCTCCCAGGCCGTGGCAGAGTCGGCCAGCCCACCCGCGTCCAGGCCGTTTTCTTCCAGCAGGCGCCGATTTCCCAATGCAAGTTGGCGTCCGTCGAGGGTGCCGGCAATGCCACGTCCAGTCAGGGATTGGCTGGTGCTTACGTCCGCCACCGTCAGGCCTTGCTCGTTGCACGCGTCCAGCACCGCCTTGGCCAACGGGTGTTCGCTGCCACGTTGCAGCGCACCGGCCTGTTGCAGCAATGTGGCTTCATCGCCATCTACGGCCGCCAAATGGGCAATTTTCGGGGTGCCGGAAGTTAGAGTGCCGGTTTTGTCGAACACCACGGTGCTTACTTCATGGGCACGCTCCAGCGCTTCGGCGTCCTTGATCAGGATGCCGTAGCGTGCGGCCACGCCGGTGCCGGCCATGATGGCGGTCGGTGTAGCCAGCCCGAGTGCGCACGGGCAGGCGATCACAAGCACCGCCACGGCGTTGATGATCGCGGTCTCCAGCGGCGCACCGTACAGCCACCAGCCCACCAACGTGATCAACGCCAGCACCAGCACGGTCGGCACGAATACCTGGCTGACTTTATCCACCAGCTTCTGAATCGGTGCCTTGGCGGCCTGGGCGTCTTCCACCAGGCGGATGATGCGCGCCAGTACGCTTTCGGCACCGAGCGCGGTGGTGCGCACCAGCAGGCGACCTTCACCATTGATGGCACCGCCGGTGACGGCGTCGCCGGGCTGTTTCGGCACCGGCAGGCTTTCGCCGCTGATCAGTGCCTCATCGGCATGGCTCTGGCCTTCTACCACGTCACCGTCCACCGGGAAGCGATCGCCGGGTTTGATCAGCACCAGGTCATCGAGTTTGAGCGCGCTGATGGCCACATCCTCCTCGCGGCCAGCCTGTACACGCATCGCGCGTTCAGGGCGCAGGGCTTCCAGGGCGCGGATGGCGCTGGCGGTCTGGCGTTTGGCGCGGCTCTCCAGGTATTTACCGAGCAGCACCAGGGCGATCACCACGGCCGAGGCTTCGAAGTACAGATGGGGCATGGTGCCCGCGGGCGCGGTCAGCCATTCATAGAGGCTCAGGCCGTAACCGGCGCTGGTGCCGATGGCCACCAGCAGGTCCATATTGCCGGCGCCGGCCCGCACGGCTTTCCAGGCTGCGATGTAGAAGCGTGCACCGAAGATGAATTGCACCGGGGTCGCCAGGAGGAACTGCACCCAGGCCGGCAGCATCCAGTGCAGGCCGAAGGGTTGCACCAGCATCGGCAGAACCAGGGGCAATGCCAGCACAATCGCCAGCAGCAGCGACCAGCGCTCGCGGTGCAGGCGTTGGGCCTGATCGGCCTCGGTCTTGGTTTCGCTTTGCGGCAGGCTGGCGGTGTAGCCGGCTTTGTCGACGGCGGCGATCAGCACGGCCGGGTCGATCTGGCCCAGCACTTCGACGTGGGCGCGCTCGTTGGCCAGGTTGACGCTGACGCTTTGCACCCCCGGCACTTTGCCCAGCGCGCGCTCGACACGCCCGGCGCAACTGGCGCAGGTCATGCCGCCGATGGGCAGGTCAAAGGTGGTGGATCCATTCATGGGGCAGTCCTCCAGAGAAGTTGCCCCTAGGATCAACCTTGACCTGTGGGGAAGGTCAAGCGTCTTCAGTATTCCAGTGCGGCGGGTTTGAGGTACATGCCTTCCGGGCCCTGGGCAATGCGCAACTTGCGTACGTCACCGGCCTTGAGCGTGATGTTCTGCGCCGGCGGCGCGAGCAGGCCCGGCAAGCAACCCGGTGATTGGCCCGGCAGCAGTTTCAGGCGCAGCGACACATTGCCGGCGGGCAGGTTGAACGAGGTGGACTGTTCCTGGAACAGGCGCCCGGCCAACTGGTCCTGGATGTACAGGCCGATCTCGCAATTGGTCGGTACTTCCAGGCGTTCGCGGGAAATGATCAGCACCGCATAGTCTTCTGCGGCGAGGGCCTGGGGCGCAGCGGCAGACAAGCTCATCAGGCCGACAAGGCCAAAAAACGACCAGCGCATGGCGAATGCTCCGTGGTTTGAATCGAAGATGGGTGAAGCTTGGCCGACGCCGCGGTGTAATACCAGCCCGGCCGAAAGTTTCAGAACTTGACCTTGCCATCGTGGCAAGGTCAAGACTGGGTTCAACCTCATCAAAGGAGTCATGTCATGCAAATATTCAGCGTTGAAGGAATGACCTGTGGCCATTGCGTTCGGGCGGTCACCCAGGCGGTGCAGAGCCAGGATCCGGCGGCCAGCGTGAAGGTCGACCTGGCGGCGAAAGAGGTGGGCGTCGAAAGCCGCCTGTCTGCCGAGGAAGTGATCAGCCTGATCAGCGAAGAGGGCTACAGCGCCAAGCTCGCCTGACCCATTCAAATAGTTAGCGAGCTATCGTATTCAATGCACCCAAGCGCGGCTAAACTGTCGGGCTGCCGACACACTTGGGTGCCTGATGAACCTTCGCATAATCCTGATTCTGGGCGCCTTGAGCGCCTTCGCGCCGCTGGCGATCGATTTCTACCTGCCTGGCTTTCCTGCCATGGCGACGGCCTTCGGGACCGACGAAAAACATATCCAGCTGACCCTGGCGGTGTATTTCGCCGGCCTGGCCATCGGCCAACTGATCTACGGCCCACTGGCAGACCGCTTTGGTCGACGCGGCCCGCTGCTCAGCGGCGTGACCCTGTTTACCCTGGCGTCCTTTGCCTGCGCATACGCGCCGTCCCTGGAATGGCTGATTGGCGCACGCTTCGTGCAGGCCCTCGGCGGTTGCGCGGGCATGGTGATTTCCCGCGCCGTGGTCAGTGACAAATGTGATGCGGTGGGCTCGGCCAAGGTGTATTCGCAACTGATGCTGGTGACCGGCCTGGCGCCGATCCTTGCGCCGTTGGCAGGCGGGGTGATGGTCGGGTTATGGGGCTGGCAGTCGATTTTCCTCGCACTGTCGATCTTCAGCGTGATGGCGGCGATTGCCGTGGCGGTCGGTTTGCCGGAAACCTTTCCGGCGCACCAGCCGCGTCAACCCTTGTCCGGGTCGCTGCGCCGCTATGGCGCGCTGTTGTCAGACCGGGTCTACCTCGGTTACGCCCTGACCGGAGGCATTTCGATTGCCGGGATGTTTGCCTACATCGCCGGCTCCCCGTTCGTATTTATCAAACTCTATGGCGTGCCCGCCGAGCATTACGGCTGGCTGTTCGGCTCCAACGCCGCCGGGTTCATCCTGGTTGCACAGGTTAATGCGCGGCTGCTGGCCAAGCGTGGCCCGGCGTTTCTGCTGTCGCGCACGGTGTGGGTCTATCTGCTGGCGGCGCTGTCGCTGTTGGGCATCGCGGCCTTGCGCACCGAAGCGTTATGGCCGTTGCTGGTACCGCTGTTCATCTGTATCGCCAGCCTGGGCTGCATTCTGCCCAACACCTCGGCCTGCGCCATGAGCGGGCAGGGCGCCCGGGCCGGCAGCGCGTCGGCCTTGCTCGGTTGCATTCAGTTTGGCGTGGCGGCAGGGGCGGCTTCGTTGGTGGGCGTGCTGCACGACGGCACGGCGATGCCGATGGCGATGGTCATCAGCTTGTGCGGGGTGTTGGCGGTGACGATTGCGATGTCGACCCAGCGCCTGCAACGGGCAAGGGCCACGCAGGCGCAGGGCTGAAATGCAGGTCAGCCAGCGGCGGAACGTTGCTGGCTGAGCGGGAAGCGGTGGGGAGCCTGGATACGGGCTTGCAGGGTCTCGGCAAAGGCGCGGGCCTCGGCCTCGCTGCGGAAGGTGAACGCATCGCCGTCGAGACGAACCTGCCATTTATTGCCTGGGGATTTTGCTAACGCTTTTATCAGGATTTTCATTGCTGACTTCCTCACGTAAAAGAATCGTGGCAAAGGCGGCCAATATAAACCCGAATACGCTCATAAATATGACAAAGATCAACTCTCTGACTAGCGGTGTCGTCCATCACTCACACGAATAACGGACGACACTGACAGACGTTATCTTCAGAACCCTTCCAGCACGATCTTGCCCTTGGCCTTGCCGCTTTCCAGCAGTGCATGGGCACGGCGCAGGTTCGCCGCATTGATCACACCGAAGTGCTCGCCCACCGTCGTTTTCAAGATGCCGGCGTCGATCAGTTCGGCCACGCGATTAAGCAGGTTGTGCTGCTCGATCATGTCCGGGGTCTCGAACATCGAGCGCGTGTACATGAACTCCCAATGCAGCGACAGGCTCTTGCGCTTGAGTTTGCTCACGTCCAGCGCCTTGGGGTCGTCGATCAGCGCCAGCTTGCCTTGGGGTTGCAGCGCTTCGACCAGTTGGTCCAGGTGATGCTCGGTCTGGGTCAGGCTGGCGACGTGGGTCACCTGCGGGTGGCCGGCTTGTTTCAGCGCTTCGCTCAGCGGTTGGCTGTGGTCGATCACCAGGTCGGCGCCAAGTGCCTTGGTCCATTCCTGGGTTTCCGGGCGCGACGCGGTGCCGATCACCGTCAAGGCGGTGAGCTGGCTGGCCAGTTGGGTCAGGATCGAACCCACGCCACCGGCGGCACCGACGATGAGCAGGCTCTGGCCTTCAGCCTCTTTACCTTCACGCACTTGCAGGCGTTCGAACAGCAGCTCCCAGGCAGTGATGGCGGTCAGCGGCAGCGCGGCGGCTTCGGCAAAGCCCAGGCTCTTGGGCATGTGGCCGACGATGCGTTCATCCACGGTATGCAGTTCGCTGTTAGCGCCCGGGCGGACCAGGGAACCGGCGTAGAACACGTTGTCGCCGACTTTGAACAGGCTCACTTCACTGCCGACGGCCTTGACCACACCGGCCACGTCCCAGCCCAGCACTTTGGCCGCGCCGTTCTCCGGCGCGACGTTCTGGCGCACCTTGGTGTCCACCGGGTTGACCGAGATGGCCTTGACTTCTACCAGCAGGTCGCGGGGGCCGGCGACGGGCTCCGGCAGTTGGATGTCTTGCAGGGATTTTTCATCGTTGATCGGCAGTGACGCGTAGTAGGCAATGGCTTTCATGGGGGCTCCGGAAAAAGGCGGTGATCAGGCGAGAAACTTCAGGCGCTTGAGTTCGAAGTGTTCGATGACATCAGCGGCTTTAGCGCGAAAATGTTGGATATGCGCGCTCTGGTCGTGGTCGGCCAGTGCGGCGTCATCGCTCCAGCGTTCGAGCATGTAGAAGGTCTCAGGGTGTTGCAGGTCCTGGTGCAGGTCGTATTGCTCGCAGCCGGCTTCAAGACGGGTGGGTTCCAGCAGGTCGCGCAGCAGCGGCTCCAAGGTGGCCTGTTGGCCCGGTTTGGCGATCAGCGTGGCGATGACATTAAAGGCTGTGGACATATTCAACTCCAGACACGTGATAACGGGATGGGCAGATGATTGGCCATTTCCCTGCAAGATAAAAGCGGCTAAAACAGCACTCTGTTTCAATAATATTTTGATAATAGGTGGTTGAATGCTGCGTTTTGATGATTTGCAGTTGTTTGTACGCGCCGCGGACCTGGGCAGTTTATCGGCGGCGGCGCGGGTGATGGACCTGTCGCCCGCCGTGGCCAGCGCGGCGCTCAAGCGTATCGAACAGCAGCTGGGCACGCGTTTGCTGGCGCGCTCCACCCGCAGCCTGCGCCTGACCGCCGAAGGTGAGGGTTTCCTGGAATATGCCCGAACTGCATTGAGCGCCCTGGACGAAGGACGGCGCTTATTGGCCAGTGGCCAGGACCATGTCAGTGGGGTGTTGCAACTCTCGGCCCCCTCGGATTTCGGCCGCAACCAATTACTGCCCTGGCTGGACGAATTTCAGCACGAGTACCCGCAACTCACCGTGCGCCTGCTGCTGGGCGATCGGATTGCCGACCTGTTCCGCCAGCCGGTGGACATTGCCCTGCGCTATGGCGAGCCCGAAGATTCCAGCCTGATCGCCCTGCCCGTCGCGCCGCACAACGTTCGCGTGTTGTGCGCAGCCCCCAGCTATCTCGCGCGTCATGGCGAGCCGCGACAGTTGGAGCAATTGGCCCAGCACAATTGCTTGCTTTACATGCTTGGCAGCCGAGTGCATGACCACTGGAG
Organism: Pseudomonas sp. S3E12; assembly: GCF_001702295.1. Classification (NCBI taxonomy): domain Bacteria; kingdom Pseudomonadati; phylum Pseudomonadota; class Gammaproteobacteria; order Pseudomonadales; family Pseudomonadaceae; genus Pseudomonas; species Pseudomonas sp. S3E12. Next base: position 429,600 of record NZ_MBDT01000029.1, read on the forward strand.
CTTCCACGATGGCAAACGCGAAGTCAGCCTCACGGTCAGTGGTGATCGCTTCAGCGACGATGCCGATGTGGTTCGCCGCTGGGCGGTGGCGGGCGTGGGCATTGCCTACAAATCCTGGCTGGATGTGAGCACCGATGTACTGGCCGGGCGCTTGCGCCTGGTCTTGCCTGAATTGCGTGGCGAGCGCACACCGCTCAATTTGCTGTGCGCCCATCGGGCCCAGTTGAGCAAACCCATCAACCTGCTGCGGGAAATGCTCGTGTCGCGCTGTGCGACATTGACCGCTCAATTGCCGGAGCGATTGGGTACGACCTAACAGCCTCCATCACACAAGGAAATTTCACTCAGCTCCTGTCCCTATTCACGCTGTCAGACGCCGCGGAACCGCTGGTTTACGCACCTATACTTTGGCGCCCACCACAGCAGAAAAATAATTCGACAGGGAGTGAATCGATGGAAGAAGCACCATGCATCAGTCAGATCGCCAGCTTGCTCGCCGAACCCAAACGCACCGCCATGCTCTGGTCCCTGATGGACGGCTCGGCCAAGTCGTCGGAGGAACTGGCGCTGCTTGCCGGGTTGTCACCTGCCTCGGCGAATGCCCATCTGGCACGGCTGACGGGGAGTGGCTTGCTGCGTACCGAGGGCCGGCGTGGCAAGCGGCTGTTTCGCATGGCGGCGGCCGATGTCAGCGTCGCCATCGATGCCTTGGCCAGTACAACCCTGGCCAGCGCCGCACGTAGTGCGCCGCATGCTTCACCGCCGGTGTTGGTGGCGCCGCCATTGTTGCGACATGCGCGGCTGTGCCAGGGCCACCTCGGCGGCGAAGTGGCGGCGGATCTGCATGAGCGGATGTTGGTGGCGGGGTGGATCGAGCGTCATGAACAACGCATTGAGGTGACGATCAAGGGCGCGCAGCACCTGGCGGGCCTGGGTATTTACACCCAGGCGCTGGCGTCGCCACTGGTGTGCGACTGCTTCGATTGGAGCCAGCGGCGACCGCACCTGGGCGGCGCGCTGGGTGCGGGGCTGTTGCAGTTGTTCCTGCAATCGAACTGGATCAGCCTGGTCAACGAGTCCCAGGCGGTGCAGCTCAACGACAACGGGCTGGCAGAAATCACCCGATTGGCCATGTCCGAACAACCTTAGCCTTGAGGGTTTGCCATCCTCGCCCTGGCCCTTTTTGATTCCATGGGCCGGGCGATGATGACTTTCCGTCCAGTCAGGGTTTTACCAGGCGCGCATCCAGGCTGTTCTGCGCCAGGCGTTTGGCCTGGTCCTGGGTCATGCCCAGCGAGGTGTACAACGCGTGGAAGTTCTCGGTGACATAGCCGCCGAAGTACGCCGGGTCATCCGAGTTCACCGTGACCTTCACGCCACGCTCGAGCATGTCGAGGATGTTGTGCTGGGCCATATCGTCGAACACACAGAGCTTGGTGTTGGACAGCGGGCAGACGGTCAACGGGATCTGCTCGTCGATGATGCGCTGCATCAGGCGCTCGTCTTCGATGGCGCGTACGCCATGGTCGATACGCTGGATTTTCAGCAGGTCGATCGCTTCCCAGATGTACTCGGGCGGGCCTTCTTCACCGGCGTGGGCGACTGTGAGGAAGCCTTCGTGGCGGGCGCGGTCGAACACACGCTGGAACTTGCTCGGCGGATGACCCATTTCCGAACTGTCCAGGCCCACGGCCACAAACGCATCGCGGAACGGCAGCGCCTGGTCGAGGGTTTTCTCGGCTTCTGCTTCGCTCAGGTGGCGCAGGAAACTGAGGATCAAACCGCTGGTGATGCCCAGTTGCTGTTCGCCGTCTTTGAGCGCCGCGGCGATGCCGTTGAGCACCACTTCGAACGGCACGCCACGGTCGGTGTGGGTTTGCGGGTCGAAGAAGGGCTCGGTGTGGATCACGTTCTGGGCTTTGCAGCGCAGCAGGTAAGCCCAGGTCAAGTCGTAGAAATCCTGGGAGGTGCGCAGCACGTCGGCGCCCTTGTAATACAGGTCGAGAAACTCTTGCAGGTTGTTGAAGGCATAGGCCTTGCGCAGGGTTTCCACGTCGTTCCACGGCAGCGCGATCTTGTTGCGCTCGGCCAGGGCGAACAGCAGCTCAGGCTCCAGCGAGCCCTCCAGGTGCAGGTGCAATTCAGCCTTGGGCAGGGCGTTGAGCCAATCGTACATTTTCTAAATTCTCATCAGGTGCAATGGCGGCATTCTACAGGCCATGGCTGAAATAATCGGCAAAACCTGACCAGCAGGAGAGTATTCGATTTGTTCACGCAAGGGCTGTGTGAACTAAGGTGTAACGAAACGTTAGCGGCTTGGCGCAGTCTGTACCCCATCAATGACGATTTGCCGCACTAAAAGGCCCGGAATGCTCACATCCCTCAAGCAAGAAAAATTCATGCTGCTGGCGCTGATTGCCGCCATCGCCGCCTACCCGCTGGAGCACTGGATGCTGCACAGCGGGCAAATGGTGGCACTGTTGGCCGGCGTGGTGTTGATCGGTTTTATCGTCGTGGCGTCGATGCGCGTGGCCCACCACGCCGAGCAACTGGCGGAAAAAGTCGGCGATCCCTACGGCACCATGATCCTGACCCTCGCCGCAGTGCTGGTGGAGGTGGTGATCCTGGCGATCATGATGAGCAATGAGCCGTCACCCACTCTGGTGCGCGACACCATCTATTCGGCGGTGATGCTCGATATCAACGGCATCCTCGGTTTGGCAGCGTTGATGGGCGGCATCAAGCATGGCGAACAGTCCTACAATGATGATTCGGCGCGGACCTACAGCGTAATGATCCTGACCGCCATGGGCGTGTCGATGGTGGTGCCGGAATTTATCCCCGAAGCCGACTGGAAAATTTACTCGGCCTTCACCATCGGCGCGATGGTGGTGCTCTACACCTTGTTCCTGCGCATGCAGGTAGGGCCTCACAGTTATTTCTTCAGCTACAGCTACCCGGAAAAGCGCCGCAAGAAGCTGCCGGAGGAACAAGCGTCGCCGCCGGTGAACCTGGCGTTCTCCATCGCTACCCTGGTGTTTGGCGTGATTGTGATTGGCGCGCTGGCCGAGGTGATGTCCAAGACCCTCGACCTGGGCCTGGAAGGCACGGGCGCACCGCCGGTGATCACGGCGATTGTGGTGGCGGCTATTTCGGCGGCACCGGAGATTCTGACGGCCTTGCGGGCCGCATTGGCCAACCGCATGCAGTCGGTGGTGAACATCGCCCTGGGCGCGTCGTTGTCGACGGTGATCCTGACGGTGCCGGTGATGGAAGCCATGGCGCTCTATACCGGCCAGCCGTTCCAGATGGCGATGACGCCGGTGCAAACGGTGATGGTGTTTATCACGCTGATCGTTAGTGCGATCAACCTCAACGATGGCGAAACCAATGCCATCGAAGGGATGACCCATTTTGTGTTGTTTGCGACCTTTATCATGTTGTCGCTGTTGGGCCTGTAGGAGCGAGCTTGCTCGCGAAGAACCTGAGAGCGCCGCGTTAAACCAGAAAACCCGCGTTATCGTTGACGTTTTTCACGGGCAAGAACTATGCGTCCCCCTCGCTCCTACAGGGGATGGATCAGGTTACGCGCCGCCTGGCTGTGATCGGCGATCAAGCCTTTCAGGTCCAGGCCTTCCACCTGCCCGTCGATAACCCGCCATTGACCGCCGATCATCACCCGGTCCGCCCGATCCGCGCCGCACAGCAGCAGTGCGGAGATCGGATCGTGGCTGCCGGAAAAACGCAGCTCATCCAGTTTGAACAGCGCCAGGTCAGCCTGTTTGCCTACGGCCAGTTCACCGATATCCGTACGCCCGAGTAGCTGCGCCGACCCCTTGGTCGCCCAACCCAGCACGCCTTCGGGGGTGATCTTTTCGGCGCCGTAACGCAGGCGCTGGATGTACAGGGCCTGGCGGGTTTCGAGGATCATGTTCGACGCATCGTTGGAGGCAGAGCCGTCCACACCCAGGCCGATGGGCGCGCCGGCAGCGATCAGGTCCAGGGTCGGGCAGATGCCGGAGGCCAGGCGCATATTTGAGCTTGGGCAATGGCAGATGCCCGTACCGGCGGCGCCAAGGCGGGCAATTTCATCCGGGTTGAAGTGAATGCCATGGGCCAGCCAGGTACGCGGGCCGAGCCAGCCGACGCTGTCCAGGTAATCCACCGTGCGCAGGCCGAAGCGCTGCCGGCAGAAATCTTCTTCGTCGAGGGTTTCGGCCAGGTGGGTGTGCAGGCGCACATCCAGGCTGTTGGCCAGTTCGGCGCTGGCTTGCATGATTTGCGGGGTGACGGAAAACGGTGAGCAGGGCGCCAGGGCAATCTGGATGTACGCGCCGTCGCCGCGTTGATGGTATTCGCGGATCAGGCGCTGGCTGTCGTCGAGGATGACCTGGCCCTGTTGCACGGTCTGTTGCGGTGGCAGGCCGCCGTCGGCTTCGCCCAGGCTCATGGAGCCGCGGGTGAGCATGGCGCGCATACCCAGTTCGCGCACGCTGTCGACTTGTACATCGATGGCGTTTTCCAGGCCGTCGGGGAACAGATAGTGATGGTCTGCCGCCGTGGTGCAGCCCGAGAGCAGCAACTCCGCGAGTGCCACCTTCGACGCCAGGGCGAGTTTTTCCGGAGTCAGTCGCGCCCAGACCGGGTACAGGGTTTTCAACCAGGGAAACAAGGGCTGATTGACCACCGGCGCCCAGGCGCGGGTCAGGGTCTGATAGAAGTGATGGTGGGTGTTGATCAGCCCGGGCAGGACAACATGCTCACGCGCATCGAACACTTGGGCGCAGGGCTGTGCGGGTTCCTGACCCTGTGCCAGCACTTCGGCGATCACTCCGTCTTGCAGCACCAGGCCGCCACGGGCGTCGAGGCTGTTGGCGGTGAAAATCGCGAGGGGGTTTTTTAACCAGATACGGGTCGCAGGCATTGGCCGGCTCCTCTGAATGATGGGTTCAGGTTTGCCAGCTCAGTGATGCCCTGTCTGCTGATCCAGGGTCGCCGGTGAGGGCGAGGTGGGCAGTCTACGCGTGGATCGTTATCGACGGCAATCGCTCGATAACGACCCTGTGCGGCTTACCAGGCGATGGTGTCGCCTTTGTAGTCCACGAAGTGATGGCCGCCCTTGCCGGTGTAGGCGTTCACCTGGTCCACCAGGCCGCGCACGCTGGTGTCGACATCGATGTGCGCGTTTTCGCCACCCATGTCGGTCTTCACCCAGCCCGGGTGCAGCGACAGCACGGTAAGTTTGTGATCGCCCAGTTGGGTAATGAAGCTGTTGGTCATGGAGTTGAGTGCGGCCTTGCTGGCCTTGTACAGCGCCAGGTCCGAGCCATCGGGGATGGTCACGCTGCCCAGTACTGAACTCATGAACGCCAGCACGCCGCTGTCCTTGCGGATCTGCCCGACGAAGCGCTGGGCCAGGTTGATCGGCGCCACGGCGTTGGTGAAGAACAGCTGGCCGACTTCCGCCAGGGTGGCATGGCCAGGTTCTTGATTGGCGGGGCCCTTGACGCCTGCGTTGACGAACAACAGGTCGAAGGTGCGGTCCTTGAGGCGCTGGTTCAGGGCGATCACGGCTTGCTGATCGTCCATGTCGAGTTTCTCGATCTGCACCGGGCCCACGGCTTTCAGGGCATCGGCCTTGTTCGGGTCACGCACGGTGGCGGTCACGTCCCAGCCGTCCTGGAGCAATTGCTTGACCAGGCCGAGGCCCAGGCCGCGTGAGGCGCCGATGATCAGTGCGGTTTTTGGCGTAGACATGAAGGCTTCCTTTAAAAGTCGCGGTTCAGGGTGTTCAGCGAACAACATTAGCAGTTTCAGCGTTGCAGCAGGATGCGCCCACGGCTCAGGTCGGCGAGCTGGGTTTGCAGGGTGTCGATGTGGGCATCGCCCAGGGCCAGTTGTAACTCCACGCCATTGGCGGTGAAGGTTTCTTCCAGCACCAGCCCGCCCAACTCGGCGACGCGCAATTTGACCAGGTTCAGCTCGGAGAATCCGCAGGCGCAACTCAGCGGCACGCGGCTGATCAGTTCGATGCGCTCGGCATTTTGCAGGCACTTGTTCGCACCGCCGCCATAGGCGCGGGCCAGGCCGCCGGTACCGAGTTGAATGCCGCCATACCAGCGAATCACCAGCACCGCGACCTGATCGAAACCTTGGGCCTCGATGGCCGCCAGGATGGGCCGTCCTGCGGTGCCGCCGGGTTCGCCGTCGTCACTGCTGCGGTATTGATCGGCCAGCTTCCAGGCCCAGCAGTTGTGCGTGGCGTTAAGGTCGCTGTGCTGCTCGAAAAATGCCTGGGCTTCTTGCGGGCTGGTGATCGGTGCGGCCAGGGTAATGAAGCGGCTTTTGCGAATTTCTTCGCGGAACTCGCAAAGGCCGGTAAGCGTGAAAGACATAAGTGGCTTCGTCTAGAGGGCCGGCTTGATGCCGCAGCCCTTGAGAATGATGTGGATCAGGTTGGTGCCGGCGTCTTCCATATCCTGCTTGGTCAGCTTGGTGCGACCGGTGACGCGGCAGATCTGGGTGGCGAAGTCGGCATAGTGCTGAGTGCTGCCCCACAACAGGAAGATCAGGTGCACGGGGTCGATGGGGTCCATCTTGCCCGCGTCGATCCAGGCCTGGAACACCGCCGCCCGACCACTGAACCAGGCGCGGTAATCCTGGCTGAAATATTCGGTCAGGCATTCGCCGCCGCTGATGATCTCCATGGCGAAGATTCGCGAGGCCTGGGGCTGGCGCCGCGAAAACTCCATCTTGGTGCGGATGTAGCGGGAGAGGGCCACGGCCGGGTCGTCCTCGGCGGTCAGCGTGTTGAAGGTGCTGTCCCACAGTTCGAGGATATTGCTGAGCACCGCGATATACAGGCCCAGCTTGTTGGTGAAGTAGTAGTGCAAGTTGGCCTTGGGCAGCCCGGCACTGGCAGCAATGGTGTTCATGCTGGTGCCCTTGTAGCCATGGCGCGCGAACTCGTCTTCAGCAGCCTGGAGAATCGCTTGTTCGTTCTTTTGCCGAATGCGGCTGGCGGGCTTACCGGCGTGGTTGCTGTGGGCAGGAACTTCGAGGCTCATGGAGGTTTCCGTGCTGATCGATAGAGACGACGTGTGCACAGATAACCCACCCTCAAGCCCCAGACAAGTCCCGATGCAATAAAACCGTCAAAGCGGTTCCAGGGTGTCGCTTTCCGGCGCCTGGTTTGCGGCAGGAGCGAGCACCTTGGATTCCGGCAGCAACAGGCACAACACGATGGCGGTCAGGCCGCCGCTGGTGATGGCTGAGTCGAACAGGTTCTGCACCAGGGTCGGCATCAGGTGCAGCAGGTTCGGTTGGGCGGCGATGCCCAGGCCGACGCCGAACGAGGTGGCGATGATCAGCATGCTGCGACGGTCCAGTGGTGCCTGGGCGAGGATGCGTACGCCGGCGGCGGCCACACTGCCGAACATCACCAGGGTTGCGCCGCCCAATACGGGCTTGGGGATTTGTTGCAGCACGGCACCGATCAGCGGGAACAAACCCAGGCAGAACAGCACCACGCCGATGTACAGGCCGACGTAACGGCTGGCCACGCCGGTCAGTTGGATCACGCCGTTGTTCTGGGCAAAGGTGGTGTTGGGGAAAGCGCTGAACGTGGCGGCGATCATGCAACTGACGCCATCGCCGAGGACGCCGCCTTTGAGCCGGCTTATATAAGACGGGCCGCTGATGGGCTGACGCGCGATCATGCAGTTGGCGGTGAGGTCGCCGACAGTTTCGATGCTGCTGATCAGATAAATCAGCGCGATCGGCAGGAAGGCGCTCCAGTCGAAGTTGAAGCCGAATCGAAACGGGATCGGCAGGCTGACCAAAGGCAAGTCGCCCAGGGCCTGGGGCACCAGTTTGCCGCTGAACCAGGCGGCGAGGCTGCCGAGGGCCAGGCCGATGATGATCGCCGAGAGGCGCACCCAGGGTGTGTTGGAGCGATTGAGCAAGATGATGGTCAGCACCACGAACAGGCCCAACGCAAGGTTGGCCGGTGCGCCGAAGTCCGGTGCGTTGAAACCGCCGCCCAGATCGGTGATGCCGACCTTGATCAGGCTGATGCCGATCAGGGTAATGACAATCCCGGTCACCAGCGGGGTGATCACTCGGCGCAGCTGACCAATAAAGCGGCTGAGAATGATCTGCACGGCAGCGCCGAAAAAGCACACGCCGAAGATCATTGCCATGATGTCTTCCGGGCTGCCGCCGCGTTGCTTGACCAGAAACCCGGCCGACAGCACCGCGCCGAGAAACGCAAAGCTGGTGCCTTGCAGGCAGATCATCCCGGCGCCGATCCCAAATGGCCTACGGGCCTGAATGAATGTGCCGACACCGGACACCATCAACGCCATGCTGATCAGGTAGGGCAAGTGTGCGGTCAGGCCCAAGGTGGAGCCGATGATCAGCGGTGGCGTGATGATGCCGACAAAGGCGGCCAGCACATGTTGCAGTGCGGCCAGCAATGCAGGAGCGGGTTTGGGGCGGTCATTAAGGCCGTAGATCAGGTCGCTGGGGCTGGAGGATTCTGGTGGCATGGCAAGCAAACTCGAGGCGGACGGTTCTAGGTCCCTGTGTCCCTGCAAAAAGCTGTCCAGGTGCTCAGCTTTTTCGTAAGCCCCGCGTTAGCGCGTTGCCGCCAGGCTTTCCAGGAAGCTTTCCAGCACCAAATGAGGGCGACGGCCTTTGCGCGTGACCGATGCCAGGCTTAAATCGTAAAAGCGCGTAGCCGGTTTCAGCGCGCGCAGTCGGCCTTGTTGCACCCATAGGCTGGCGTAGTGGTCGGGCAAGTAACCGATGTAGCGACCGGTGAGAATCAGGAATGCCATGCCTTCGCGGTCCGAGGCACTGGCGGTGCAGTTGAGCGCCTGATAGTGGGCCTGGATCTCGGCGGGCAGGCGGAAAGTGGGGGCGATGGCGTCCTGGGCGTCGATGCGCTCGTCGCCCAGTTGCTTGTCGTCGGCATAAAACAGGGGGTGGCCAACCGCGCAGTAAAGCAGCGAGCGTTCGCTGTACAGCGCCTGGTATTCCAGACCGGACAGGGCGCTGGCCTGGGGCACCACACCGACATGCAGGCGGCCGTCGAGTACGCCTTGTTCGACTTCGTTGGGGGCGATCATGCGGATCTGGATCTGTACGTCCGGTCCACGCTCCTTCAGCTGTGCCAGGGCGTGGGTGATGCGCATGTGGGGCAGCGTGACCAGGTTGTCGGTGAGGCCAATGATCAACTCGCCGCGCAAGTGCTGGTGCAGGCCGTTGACCTCGGTGCGGAAACTTTCCAGGGCGCTTAATAGTTGCAGGGCCGATTGGTAGACCTCGCGGCCTTCTTCGGTCAGCGAGAAACCGGCACGGCCACGTTGGCAAAGCCTTAATCCGAGCCGCTGCTCAAGATCGCTCATTTGCTGGCTGATGGCGGAACGGCCGATGCCGAGCACGGTTTCCGCCGCCGAGAAGCCGCCGCACTCCACGACGCTGCGAAAGATGCGCAGCAGGCGAATATCGAAGTCGCTGACTTGGGCCAGGGGATCGGGTCGACGGCTGCTCATAGTTTAGTGAAGGCCTGACTGAAGGTTAGAAGAGTTGGATTTCACCGACTTTATCCCCATGGCAATTTAGCTGCAACAACGCTTTTTCAATCCCGACGCTGCCTGTTGCCCTGCGAGGTTTTGCTGATGAACATGCCCGAAAACGCCCCATCGTCCCTGGCCAGCCAACTGAAGTTGGACGCTCACTGGATGCCCTACACCGCCAACCGTAACTTTCAGCGTGACCCGCGTCTGATCGTGGCCGCCGAAGGCAGCTGGTTGACCGATGACAAGGGGCGCAAGGTCTACGACTCGTTGTCGGGCCTGTGGACCTGTGGCGCCGGGCATACGCGCAAGGAAATCCAGGAGGCGGTCGCCAAGCAACTGGGCACGCTGGATTACTCTCCAGGCTTCCAGTACGGCCATCCACTGTCCTTCCAGCTGGCGGAAAAGATCACCGATCTGACCCCCGGCAACCTGAATCACGTGTTCTTCACCGACTCCGGTTCCGAGTGCGCCGATACCGCGGTGAAGATGGTGCGTGCCTACTGGCGCCTGAAGGGCCAGGCCACCAAGACCAAGATGATCGGCCGCGCCCGTGGTTATCACGGTGTGAACATCGCCGGTACCAGCCTGGGCGGCGTCAACGGCAACCGCAAGATGTTTGGTCAGGCGATGATGGATGTTGATCATCTTCCGCATACCCTGCTGGCGAGCAATGCGTTCTCCCGGGGCATGCCGGAGCAGGGCGGTATCGCCTTGGCCGATGAGTTGCTCAAACTGATCGAACTGCACGACGCGTCGAACATCGCCGCGGTGTTTGTCGAGCCAATGGCCGGCTCCGCTGGCGTGCTGGTGCCGCCACAGGGTTACCTCAAGCGCCTGCGTGAGATCTGCGACCAGCACAACATTCTGTTGGTATTCGACGAAGTGATCACGGGCTTTGGTCGTACCGGTTCGATGTTTGGCGCTGACAGCTTTGGCGTGACCCCGGACCTGATGTGCATCGCCAAGCAAGTCACCAACGGCGCGATCCCCATGGGCGCGGTGATTGCCAGCAGCGAGATCTATCAGACGTTCATGAACCAGGCGACGCCTGAGTACGCAGTGGAATTCCCCCACGGCTACACCTACTCGGCGCACCCGGTTGCCTGCGCGGCCGGCCTGGCCGCATTGGACCTGCTGCAGAAGGAAAACCTGGTGCAGAGCGTGGCCGAAGTCGCCCCGCACTTTGAGAATGCGCTGCACGGCCTGAAGGGCAGCAAGAACGTGATCGACATCCGTAACTACGGCTTGGCCGGTGCGATTCAGATTGCGCCGCGTGACGGTGATGCCATCGTGCGTCCATTCGAGGCCGGCATGGCTCTGTGGAAAGCGGGATTCTATGTGCGCTTTGGCGGTGACACGCTGCAGTTCGGGCCAACCTTCAACAGCAAGCCGCAGGACCTGGATCGTCTGTTCGATGCGGTCGGCGAAGTGCTGAACAAGATCGACTGATTTCTCCTTCTATATAGAACAACTTTTCAGGAGCCCTGCATGAGCCTTATCCAGCATTTGATCAACGGTGAGTTGGTCAGTGAATCCGGCCGTACTGCCGATGTGTATAACCCGTCCACCGGCCAGGTGATTCACCAGGTGCCACTGGCCAGCCGCGAAACCATTCAACATGCTATCGACTCGGCCAAGGCGGCCTTTCCGGCTTGGCGTAACACACCGGCGGCCAAGCGCGCCCAGGTCATGTTCCGGTTCAAGCAATTGCTGGAGCAGAACGAAGCGCGCATCTCGCAGTTGATCAGTGAAGAGCACGGCAAGACGCTGGAAGACGCCGCTGGCGAACTCAAGCGCGGGATCGAGAACGTGGAGTATGCGTGTTCGGCGCCGGAGATTCTCAAGGGCGAGTACAGCCGCAATGTTGGGCCGAATATCGATGCCTGGTCTGATTTCCAGCCGTTGGGTGTGGTGGCGGGTATTACCCCGTTCAACTTCCCGGCGATGGTGCCGCTGTGGATGTATCCGCTGGCGATTGTTTGCGGTAACTGCTTCATCCTCAAGCCTTCGGAGCGTGATCCGAGTTCGACGTTGCTGATCGCGCAACTGCTGCAGGAAGCCGGTCTTCCCAAAGGTGTGCTGAGTGTTGTGCACGGCGACAAGGGCGCGGTGGATGCGTTGATCGAGGCGCCGGAAGTCAAGGCCCTGAGTTTTGTGGGGTCGACGCCGATTGCCGAGTACATCTATTCCGAAGCGACCAAGCGCGGTAAGCGCGTACAGGCGTTGGGTGGGGCGAAGAACCATGCGGTGCTGATGCCGGATGCTGACCTGGATAACGCGGTCAGTGCTTTGATGGGCGCGGCCTATGGTTCCTGCGGCGAACGCTGCATGGCGATCTCGGTGGCGGTGTGTGTCGGTGACCAGGTGGCGGATGCGTTGATCGCCAAGCTGGTGCCGCAGATCAAGGCGCTGAAGATCGGTGCGGGCACTACCTGTGGGCTGGATATGGGGCCACTGGTGACGGGCCAGGCGCGGGATAAGGTCAGCGGCTATATAGAAGACGGTGTTGCGTCTGGTGCGGAGTTGGTGGTTGATGGTCGTGGACTGAGTATTGCCGGGAATGAAGACGGCTTTTTCCTGGGGGGCAGTCTGTTTGACCGTGTGACGCCTGAAATGCGCATCTATAAGGAAGAGATCTTCGGGCCCGTATTGTGCGTGGTTCGGGTGAGCAGCCTGGAAGCGGCGATGCAGCTGATCAACGATCACGAGTATGGCAACGGTACGTGCATCTTCACCCGTGACGGGGAAGCGGCGCGTCTGTTCTGTGACGAAATTGAAGTGGGGATGGTCGGTGTGAATGTTCCATTGCCTGTGCCAGTGGCTTATCACAGCTTTGGTGGCTGGAAGCGCTCGCTGTTCGGCGACTTGCATGCCTATGGGCCGGATGGGGTGCGTTTCTACACCCGTCGCAAGGCGATCACCCAGCGTTGGCCGCAGCGGGCCAGCCATGAAGCGTCGCAATTCGCTTTCCCTAGTCTGTAAGGCTCAGTAAGCAGAAGGCCGGCCCCTTGGGGCCGGCTTTTGCGTTTTTGGGCGTTTTTGACTTATATGACAGAAAGATGAAAAAGAAGGTTGACGGCAGATCCTGGAAGTCTATAATTCGCCCCACTTCCGGCGCAGTCGAAACGTAAAACTCCTTGGTAAACAATGAGTTATGCAGGATAAGGCAGCGGTTTGCTTCAGTTCATCGAAGCCCAGAAGGAGTTGGTAGAGTCGTGTTGTTTGACGCTATTAACGATTCGATCTTCTCGGTCGAAAGCGGAGAAAAAAGAGATGTTGACAGCAGCGTGTAACGCTGTAGAATTCGCCTCCCGCTGACGAGAGATCGCAAGCGCAAGTGGTTGAAGTTGTTGAAGAAATCTTCGAAAGCTTCTGAAAATAATCACTTGACAGCAAATGAGGCTGCTGTAGAATGCGCGCCTCGGTTGAGACGAAAGCTCTTAACCAACCGCTCTTTAACAACTGAATCAAGCAATTCGTGTGGGTGCTTGTGGAGTCAGACTGATAGTCAACAAGATTATCAGCATCACAAGTTACTCCGCGAGAAATCAAAGAATAACCAACGATTGCTGAGCCAAGTTTAGGGTTTCTTAAAAACCCAAAGATGTTTGAACTGAAGAGTTTGATCATGGCTCAGATTGAACGCTGGCGGCAGGCCTAACACATGCAAGTCGAGCGGTAGAGAGAAGCTTGCTTCTCTTGAGAGCGGCGGACGGGTGAGTAATGCCTAGGAATCTGCCTGGTAGTGGGGGATAACGTTCGGAAACGGACGCTAATACCGCATACGTCCTACGGGAGAAAGCAGGGGACCTTCGGGCCTTGCGCTATCAGATGAGCCTAGGTCGGATTAGCTAGTTGGTGGGGTAATGGCTCACCAAGGCGACGATCCGTAACTGGTCTGAGAGGATGATCAGTCACACTGGAACTGAGACACGGTCCAGACTCCTACGGGAGGCAGCAGTGGGGAATATTGGACAATGGGCGAAAGCCTGATCCAGCCATGCCGCGTGTGTGAAGAAGGTCTTCGGATTGTAAAGCACTTTAAGTTGGGAGGAAGGGCCATTACCTAATACGTGATGGTTTTGACGTTACCGACAGAATAAGCACCGGCTAACTCTGTGCCAGCAGCCGCGGTAATACAGAGGGTGCAAGCGTTAATCGGAATTACTGGGCGTAAAGCGCGCGTAGGTGGTTTGTTAAGTTGGATGTGAAATCCCCGGGCTCAACCTGGGAACTGCATTCAAAACTGACTGACTAGAGTATGGTAGAGGGTGGTGGAATTTCCTGTGTAGCGGTGAAATGCGTAGATATAGGAAGGAACACCAGTGGCGAAGGCGACCACCTGGACTGATACTGACACTGAGGTGCGAAAGCGTGGGGAGCAAACAGGATTAGATACCCTGGTAGTCCACGCCGTAAACGATGTCAACTAGCCGTTGGGAGCCTTGAGCTCTTAGTGGCGCAGCTAACGCATTAAGTTGACCGCCTGGGGAGTACGGCCGCAAGGTTAAAACTCAAATGAATTGACGGGGGCCCGCACAAGCGGTGGAGCATGTGGTTTAATTCGAAGCAACGCGAAGAACCTTACCAGGCCTTGACATCCAATGAACTTTCCAGAGATGGATTGGTGCCTTCGGGAACATTGAGACAGGTGCTGCATGGCTGTCGTCAGCTCGTGTCGTGAGATGTTGGGTTAAGTCCCGTAACGAGCGCAACCCTTGTCCTTAGTTACCAGCACGTCATGGTGGGCACTCTAAGGAGACTGCCGGTGACAAACCGGAGGAAGGTGGGGATGACGTCAAGTCATCATGGCCCTTACGGCCTGGGCTACACACGTGCTACAATGGTCGGTACAGAGGGTTGCCAAGCCGCGAGGTGGAGCTAATCCCAGAAAACCGATCGTAGTCCGGATCGCAGTCTGCAACTCGACTGCGTGAAGTCGGAATCGCTAGTAATCGCGAATCAGAATGTCGCGGTGAATACGTTCCCGGGCCTTGTACACACCGCCCGTCACACCATGGGAGTGGGTTGCACCAGAAGTAGCTAGTCTAACCTTCGGGAGGACGGTTACCACGGTGTGATTCATGACTGGGGTGAAGTCGTAACAAGGTAGCCGTAGGGGAACCTGCGGCTGGATCACCTCCTTAATCGACGACATCAGCTGCTCCATAAGTTCCCACACGAATTGCTTGATTCATTGAAGAAGACGATAAAGAAGCAGCCCGAAATTGGGTCTGTAGCTCAGTTGGTTAGAGCGCACCCCTGATAAGGGTGAGGTCGGCAGTTCGAATCTGCCCAGACCCACCAATTTTGTGTGGGAAACGCCTGTAGAAATACGGGGCCATAGCTCAGCTGGGAGAGCGCCTGCCTTGCACGCAGGAGGTCAACGGTTCGATCCCGTTTGGCTCCACCACTACTGCTTCTGCGTTATGAAAGCTTAGAAATGAGCATTCCATCAGTATGATGGTGAATGTTGATTTCTAGTCTTTGATTAGATCGTTCTTTAAAAATTTGGGTATGTGATAGAAAGATAGACTGAACGTTACTTTCACTGGTAACGGATCAGGCTAAGGTAAAATTTGTGAGTGGCTCTTAATTGAGTATGATCGAATTTTCGGCGAATGTCGTCTTCACAGTATAACCAGATTGCTTGGGGTTATATGGTCAAGTGAAGAAGCGCATACGGTGGATGCCTTGGCAGTCAGAGGCGATGAAAGACGTGGTAGCCTGCGAAAAGCTTCGGGGAGTCGGCAAACAGACTTTGATCCGGAGATGTCTGAATGGGGGAACCCAGCCATCATAAGATGGTTATCTTGTACTGAATACATAGGTGCAAGAGGCGAACCAGGGGAACTGAAACATCTAAGTACCCTGAGGAAAAGAAATCAACCGAGATTCCCTTAGTAGTGGCGAGCGAACGGGGACTAGCCCTTAAGTGGCTTTGAGATTAGCGGAACGCTCTGGAAAGTGCGGCCATAGTGGGTGATAGCCCTGTACGCGAAAATCTCTTAGTCATGAAATCGAGTAGGACGGAGCACGAGAAACTTTGTCTGAATATGGGGGGACCATCCTCCAAGGCTAAATACTACTGACTGACCGATAGTGAACTAGTACCGTGAGGGAAAGGCGAAAAGAACCCCGGAGAGGGGAGTGAAATAGATCCTGAAACCGTATGCGTACAAGCAGTGGGAGCCCACTTTGTTGGGTGACTGCGTACCTTTTGTATAATGGGTCAGCGACTTATTTTCAGTGGCGAGCTTAACCGAATAGGGGAGGCGTAGCGAAAGCGAGTCTTAATAGGGCGTCTAGTCGCTGGGAATAGACCCGAAACCGGGCGATCTATCCATGGGCAGGTTGAAGGTTGGGTAACACTAACTGGAGGACCGAACCGACTACCGTTGAAAAGTTAGCGGATGACCTGTGGATCGGAGTGAAAGGCTAATCAAGCTCGGAGATAGCTGGTTCTCCTCGAAAGCTATTTAGGTAGCGCCTCATGTATCACTGTAGGGGGTAGAGCACTGTTTCGGCTAGGGGGTCATCCCGACTTACCAAACCGATGCAAACTCCGAATACCTACAAGTGCCGAGCATGGGAGACACACGGCGGGTGCTAACGTCCGTCGTGAAAAGGGAAACAACCCAGACCGTCAGCTAAGGTCCCAAAGTTATGGTTAAGTGGGAAACGATGTGGGAAGGCTTAGACAGCTAGGAGGTTGGCTTAGAAGCAGCCACCCTTTAAAGAAAGCGTAATAGCTCACTAGTCGAGTCGGCCTGCGCGGAAGATGTAACGGGGCTCAAACCATACACCGAAGCTACGGGTATCACGTAAGTGATGCGGTAGAGGAGCGTTCTGTAAGCCTGTGAAGGTGAGTTGAGAAGCTTGCTGGAGGTATCAGAAGTGCGAATGCTGACATGAGTAACGATAATGGGTGTGAAAAACACCCACGCCGAAAGACCAAGGTTTCCTGCGCAACGTTAATCGACGCAGGGTTAGTCGGTCCCTAAGGCGAGGCTGAAAAGCGTAGTCGATGGAAAACAGGTTAATATTCCTGTACTTCTGGTTATTGCGATGGAGGGACGGAGAAGGCTAGGCCAGCTTGGCGTTGGTTGTCCAAGTTTAAGGTGGTAGGCTGGAATCTTAGGTAAATCCGGGATTCTAAGGCCGAGAGCTGATGACGAGTTAACTTTTAGTTAACGAAGTGGTTGATGCCATGCTTCCAAGAAAAGCTTCTAAGCTTCAGGTAACCAGGAACCGTACCCCAAACCGACACAGGTGGTTGGGTAGAGAATACCAAGGCGCTTGAGAGAACTCGGGTGAAGGAACTAGGCAAAATGGCACCGTAACTTCGGGAGAAGGTGCGCCGGTGAGGGTGAAGGACTTGCTCCGTAAGCCCATGCCGGTCGAAGATACCAGGCCGCTGCGACTGTTTATTAAAAACACAGCACTCTGCAAACACGAAAGTGGACGTATAGGGTGTGACGCCTGCCCGGTGCCGGAAGGTTAATTGATGGGGTTAGCTAACGCGAAGCTCTTGATCGAAGCCCCGGTAAACGGCGGCCGTAACTATAACGGTCCTAAGGTAGCGAAATTCCTTGTCGGGTAAGTTCCGACCTGCACGAATGGCGTAACGATGGCGGCGCTGTCTCCACCCGAGACTCAGTGAAATTGAAATCGCTGTGAAGATGCAGTGTATCCGCGGCTAGACGGAAAGACCCCGTGAACCTTTACTATAGCTTTGCACTGGACTTTGAATTTGCTTGTGTAGGATAGGTGGGAGGCTTTGAAGCGTGGACGCCAGTCTGCGTGGAGCCAACCTTGAAATACCACCCTGGCAACTTTGAGGTTCTAACTCAGGTCCGTTATCCGGATCGAGGACAGTGTATGGTGGGTAGTTTGACTGGGGCGGTCTCCTCCTAAAGAGTAACGGAGGAGTACGAAGGTGCGCTCAGACCGGTCGGAAATCGGTCGTAGAGTATAAAGGCAAAAGCGCGCTTGACTGCGAGACAGACACGTCGAGCAGGTACGAAAGTAGGTCTTAGTGATCCGGTGGTTCTGTATGGAAGGGCCATCGCTCAACGGATAAAAGGTACTCCGGGGATAACAGGCTGATACCGCCCAAGAGTTCATATCGACGGCGGTGTTTGGCACCTCGATGTCGGCTCATCACATCCTGGGGCTGAAGCCGGTCCCAAGGGTATGGCTGTTCGCCATTTAAAGTGGTACGCGAGCTGGGTTTAGAACGTCGTGAGACAGTTCGGTCCCTATCTGCCGTGGACGTTTGAGATTTGAGAGGGGCTGCTCCTAGTACGAGAGGACCGGAGTGGACGAACCTCTGGTGTTCCGGTTGTCACGCCAGTGGCATTGCCGGGTAGCTATGTTCGGAATAGATAACCGCTGAAAGCATCTAAGCGGGAAACTAGCCTCAAGATGAGATCTCACTGGGACCTTGAGTCCCCTGAAGGGCCGTCGAAGACTACGACGTTGATAGGTTGGGTGTGTAAGCGCTGTGAGGCGTTGAGCTAACCAATACTAATTGCCCGTGAGGCTTGACCATATAACACCCAAGCAATTTGCGTCGAAAGGCCAGATTGCGGTGTGTGAAGACGCAATGAACCGAAAGTTCGAGATTTCACAAAACACCGACAGCTGTCACATACCCAATTTGCTGAAGCGAGGCCCGCTGGCCACGACTCAGTACCCGAATTTCTTGACGACCATAGAGCATTGGAACCACCTGATCCCATCCCGAACTCAGCAGTGAAACGATGCATCGCCGATGGTAGTGTGGGGTTTC